>DATAZN010000669.1:0-3053 GCA_036272035.1 Mycobacterium sp. | reverse complement strand
ACCACCCGCGCCGTCCATGAGCAGATGGCTTTCTTCATAAGTCGCATGCCGCCAAATCTTCACCTGGTGCTGGCCACCCGCTCGGATCCCGTGCTGCCGTTGGCTCGGCTACGGGCCAGCGGCGATCTTGCCGAGGTGCGAACTGACGATTTACGGTTCGCGGCGGCCGACGCGGGCCGTCTGCTCAACGATGTCTTGGGGTTGGACTTGGCCGACCCCGACATTGAACTCTTATGCCAACGCACCGAAGGGTGGGCTGCCGGACTGTACCTGGCCGCTTTGTCGCTGGCAGGGCGTTCTGATGCTGCGGCGTTTATCGAGACGTTCGCGGGCGACAACCGTCATATTGTCGACTACTTGATGGCCGAGGTGCTCGACGGACAGCCGCCGAATCTGGTCAGCTTTCTGCTGCGCAGCTCCGTATTGGGAAGGCTGAGTGGTGAGCTGTGCGACGCGGTGCTGGAAGCTTCCGATTCGGCCTCCGTCTTGGAGGAAGTCGATCGCGAGAACATGTTTCTGGTGCCGCTGGACGTGTCGCGTCGCTGGTATCGCTATCACCACCTCTTCGGCGAATTGTTGCGCGCCGAATTGCGTCGCACCGAGCCCGATCGCATTCGGGATCTGCACCGACGGGCCGCGACCTGGTTTGAGGGCGAGGGTCTTATCGACGAAGCGCTGCGCCACCTACTGGCTGCAGGCGACATCGCCAAAAGTGCGGATCTCATCGCGGCGGACTGGGCCGACGAGTTCAACGGAGGCGGGCTATCGACAGTCTCCGCCTGCCTCGATCTCCTTCCCGACGAGACTGTTTTGCAGGATCCGCGGCTGAGCGTGGCCCGGGCCTGGATAGCCCTGCAGGTGGGACAACTCGATGAGGCCGCCTCGTGGATCGAGAAAGTCGAGGCCACGCCCGCGCACGACACCACAGATGGTGGCGGCACCGCTGCTCAAGTTGTGGTCTTACGCGCGTTCCACTTGTTCAAGACCGGCGACATCGGCGGGGCTCTTGCGACGGCTCGCCGAGCGGTCACTCTTAGTTTGGGCGAGGCGCCGCTGGCCCGATCTGGCGCTCATTGCGTTCACGGGTCTGCGTCGCTTTTTTCGGGCAACAGTCACGAGGCACAAGCCGCTTTTCAGCAGGCCGTGCAGATAGCCGACAAAGCCGGAGATCGTCGCGCACGCACCTATGCGCTGGGTTATCTGGCGATGATCTCGGCCGAACACGGTCGGCACGCAGACGCCGAGCTTTACATCCGCCGGGCTTCCGGCAGTGGCCGCGATCTGGGGGAGGCCGAGCATTATGTGGACGGGAAGCTGTCGCTTGCCGCCGCGACCATCCTCGACGCGCGCGGCAACGGGGCCGCTGCCGCATTCGCGGCCGCCATGGCCATCATGTTGGCCCGCCGAGACGGCGCAATTCCCGAACTCGCCAAGGCGCTGCTGATCAGAGCGGACATCCTCGAGCGCATCGGCGACCACCAAACCGCGACGGCCAACCTCGAGGAGGTTGAGCAATTGGTGCGCGGTTGCGCGGACCCCGGCGTCCTGCCGGCGCTGCTGGCCGCGGCTGAACGCAGCATCGGCATTGCGATTGCTACGCGCAGCGTAAAGAGCGCGGACCGGGAAGGCTTGACTCCCAAGGAGTTCGAGATCCTTCGTCTGCTCGCCACCCAGTGGTCTCGGCGAGAGATCGCCGAGCACCTGTTCGTGTCGATCAACACGGTGAAAACCCATCAGCGTTCGCTGTACCGCAAGCTCGACGCTGACGACCGCAGCACCGCGCTCGCCCGAGCGCGAAACCTCGGCCTCCTTTGACGACCTCACCCGGGTGAATTGCTTTGGCGGATGAGGACAAGTCACCCCGCGATCGGAGATAGTGGCATTGATCTGACCGCGACAACTGAAGCTTGGACCGCGTTTTCGAGCGCATGAGTCGGACGCGGTCGCGGCGGCGAGCAGCAAACAGAACGGAGACCGTATGTCGCACGATGAAGTCGCAGGCGTCCAGGCAGCGGGGTCGGGACATCATCGAACGACGGGCGTCGCGGCTGTTGTCGCTCGGTACGGTTTGGTGATTGTCATCGCTTGGTTCGGCGCCATGAAGTTCACTCACTATGAAGCCCAAGGGATTTCGCCACTGCCAGCCAACAGTCCCTTCTTGAGTTGGGTTTATCATGTGATGTCCGTTGATGCATTCGGTCGGCTCCTCGGAACAGCCGAATTGACTACTGCAGCGCTGCTGGCCCTCAAGCCGTGGTTTCCGAAAGCATCGGTGGTAGGCGGCATCCTCGCAACGGCCTTCTTCGTAGGAACCTTGAGTTTCATGGTCACCACGCCTGGCATCGGAGAAGCGTCTGCCGGCGGCTTTCCGGTGTTGTCGGCGACCGGGGAGTTCTTGATGAAGGACATCGCGCTGTTGGGATTGGCGCTGTGGTTGCTGGCAGACGCGATCGACACAGCCCGTAGGTAGGTGCCAGTTGCCGGCGGGTCGGGACAAGACCTAAGGACAGGGCCGTTGACTACGCAGTTCGAGTCGATCTTGACCGGTGTTGCCGGCCACATCGGCAACTACGCCGACGCGGTGCGCATCCCAACAGGTGTCGAGCTGATCCATACGTCGGGCACCCCAGGACTGCGCCCTGACGGCACACTGCCCGAGGACTTCAGCGAAGAAGCCGCCCAAGCCTGGCGCAATGTCGAGGAAGCGCTGACTCGGGCAGGCGCGACACTCGGCGACATAGTCAGCGTGCGGCAGTGGCTGACCGATGCCGCCGATATCCCCGCCTACGCCGCGGTGCGCTCGTCGGTGATCACCCACCAACCCGTGTTCATGCTTGGCGTGATCCCGGCTCTGGTGTGGCCCAACATTCGAGTCGAGATTGAAGTCACCGCGGCGCGCCCGGCCACCAGGGTTGTTTCCGAACGCTAGTGGAGATCAGGCCCGTGCCAGGTCTCCGGTCTTGAGTTCGCGCAACGCCGTTCGCAGTCCGCGCCGCTTACCCGTCGCGGGATCGACACCGAAACTCTCCCGGAGGCCGTCCCGAATGCGGAAC
>DATAZN010000668.1:0-3284 GCA_036272035.1 Mycobacterium sp. | reverse complement strand
AGGTGGTGGATGAAGGCGCCGGCCGACCCCAAGGCGCGGGGTCCGCTCGCGTTCGACCCCGGCGGGTTCACCATCACGCTGGTGCCGAATTCGTAGTACGTGCCCAGGTCCCCGTCGATGTCGTGCATCAACATCAGGATTACGACCGCGCGCCCGGGCAAGTAGCGGCAGACTCGCAGGCCGCTGTAATCGATCATCCTCTGTGCGGCATCGGCATCGACGGAGAACATCGCCATGTGCTGGTTTGCCTTGCGGATCTGCACCGGCATCGTGAGTACCGTGCCCGCGATGAGGTGCTGCGAGGTTGTCATCCGGCCCAATCTAGAACGTGTTCTAACTGACCGCAAGGACCGGGTCAGATCAGGCCGGCCAACTCCTGGACCTGCTCTGTACTGCGGCCGGACACCACCATCATGGTGACGCCTGAGGCCTCCCAGGCCTTGATCTGCTTACGCACGTAGTCGACGTCGCCGACGATCGCGGCATCGTCGATGACCTCGTCGGGGATGATTTCGGCGGCTCGTTCTTTCTGATTGCTGCGAAACAGCGCGGTGACCTCGTCGACCACCTCGGCGTAGCCCATCCGGCGGTACACGTCGGCGTGGAAGTTGGTGTCTTCGGCGCCCATCCCGCCCATGTAGAGCGCGATGTAGGGCTTCATCGCCGCGAACGCGGCGGAGCGGTCCTCGGTGATGACGATGTTGGCCGTCGCGCAGATCTCGAAGTCCTCGCGGCTGCGGCGCGCACCCGGGCGGGCGAAGCCCTCGTCCAGCCATTCGTTGTAGGTGTCGGCCATCCGAGGCGTGTAGAAGATCGGCAGCCAGCCATCGCAGATTTCGGCGGCCAGCGCCACGTTCTTCGGCCCCTCGGCGCCCAGCATGATCGGGATGTCGGAGCGCAGCGGATGGGTGATCGGCTTGAGCGGTTTGCCCAGACCGGTTGCGCGCTCACTCTTCAACGGCAGCGGGTAGTGCGGGCCGTCGCTCGTCACCGGCTTCTCGCGGGCCCACACCTGCCGAATGATGTCGACGTATTCGCGGGTCCGGGCCAGCGGCTTGGGAAACGCCTGGCCGTACCAGCCCTCCACCACCTGCGGGCCTGAGACGCCGAGCCCGAGAATGTGCCGGCCACCGCAGAGGTGATCGAGGGTCAGCGCGGCCATCGCGCAGGCGGTCGGGGTGCGCGCGGACAGCTGCACGACGGATGTGCCCAGCCGCAGCCGGTGCGTGGACGAGCCCCACCAGGCCAGCGGTGTGTAGGCATCCGAACCCCACGCTTCGGCGGTGAACACCGCCTCGAAGTCCGCGTTCTCGGCCGCGGCCACGAGTTCGGCGTGGTTGTCGGGCGGCTGAGCGCCCCAATATCCCAGCTGGAGTCCGAGCTTCATGCGTCCGCCTTCCTTGCAGGTCTCGACCCTATCTTGAATCCATTCTTAGAACCTGTTCTACTCGACACTGTGACCACCAGCCAAAGCAGCCCGGTGCAGATCGATACCCATCAGAAGCCGCTATCGGCGCCTCTGCGGCTGTCCTTCGACTACACCCGTTCAGTCGGCCCCACCCTCAGTCAGTTCTTCACCGCGCTGCGTGAGCGACGTATCGTCGGCGTCCGAGGCTCGGATGGCCGGGTCTACGTCCCGCCCGCCGAATTCGACCCGGTGACCTACGAGCAGTTGACCGAAGTCGTGCCGGTGGCCAGCGTCGGGACCGTCCTCTCGTGGACCTGGCAGCCCGAGCCCCTCGAGGGACAACCGCTGGACCGGCCGTTCGCCTGGGCGTTGATCAAACTCGACGGCGCCGACGTCCCCCTGCTGCACGCGGTGGACGCCGGATCGTCCGACGCGATCAGCACCGGTGCGCGGGTACACGTGCACTGGGTCGACTCGCCGGTTGGCGCGATCACCGACATCGCCTACTTCGCGCTGGGTGACGAGGCCGAGCCGGTCTCTGAAAAGACCGATGACCGCGAGCCGGTGACGGTCCAGGTGGCACCGAGCAGCGTCGAAATCCAGCACACCGCTTCACTTCCCGAGACCGCGTTCCTGCGTGCGCTGGAGGAGGGCAAGCTGCTTGGCGCCCGCACCGGCGAGAGTGGGAAGGTGTACTTCCCGCCGAAGGAAGCCGACCCGGCAACCGGCCTGGAGCTCGACAACTTCATCGAGTTGCCGGACACGGGCACGGTGACGACGTTCGCAATCATCAACATCCCGTTCGCCGGGCAGCGCATCAAGCCGCCGTATGTGGCGGCTTACGTCTTGCTCGACGGCGCGGATATTGCGTTCCTGCATCTGATTCAGGAGATCGACGCGACCGAGGTGCGGATGGGCATGCGGGTCGAGGCGGTGTGGAAGCCCCGCGAGGAATGGGGCCTGGGCATCGACAACATCGAATACTTCAAGCCGACCGGCGAACCCGACGCCGAGTACGACACCTACAAGCACCACCTGTAAAGGGAGCGACGTGACTTTTCGCGATGTAGCTGTCGTCGGATTCGCCCATGCGCCGCATGTGCGCCGCACCGACGGCACCACCAACGGCGTCGAAATGCTGATGCCATGTTTCCACTCGCTGTACGAAGAGCTCGGCCTCGAGCAGACCGACATCGGCTTCTGGTGCTCCGGCTCATCGGATTACCTTGCCGGACGAGCATTCTCGTTCATCTCGGCGATCGACTCGATCGGTGCGGTGCCGCCGATCAACGAGTCGCACGTCGAGATGGACGCCGCGTGGGCGCTATACGAGGCCTACATCAAGCTGCTGACCGGTGAGGTGGACACCGCGCTGGTCTACGGCTTCGGCAAGTCATCGGCTGGCACGCTGCGCCGGGTGCTCGCGATGCAGACCGATCCGTACACGGTCGCGCCGCTGTGGCCGGATTCGGTGTCGATGGCGGGGCTGCAAGCCCGCTTCGGCCTGGACGCCGGCAAGTGGACGGCCGAGCAGATGGCCCAGGTGGCTCTGGACGCGTTCGCCGTTTCCGAGCGCACCGACTCGGAGAAGCCGGCCAAGAGCATCGACGAGTTGCTGGCCCGGCCGTACTTCGCGGATCCGCTTCGGCGCCATGACATTGCGCCGATCACCGACGGCGCCGCCGCGATCGTGCTGGCCGCCGGCGACCGGGCTCGCGAGCTGCGCAAGAACCCGGCGTGGATCACCGGTATCGAGCACCGGATCGAGACCCCGGTCCTCGGTGCCCGCGACTTGACCACGTCACCGTCGACGGAGGCGTCGGCCAAGGCCGCGACGGGCGGCGATGCCGGCTCGATCGAGATCGCCGAGATTTAT
>DATAZN010000667.1:0-9132 GCA_036272035.1 Mycobacterium sp. | reverse complement strand
CCCGGCACCGCGCCGGCCCCGTTCTGCAGGAACGCGAATGCCGCGTCCGACTCTTCGTCGTTGGTGACCAGGGCGCCGCCCACCACATCGGAGTGCCCGCCGATGTATTTCGTCGTCGAGTGCAGCACGATGTCGGCGCCGAGCGTCAACGGCTGTTGTAACGCCGGCGAGGCAAAAGTGTTGTCCACCAGCACTTTCGCCGAGTGCTCCGCGCCGAGCTCGGCGATTGCGGCGATGTCGACGATCGACAGCAGCGGGTTGGTGGGCGTTTCCACCCAGATCAGCCGGGTCTGCGGGGTGATCGCAGCGCGGACCGCGTCGACATCGGACAACGCCACCGGGGTGTGCTGCACACCCCACTGGGTGAAGACCTTGTCGATCAGCCGGAACGTTCCGCCGTAGGCGTCGTCGGGGATAACCACGTGATCACCGGGGCGCAGCAGCGCACGCAGGACGCAGTCGCCGGCCGCCATACCGGAGCCGAATGCCCGTCCGAAGCGGCCCTCTTCGACGGCGGCCAGCGCGCTTTCCAGCGCGGCCCTGGTCGGGTTGCCGGTCCGGGCGTATTCGAATCCGCCACGCAGACCACCGACGCCGTCCTGAGCGAAGGTGCTGCTGGCGTAGATCGGGGTATTGACCGCGCCGGTCGCCGGGTCGGGCCGGTAGCCGGCGTGAATGGCCTTGGTCGCCAGACCGGCTTTTGCGAAATCTCCGTGGTCGCTCATCGACGAACAGCCTAGTCATCGCGATGACGTCGACCCGGGCGCGCCGACCGTCGTAAATCAGGTCACCGCTATCGGGGCACAACTTCTGCCCGATCCCGCCGTGGCGCCCGTGATCTCAGACCAAAAATAGGCAAATCTCCCCATGCACACGGGGGCTGCCGGCGACCACAATGACGGGCTATGAGGCGAATGCTTGTAGGGCTGGCGTCGGCTGCGTTGCTGTGGGGTGGTGTCGCGGGGGTAGCCGATCTGGGTGCGGCCCGCGCCCGTCCCGGTCCGGCGCCGCAGTCGTGGCCGGGTTGTCCCCCAGACCACCCGGAAGGTCCCTGTCGCTGGTGCCCCGGAGATCCCCCGGTGCAGACCGGCAACCTGCGGGTGGATCCGGTTCGCTGGGATGCGAATGTGTGTCACACGTATTGGTACGTCGGAGGAGGGGGCAACGTCGCCCGGACCATCTGGGAGGGCGATGCGCCGCCACCGCCGCCCCCACCGTTAACGGGGCTTTATTGCGACCCCGCGACGCTCACAAATTGCCATATAGGGACGCACCCATAAGCCGAAGTTCGCGGTTTACCGGTCTACCGGCAGGCACACCGTGGCCATAATCTTGTCGGCCAGCGTCTGCCGCTTGGCGGTCCAAAGCGGGAACAGGTAGCCGATGTGGAGGATCACCGCGTCAACAACGTGAGCGATCTGGCGCAGCACCGATAAGCCGAAACCGATGGGCTTCCCGGTGTTTTCGCTGACGACTTTGAATTTCAGCAACGACTTGCCGATGCTCGATCCGGTGGTGCCCTGGCGGTAGCCGTAGTTCCAGACGAAGTAGGCCAGCCCAACCAGTACCGCACCCCACATGACCGTCATGCCGAGCGCCGAATATCCGATCGTGCAGATTTGATCGACTGCGCTCGGGGTGATGTCGGTCAGGCAGGCGCTGTCTGCGGAGTTCTGCAGCACCAGCCAACCGACGCCGAGGATCAGCAGCAGCGGCAGTTGGTCGATGAGGTAGGCCGCGACCCGGGTGAGCCACGGAGCGTAATCCTCTTTGGTCAAGCCGCGCAGTATCGGTCCCGGTGGCGGCGGCACGTACCCGCCCGACGGCGGCGGTGGCGGTGGGTAGTTACCGCTCCCCGGAAGCGGGGGCGGCGGGAACGACGACGACGGCGGTTGTTCGGTCATGAACGGCTTTCCCTTTGCACAGTGATTTGCTACCCGAAGTTATTTGCCTGAAACCGGTCCGGCTACTTGCGTAGCGCGCCGTCGGACAGGAAACCCAACAAGTCGTACCGGGTGATGACGCCAACGGGTTTGCCTTCCTCGACGACCATCACGGCGTCCAAGTCGCGCAGCGTCTTGGCCAGCGAGCCGACCTGTTCGCCGGCGCCGATGATGGGCAGCGGCGGGCTCATATGCATCCCGACGGCGTCGGCCAGGCTGGCGCGACCTTCGAAGACGGCTGAAAGTAGTTCGCGCTCAGAGACACTGCCGGCCACTTCACCGGCCATCACCGGCGGCTCGGCGCCGACGACGGGCATCTGCGACACCCCATACTCGCGCAGAATGCTGATCGCGTCACGCACGGTCTCCGACGGATGGGTGTGCACCAGGTCGGGCAGGTGGCCCGACTTACCCCGCAGCACGTCGCCGACCGTGGGCTGCTCGATCGAGCCGTCCAGCCGGGTGCGCAGGAAGCCGTACGACGACATCCAGGCATCGTTGAAGATCTTCGACAAGTATCCGCGACCGCCGTCGGGCAGCAACACGACGACCAGGGCGTCGGGCCCGGCTTGCTCGGCGACTTTCAGCGCCGCCACTACCGCCATGCCGCACGAGCCGCCGACGAGCATGGCCTCCTCGCGGGCCAGCCGTCTGGTCATGTTGAACGAGTCGGAGTCGGTCACCGCGATGATTTGGTCGGGCACCGCCGGGTCGTAGGCCGAGGGCCAGAAATCCTCGCCGACCCCCTCGACTAGATAGGGGCGGCCGGTGCCGCCGGAATACACCGACCCCTCTGGGTCGGCGCCGACGACGCGCACCTTCCCGCCGGAGGCATCTTTGAGATAGCGGCCGGCGCCGGTGATCGTCCCGCCGGTTCCGATCCCGGCGACGAAATGGGTGACCTGACCGTCGGTGTCGGCCCAGATCTCCGGACCAGTGGTCTCGTAGTGGCTGGCCGGGCCCTGCGGGTTGGAGTACTGGTCAGGCTTCCAGGCGCCGTCGATCTCACTGACCAACCGGTCAGAGACGCTGTAATAGCTGTTGGGGTGTTCGGGCGGCACCGCCGTCGGGCACACCACCACCTCGGCGCCGTAGGCCCGCAGCACGTTCTGCTTGTCCTCACTGACCTTGTCCGGGCAGACGAACACACAGTGGTAGCCGCGGTGCTGGGCGACCAGAGCCAGGCCGACACCGGTATTGCCTGACGTCGGTTCGACGATGGTGCCGCCCGGTTTGAGCTCTCCGCTGGCCTCGGCGGCATCGATCATCTTCACCGCGATCCGATCTTTGCTACTCAGCCCGGGATTGAGGTACTCGACTTTGGCGACGACCCGGCCCGAGCCCGGTGGCACGACCGAGTTCAGCTGAACCAGTGGAGTGTTTCCGATGATTTCACTGATGTGTCGCGCGATCCGCATGAGTAGATCGTCTCAGGTGCTGCTCGGCCGCGCGCAGCGGCTGTCCGGTGACGACGCGGCCCGCCCAGCGGCTCGGCCGGGCGAATCAGCCTGCGCCTAGCCGGTGGCCTCGCGGATGTACTCGCCGATCTGCCGCAGCGACCGGGTCGCCTCGGGAATCAGCGGCGCACCGAGCTGGAAGTCGTGAATCTGGCCCGGCCAGACCCGCACCTCGGTCGGCACTCCGGCCGCGGCGAGTGCGCGGGCCGCCGCGCGGGCGTCATGCAGCAGTACCTCTGACCCGGACACGTGGATCAGCGTCCGGGGCAATCCGGGCTCGACGTGGTCGAGCGGCTCGTAAAGCTGTTCCGGCTTGCCGTCGACGACGTGCTTGCGGGCAGCCTTGGCGACCAGCGTCAACAACGCGTCGAATGCCTTGGCTGGGAACATCGCATCGGTCTTGATGTTCGGGTGCGACTGCTTGGGTTGCTTGGCCAGCTCCAGCAGCGGAGAGATCGCGACCAGTGCGGCCGGCTCTTCGTGTACCTGTTGAAGCCGTTGCGCCAGAGCAAGAGCCAGATAACCGCCGGCCGAATCACCGGCCACCACGATCTGGTCCGGCTGGTATCCGCGGAGGCGCAGCCAGCGGTAGGAGTCGTGGCAGTCGTCCAATGCCTGGCCGACCGAGTGCTTCGGGATGAGCCGGTAGTTGACCACCAGCACCGGAGAGTCGGCAAACTTCGACAGCGCGTTGACGATTCGGCTGTGCGAGTTCACCCCGCACGTCAAAAAGGCGCCGCCGTGCAGATAGAGCACCACCCGTCGCTTGCCGTCGGCCGGCAGCACGCCGGGCGCACGGAGCAGCTGGGCGGTGCAGTGCGGCAACTCGACCGTGGTGCGGACGGTTCCGGGCCCGGGCAGCAGCATCCGGGACGCGAAGTCGATGATGCCGAACGGAAATGGGACATGCGGGATGTAACTGACCACGCCCAAAGCGGGGCGGATCGTGAGACGACAAGCCAGCGACGCGATCATCCCAGGGAGGCTGGGTCCGCTCTCGACGACCTCGACCGGCACGCCGTCGTTGACCGGAAATCTGCGGGCCCGCAACACGTCACGGGCACGAACTTCGGTCCGGGGCGCGCCCGAAACCCTGCTCGGTGCGGTCATGCTCAACACTCCTACGCCGTTGTAGTGCGATGACATGTCGACGAAGCAGCAGAAGAAGCATCCTCAGCCAACTTCGTGAACTTAGCTTGACACTTTAAAGAACTTCAACAATCAAAGAGTCTGATTCGATACCAAGATTGCTCCGACCCGTAATGGCACAAGAGCCGGGGTCCGGAGGGACCACGGTCCGGGACATAAACTGTTCGCGTGGTACGACGCGCACCGCGAGGTTCGATCACTGCGCTGGCCGCGGCGGGCGCGCTGGCATCGACCGGCACCGCCTATGTGGGGGCGCGCAATCTGCTGATCAGCCAGGCCGCCAAGGCACGAAGCCTCATCCCGAAGTCGTGGGACGTCCCGCCACGCGCCGACGGTGTGTACACCCCGGGCGGCGGCCCGGTGCAGCGCTGGCAACGCGGGATGGACATCGACCTGCACCTGATGATCTTCGGTGACTCGACGGCAACCGGGTACGGCTGCCGGATCGCCGACGAAGTTCCCGGCGTGCTGATCGCCCGCGGATTGGCTGAGCAGACCGGTAAACGTGTCCGGTTGAGCACCAAGGCGATTGTCGGTGCCACGTCCAAGGGACTGTCCGGGCAGGTCGACGCGATGTTCGTGGCCGGACCGCCGCCCGATGCCGCCGTCATCCTGATCGGCGCCAACGATGTCACCAAGCTGAACGGCATCGGTGCCTCGTCGCGCAGGCTGGGCGCGGCGGTGCGACGATTGAAAGCCAGCGGCGCGGAAGTCGTCGTCGCCACCTGCCCCGATTTCGGTGTCGTCAAGGCGATCCCGCAGCCGCTGCGATGGACGGTACGCGCCCTGGGACTGCGGCTGGCCCGCGCACAATCCGGTGCCGTCCGGTCCGCCGGCGGTGTGCCAGTGCCGCTGGCCTCGCTGGTCAACGACGAGTTTCGACACTCGCCGCATCTGATGCTGTCCGATGACCAGTTTCACCCGTCGGCGGCCGGATACGCGCTCGCCGCGAGCCAGTTGCTGCCGGCGCTCTGCCAGGCCCTGGGCCACTGGGCCGGCGAGCCGGCCCTCTCGTCGGCGTCCGGCACCGAGGCCGGCCCCGGCAACTTGGTGCTTCGGCTGCTCTCGCGACTGTGGCGGCGACCCACCACCGGGGTGCCGGCACCGATCGTCGTATCTGCCCCCGGCTAAGCAACTCGCTTCCTCGCAAGGCTAGATTCGGGTCCAGACCAATCCCCACGGATGGAGCCGAAATGCCGGAAGCCGTCATTGTCTCAACTGCCCGTTCGCCGATCGGGCGCGCCATGAAAGGGTCGCTGGTCAGCATTCGGCCCGACGACCTGGCCGCTCAGATGGTGCGCGCCGCGCTGGACAAGGTCGAGGGGCTGAACCCGCACCAGATCGACGACCTGATCCTGGGCTGCGGCCTGCCGGGCGGCGAGCAGGGCTTCAACATGGCCCGCGTGGTTGCCATCGAGCTCGGCTACGACTTCCTGCCGGGCACCACCGTCAACCGCTACTGTTCGTCGTCACTGCAGACCATCCGGATGGCCTTCCACGCGATCAAGGCCGGCGAAGGGGACGCGTTCATCTCCGCGGGCGTCGAGACGGTGTCCCGGTTCATCAAGGGCAGCTCGGATTCCTTGCCGGACACCAAGAACCCGCTGTTCGATGAGGCCGGGCAACGCACGGCGACCGCCGCTGAGGGCGCCGAGGATTGGCACGATCCTCGTAAAGACCACAACATCCCCGATGTCTACATCGCGATGGGTCAGACCGCCGAGAACGTCGCCATCCTGACCGGCGTCAGTCGCGAAGACCAGGACCATTGGGGCGTGCGCAGCCAGAACCGCGCCGAGGACGCCATCAAGAGCGGATTCTTCGAGCGCGAGATCGTCCCGGTCAAGCTGCCGGACGGCACCACGGTCAGCACCGACGACGGCCCGCGACCGGGAACCACCTACGAGAAGATCAGCCAGCTCAAGCCGGTCTTTCGGCCCAACGGCACGGTGACCGCCGGTAACGCCTGCCCGCTGAACGACGGCGCCGCAGCGGTGGTGATCACCAGCGACACCAAGGCCAAGGAACTCGGCCTCAAGCCGCTGGCCCGCATCGTCTCCACCGGCGTGAGCGGCCTGTCCCCAGAGATCATGGGCCTGGGCCCGATCGAGGCGAGCAAGATCGCCCTGCAGCGGGCCGGTTTGTCAGTCAAGGACATCGACCTGTTCGAGATCAACGAGGCCTTCGCGGTGCAGGTGCTCGGCTCGGCCCGTGAGCTGGGCATCGACGAGGACAAGCTGAACGTGTCCGGCGGTGCGATCGCGCTGGGCCACCCGTTCGGCATGACCGGCGCCCGGATCGCCACCACGCTGCTCAACAACCTGCAGACCTACGACAAGACCTTCGGTCTGGAGACCATGTGCGTCGGCGGCGGTCAGGGCATGGCGTTGGTCATCGAGCGGCTGAGCTGACACCGCAGCACGCGTCCCCTGTCTTGCCGTCAAGACTGGCGTAACCGCACGGTTCGGGCGTGGAATCACCCGGACTGGGTTACGGTTTGCCAGCTGCCGCCCGGTGGCCTACGCACCCGAGTTCAACTCGGTCGAACAGGAGCGGCGCGATGAGTATTTCCCTGAAAACAATTGCACTAGTGACGGCCGCGGTGGCCGTCACTTCAGCTTCGGCGGCCGGTTGCAGCAGCAATCCGAAGTCACCGACGGCCTCCTCGACGTCAGCCACCGCGGCCACCGCAAGCCACAGCTCGACAGCGAGTTCGGCGCAAGCCCAGTCCGCCGACTACGCCCGACTGTTGATCCAGGTCAGTGACATCCAGACGCCCATGGCCTTCACCGCCGGCCCGGCAACACCGAACCCGAATGGCCAAGCCGGGGTGGAGACGACGTTCAGCAACGACGACAAAACGCGCCAGATCCACGACACCATCCTCGTTCTCGGCGATCCTGCTGCGGCGGCCAGCGCGCTGGACGCCGCCAAGGCGAAGCTGGGGGATTCCGTCCAGGGAACACCCGCGCCGGCTGCCGTGGGAACTGGCGGTACCACAGTCTCGGGCAACTCACCCGACGGCTCTAAGGGAGTCATGATGTTGCTCTTCACCGAGGGCAAGGCGTTCACCACCCTGAACTTTGTTGGCCCTACCGACATGTTGCCGCCGCCGGATTTCGTCACCGAACTCGGCCAAAAGCAAGACACCCTGATCAAGAACGGACTGTCGAGCTAAGCCGAACCGGCTGCGGCGCCTGTGCGCAGTACAAAAAAGCCGGCACGTTTACGCACGTGCCGGCTTTTTTGTGTCAAACGCTAATCGTTCTGCAGATAACTGAGCAGGCGCAGGATCTCGATGTAGAGCCAGACCAGAGTCACGGTCAGGCCCAGCGCGATACCCCACGCGGCCTTCTCCGGCGCCCCGGCACGGATCATCTGGTCGGCGGCGTCGAAGTCGATCAGGAAGCTGAACGCTGCGATCGCGATGCACACCAGCGAGAAGATGATCGCCAGTGGGCCGCCGCTGCGCAGTCCCATACCCTCGCCGTGGCCGACACCGAACATGCCCAGGACCAGGTTGCCCAGCATCAGAGCCAGCACGCCGAACATGCTGGCAACGAGCATCCGGGTGAACTTCGGGGTGACTCGGATGGCGCCGGTCTTGTAGACCACGAGCATTCCGAAGAACACCCCGACAGTGCCCAGGACCGCCTGTCCGATCATCGCCCCGGCGCTGGTGGACGACACCGTGAAGTTGGTCAGCAGGAAGGAGAAGGCACCGAGGAACAGACCCTCAAGGACGGCGTAGCTCAGCACGATGGCCGGGCTGTCCTGCTTACGCGCGAAGGTCGCGATCATCACCAGCGCAAAGCCGCCGAAGGCGCCGACGAAGGTGAACATGGTCGCCAGCGCCTGGTTGGCCTCCACCATGAAGAAGGAGACGACCGCGGCGACCGAAAGCACCGCCAGGGTGATGCCGGTCTTGGTGACGACGTCGTCGATGGTCAGTGGGCGGGAAACGCCTGCCCGCTGGTCGGTGTAGGGGGCATAGGGGTCCGTCTGATGCCCGTACTGTGTCGCGGCTCCCGCGACGCCACTGCCAAACTGCGCGTATCCGCCGCGCTGCTTGGGCAGCGAGCGAAATACCGGGTTGCTAGTCTCCCGCACCGTCGGTTCCTCTCGTGAGCTGTGTGTTCGAGCTGTGCGAACAAGTGATCAACGAACGGTAGTCCAGCCTTGTTCCCAGCGGAAGATTTACCCGAATGTGCGGCCGACACTACTCCAGATAAACCTTACCCGCGGGCGCCCCGGCGCGGGTAACGATCTAGATTGCTCGTCAGGCCCCGACCTGCATTCGACGAGGGATTCTTCGAGACCATTTCACCGAGGGGAGACCACACGCGTGACGGACGAATCCGCCGACATTGCGAGCCGTGTCGATAACGGCGTCGGCTTTGTGACGCTGAACCGGCCCAAGGCGATCAACTCGCTGAATCAGAGCATGGTCTCTGGCTTGCGCGCGGTCCTGACTGCCTGGGAGCAGGACGACGCGATCAGCGCGGTGGTGCTCTCCGGGGCCGGGGAGCGCGGGCTGTGCGCCGGCGGTGACGTGGTGGCGATCTATCACAGCGCCCGCGCCG
>DATAZN010000666.1:0-9380 GCA_036272035.1 Mycobacterium sp. | reverse complement strand
GGTCAACGAGGAATGGGCGATGGAGTGCCGACGGCCGGAGGGGAACGGCAGAAAACGCCGCAGCTTGACGGCTACGGACGCTTAGTCTCGCGGCATGGATCGCATCTGGCAGTGGGCGTGGGATCGGTACGGGGCGAGGTACTCGTGGGCGTGCTTCGCGGTCACCCTCATCGTGACGCTGCCGGTCTACCTTGTTTGGTCGTTTATGGTTGTCGCTTTTCAGAAGTCCGATTGCTATGTCGAGGCGGCCGCGGTCAACCGTTGCTGCCACGCTGCTCATGTACTGCCCGGTAATGCTTCCCGGCCTGGGTGGTATCCGCGTTGTTGAGCAGTGGGCTGCCGCCAGGAGGTCGATCCGGCGAGGGCGTTGGAGTCGACCTATACGTTCGCTCGCCGGGCGGTGGCCCGAGCTGTGGGGGTCGATGTCATGGCTTACATGGATGCAGATACCGGGTGTCTTCCTGTTGACGCTTTAGCGTGCGGGGCGCCGAGTCTCACGCGACTAAGAGGACGATTGTCGGCTTCGCATGCGACTCTGCGACACCGATGCCGGATGGATCTCGAATACGCCGAGCCGATCGGGCGTCGCGTCGGCTGATGCGGTGTGCTCGTTCCGCCATACGACCGACTCACCTGAATGCCGGGTATGCGCGGGTTGGGGATGCTGCTGGAGTCGGTCGAACTTATCCAGCCGGTGACCCGGCGTGAGCCCGACCAAAATGAAGTTCCAGAACTCGCGAATGAAATTGCCGGCCGTACGGCGAGTATCCGGGCCGTTGACGTAGCGGCGTGCGATGGTCAGAAAATCTTCGGGTTCGACGCCAGCGACATCACGGACGTGGGTCGTTGGGCCCCCGACTTCCCAGGTTCCCAGCGCGGTCTCGGGCAGGTAGTGGCGCAAGCCGGACTGGGTGAACTCGTCGAAACCGAGTCGCTTTTCGTTCGCGCGCAAGGCCTTCATGAACATCTTCGGAGGGATATCGATGTGGCGCACCCGTCGGCCCAGTGCCTCACCCATCGCGTCGGCGATCTCTGCTCCGGTTAACAGCGTCGGCCCAGTCGGGCGGTAGGCTCGGCCGTCATGGCGGTGCGGGTCCAGCAGCGCACCCACTGCAACCCGGGCGATATCTTCGTTGGACGGCGGTGCATTGCGGCCCGCCCCGATCGGCATCGGCAACACGCCCAGCTGGGCGGCCTGCGGCATCAGGTTCATATAGTTATCGGCGAAGAAGCCTGGGTCAACGGCCACGTGGGCGGTGTCCGGCAGGAGCTCAAACAACTTGTCGGTCAGCCAGGCTTGCCTCGTCATCAGTGATGGGTGCTCGGGGCTGGCCAGCCATTGACCAAGCGCCACCACAGCTTCCACCCCTGCGCGTCGTGCCGCCACGGCGAAGGCAACCGCGCTGTCGAGCACATGGGGATGGTACGGAGGATTGAAATAGAGCCGGTCGACCTCGGCCATCGCGGCCGTAACCTGTTGAATGTCAAACATATCGGCGACGACGACCTCGGCGCCTAAGTCCCGCAACCGCGCGCTGCGCGCGTCGTCACGGTGCACCATGGCCTTAGTCGTGATGCCCTTTTCCAGCAATTGGGCGGCCACCGCGCCGCCAATCTTGCCCGTCGCGCCGGTTACCAGTACACGTGTCGTTGTCATCGGAGTTCCCTTTCCTGTCGGCGGCCAAATGTGACCACTGGTTACTTCGCAAGTATGCGATGACATGTGACCGTTGTCAACATCGCGCGTCGCGTGCGATTCTGAGGGCATGAGCTCCGAAAGCGCCGGCCCGGATTCGCGGAAGCCCTACCATCACGGGTCGTTGCGCTCCGCCCTGATCGAGGCGAGCATCGCGCTGGCCCGCGAGGGTGGACCTGATCGGGTGATCCTGCGCGAGGCCGCCCGCGCTGCCGGGGTGTCGCACTCGGCTGCCTATCGCCATTTCGCTGACCGCGAGGCGCTGTTGGCCGAGGTGGCGTCCTTTGCGCGCAACGAGCTCGCCGCCGAGATGCGCCGACGGGTCAACCGCACCAAGGACCCCCGCCGCCGGTTGCGAGCGGTCGGCACCGCCTACATCCATTTCGCACTCGCCGAACCCGGACTGTTTCGCACCGCCTTCACCTCGCATCCCGCCACATCCGGCGACGCACCGCACGATCGAGCGACCGGAGGCTATGACCAGGAGGACGCCAACGCCGTCACCGAGCCTTTCGAGGTTCTTGGTGAAGTCCTCGACGAGGCCCAAGCCGTCGGTCTACTTGATCCTCGCCGCAGGCCGGGGGCTGAGATTGCCGTGTGGTCGGCGGTGCACGGCCTGGCCGGCCTACTCCTCGATGGACCGTTACCCACGAGCGAGGCCGCCATCAAATTTGCGTGGCAGCAGGTGCAAGAGCTCGTCGAGCGCGGACTGCTGAACGACTAATCGCGATCGCGACCAGCTGGCTGCAATCCGACACCACCGAAACGGCCATTGTCGACAAGCCTGCCGAGCAGTCCGGCGACCACTGCGCCAAAACCGGGCGAATGCAGTAGTGCGCTACTGCGCTCGTCTCACCGGACCCGAGTGACGATTCCTATCGACGAAGCGCGACGCCCGGACCACCGTCGACGGTTGGAGAAGTCTGTGAGCAGCCACTCGGCCCACAACACCATCACCCTCGCACTGACGGGCGCGCTGGCTGCGCTGGCTTTCTCCGCCGCCACGGCGCACGCCTGTAACGGCGTTACAGGATGCCCGGATCTACCCACGCCCATTGACTTCAACCTCAACACCATCGGTGTCTACGAGATCTACAACCCGTTGTTCTCCCAGCAAACCCTGGTGACCAACCTGGACTTCAGCGTGCTCAACGCCCCGGACCAGACGTTCCAGGGCACGGAGCTGTACAGATTGGGCGAATACGGCGGCGAGAACTACAACCTTTCCGTCACCCAGGACATCTCTGGCAACGTTCCGCTCGGTGAGCAATACAATGACTTCACTTTCTTCCCCGACTTGGGCAACTGGGGCGAGGTCTACAACGACATCGGCGTGACCCCGGAGGCTTTCTTGACCACGCCGTTCGGTGATATCGACTTTCCTACCGCGTTCGTTGAGGCGGTCGGCCCGACCTTCTTCGAGCCGTGGGCCTCAGTGGGGATGTATTGATACGGGTGCGCCGGTGCCCGCCGTCAGGGTTGACCCACTGCCGCAGCCGGTGCAGTGTGATACACGTCATATGACCATTGGTCATACCGGGCAGAAAGGCGGCATCTCATGACCACGAGGGACAAGTACACGGACGTGCCCGCGCCCTACTCGTGGGAGGTCCCCAGTGCCGGCGACGCGCGCTTCACGTGGGAGTACGACGACGGGCGCGCCCGGCTCCTTTCTCTGTATCAAAAGGGAAAGGACAAACAGTGGGATGCCCAGTCGCGCATCGACTGGACGCAAGACGTCGACCCGATGAACCCGATCGAGCTGCCCGACGAGTTCCATCCGCTGTTCGGCAGCCCGATGTGGGATGCCGCAGACGACGCACGTCGCGCCGAGATGCGCCAGCACTTCCAGGCCTGGCAGCTCTCGCAGTTCCTGCACGGCGAGCAGGGTGCGATGGTGTGCGCGGCCAAAATCGTCGAGGTCGTCCCCGACCTGGACGCGAAGTTCTACGCGGCCACCCAGACCATGGACGAGGCCCGGCACGTGGAGGCGTTCTCGCGGTTCCTGCAGGAGAAGGTCGACGTGGTCTACCCGATCAATAAACACCTGACCGCGCTGCTGGACGACACCCTGCGCGACTCGCGCTGGGACATGCCCTACCTCGGCATGCAGGTCCTCATCGAAGGGCTCGCACTCGCCGCCTTCGGGGTGCTGCGGGACATGTCTGCGCAGGACTCGCTGGCCAGAAAGGTGCTGGCCTACGTCATGCAGGACGAGGCCCGGCACGTCGCCTTCGGCCGAATCTCGCTGAAGGACTACTACGCCGCGCTGACCGAAGCCGAGCGGGGTGAGCGTGAAGAGTTCGTCGTCGACGCCTGTTACCTGATGCGCGACCGGTTCCGCGGCGAGGAGGTCTTCGAAACCCTTGGCATGGACGTCCAAGCGTGTGCTGAGTGGGTCGACACGTCGCCGCTGATGATCCAGTTCCGCTCGCACCTGTTCAGCCGCATCGTGCCGATCGTCAAGGACATCGGGTTGTGGGGCGACAAGGTGCAGAAGGCCTTCAGGGACATGGGTGTGCTCGACATGGCCGGCCTCGACATCGAGGCGCTGATGAAGGCCGACGAGGATCAGGCCGCCGCGCTGGACCAGGCACATGCCGAGATGGCCGACCGGGCCCTCGAGGTGGACGAGGTGATCGCGGCGGGCGCGAGCTAACCCAAGGTCCGGTTTGGTGGGGAGGGCAGCGCACTCGACGGCTAGGTCCAGCTAGACCACCGGGGCGGTCGTTCCCGTCGATGCTGGCTTCGCGGCCGTGCTCTGACGCCGCCGCAAGACCATCACGTTGTACATGAGGACCGCCTGCTGCCCCTCCGGTCCGAGCGCGTCGCGCTCGACCGCTCCGACCCTGATCCGATCCCATTGAGAGTCACCGAGATTCAACGACGACACCACTTCGTCCGCGGTCGGGAACTCATGGCGATGGCGATCCAGCTTCGAGGTCCACGGCGGTGCCGCGCCATGATCCACCACCACCAGCGTGCCGCACGCGACGACTGCCTGGGCCGCCCGTCGCAACAGCCGCGTGCGATCCAGCGGGACTGGCGAATGCAAAAACTGCGCCGACACCAAATCGAACGCGCCATCCGGGAAACTCTCCGACAGGTCGTGGCGCTGAAAGTCGATGCGATCGCCCAGATTACGGGCCGCTGCATCGGCCGCCGCCCGGTCCAGGGCGGTCTGCGAGATGTCCACCGCCGTCACGCGCCAGCCGTGCCCGGCGAGCCACATCGCGTCGGCGCCCTCACCGCAGCCGAGGTCGAGTGCGCGGCCCGGCGCCATCGGCTCGACCAGCTCGGCCAGCCTGACGTTCACCCGTCCACTCCACACCCGATCGCGTTCGCCGTAGTGTTCTTCCCAGGCCTGTTGGGCCTCAGACATTGCCATGCCGTCACCTTGCCTGCGGCTGGGGCGTAATGGCAAGGTTCCTTGCCATGGAGGCAAAAGACAGCGTCGATGTGCTGGTACGGCGGCGGCTGCGCGAGCTTCGCATGCAGCGCGGGCTGACGCTCGAGGACGTTGCGCATGCAGCGCGGATCGACGTGTCCACGCTGAGCCGTCTGGAGTCGGGGAAACGGCGGCTTGCGCTGGATCACCTGCCGCGACTGGCCGGTGCGCTGTCCGTCAGCACCGACGACCTGGTGCGCGAACCAGCGGCCGAAGACCCACGCGTGCGCGGGAGCTCGCAAACCCGCGACGGCGTCACGTACTGGCCACTCACTCGGCAGGGCCCCGCTGGCGGGCTGCATACGTTCAAGATCCGGGTCAGTTCCCGCCGGCGCAAGCCACCCACCGAGTTACCCGTGCATGAAGGTCAGGAATGGATTTATGTGCTGTCAGGTCGGTTGCGACTTGTCCTCGGTGACCGCGATTTCACCATCAATCCCGGTGAAGCCGTGGAGTTCTCGACATGGACGCCGCACTGGTTCGGCATACTCGACGGTGCGGTGGAGGCGATCATGATGTTCGGCCCCCACGGCGAACGGCTCCACCTGCACAGCTGATTCCAGGGAAGGCTACTCAGGCGGTTGCGCGGGTTTGCAACGCCGATTGTGCCCAGGACATCGTCGGCGGCCACTCACCAACAGGTGTAGCCGCCGTCGATCACGATGTCGGAACCGGTCATGTAGCTCGACGCGTCGCTCGCGAGATAGAGGTATAGGCCGACGAGTTCCTCTGGCCGCCCCAAGCGTCCGAGCGGGACCTTCGGTTCCCACAACGCGTGGTACTCGGCGTAGGGCTCCACCAATTCGGTAAGGATGTAGCCCGGGCTGACGCTGTTGACCCGGATGTTGTAGGACGCGAACTCGACAGCCATCGCCTTGGTCAGGTGAATGACCGCTGCCTTCGAGGCGCAGTAGTGGCCTACCTGCTGCGGGGTGTTGACGATGTGGCCCGACATTGATGCCGTGTTGATGATGGTCCCGGCGCGTTGCTGCGCGACCATGGCCTTGGCCGCGGCCTGTGCGGTGAGGAAGACGCCGTTGACATTGGTGTTCTGAATGCTCTGAAACTCCTCCAGCGGCATGTCCAGCAAGCCGTTGAGGTTGATGATCCCGGCGTTGCACACCGCGATGTCGATCCCTCCCAACTCGTCGTTGACTCGGTCCAGCATGGTGGCCACCGGCTCGGGCTGCGTGACATCGCAGGTGATGGGAATCGCTGTCCCACCACCGGCAACGATCTCTGCGGCCAACTCCTGCAGCCGCTCCTGATGTCGGGCCGCGATCGCCACTGCAGCCCCAGCTTGCGCGTACGCCAGCGCGACTTGCTTGCCGATACCGCTGGAGGCGCCGGTCACTAGTGCGTTCTTGCCATGCAAGTCAAAGAGACTCATTACGTTCACACTCGCTCACGACCCTTCCCGACGGCCCACGGGAAACGATATCGCCACGGTTAGGCTTATTAGCTAGCTGAGGCGGAATACCCCCGGATTGATCGCCGGGGGTGAGCGCCTCTCATCGCAAGGAGGTGGCGATGTGGACCTCCGAAGTCAGGGTCTGATGAAAAGGGCAACGATTGGCGATGTCCAGTAACCGGTGTCGTTGGGTGCCGTTGAGGTTGCCGGCCAACTCGATGTCGCGATCAATGTGATCAATCCAGCCGATGCGGGTTTCGCAATCGGCGCAATCTTGCGCGTGAATGCGCGAGTGCCGCAACGTAACTCGAACTCGCTCGAGCGGCCAGCCCTTGCGGTTGGCGTACATTCGTACCGTCATGGAGGTACATGCCCGAGCGCGGCCAGGAGCAGGTCGTAGGGTGTTGGCCCCGTGTCGTCGCCAATCGGTCGCGGCTCGTCAGCGACGAGCCGGTGATGCCCCACGGTGATCTGCTGGGTGTAAGTCCCGGTGCCCGACTCGGTGACGCTCACCGTGCCCTCGGACGACGCCGCGTCGTCGCCGGTCTGGTGTGTCGTCATTGAGAATCTCCTTGACGGTTTGAACGCCGAAAAACACCGGATCCGATCGTCGCATGTCTGCGTGTACCCCGTGGGCTAACTCACGCGCTGAAGCCGGAGGTGGCTCCCGTTACCGCGACACGCCAAGCGGCCCAGCCAGTTCCGACAGCGTCGGCAATACCTTTTCCGGCCCGCCGTGCACGAGAATGGCGACATGGTTGGCGCCGGCGGTCAAATACATGCCCAACCGCTTGGCGATGTTTTCAGGCGTGCCGTGGGCGATCACCGCGTCGATGAGTTTGTCGCTGCCGGGCGGGGTGGTGTCGGCGTCGGTGAAACCCAGCCGCTTCCAATTGCTCAGGTAGTTCGACAGGTCGAAGTAGGGGGCCAGCGCGGCGCGGCCGATTGCGCGCGCCTCTTCGGCATCGCTGCTTAGCACCACGTTATGCACGGGAGCCAAGAGCGCGTTCGGACCAATGAGCGTGCGGGCCTGTGCGGCGTGTTCGGGCGTCGCGTTGGCCGGGTGGGCCCCGGCGGCGCGTTCGGCCGACAGCTTCAGCACGCGCGGGCCCAGTGCCGCGAGCACACGTTGATGCGCAGGCACGCCGTATTCGTCGAGTTCGTCGAGGTATGACACCAGCGCTTCGTAGGGCTTGCGGTATTGCGCGTGGGCCTCGGGATGGCCGACCCCGACGCCGAGTACGAAGCGACCCGGGTAGGCGGCGTTGATGCGGTGGAACGAGTCGGCGACGGGCTTGGCGGCCGCCGTCCAGATGTTGACGATGCCGGTAGCCACTTTTAGTGTGGTAGTCGACTCCAAAAGTGGCTCGACGAAGGACAATTCAGCGGGTGGCGAACCGCCGACCCAAATTGTGCCGTAGCCCAGCCGTTCGATTTCCCGGGCCTGGTCGGGGGTGGCGCCAACTCCGAAGTAGCCGAACCGGCCGAGGTCGATTGTTTCCGATGCAGTCACTGCCATTGCAACCCTCGCATCGCGCGCACCTATTCCGCCGCCGCCGGATTTCTGCGGGCGGCTCCCGACCCCTAGCCATGGGAATGGCTAGGGACGCCGAACTGTTGAGGCGGGCATGACGGATCAAGCACAGCTCAGCACGACCGATTGGGTGCGAGAGCAGACCGAACAAATACTGGAACAGGGCACTACGGACGGGGTGCTGATCCAGGACCGCCCCGTCGTCCTTTTCACGGTGACGGGCGCGAAGTCCGGGCAGAGGCGGTACGTGCCGCTGATGCGGGTGGAGAAGGACGGCCGCTACGCCATGGTCGGTTCCATCGGAGGGCGCCCGAAGAACCCCTCCTGGGTCTACAACCTACGGGCCAACCCGAAAGTCACGGTGCAGGACGGCGACAAAGTGTCCGAGCTGACGGCCCGCGAGGTTGATGGAGCTGAGCGAGAAGAGTGGTGGCAGATGGCAACTGAAGCTTATCCTCGCTACATCGAACTGCAGTCGCTGACGACAAGGAAGATCCCCGTCTTCGTCTTGGAGTGACACGGTAAACGCAAAAGCGGCGAAGTCCGCGGCTAGAGTCCGCGATGTGACTCTCATTCGCCCGGAGACCCGCCACGTCGAGGTAGACGGGATGCGCATCGGTTACCAGAGCTACGGCTCGGGGAAGCGGACGGTGATCGGTGTTCCCGGGTTCGCCCAGAACATCGACGGAATATGGGAGAATTCTGAATCCGCTGCCTTCTTCGAACGGCTCGGACGATTTTGCCGCGTCCTTACTTTCGATAAGCGAGGCACGGGGACATCGGACCGCAGCATTCCGCCGCCGGCCTGGGGCTGGCCTCCGGTGGCGCCCAGGCCGAGCCGGCCTCACTCCTCTTGTCTGGCAAATGGATGATCCGGACGATCAGCCGCCACCTCCTGAACCTGCCCCACCGCCGCCACCCCCTCCGCAGAGGCAGTGCTGGGCCCTCTTTTTGCCTGCCCCGTGCCCGCCGCCGCACGGCTAGCAGGGCCGTCCTCAGACCACCGTCAACCTCAGCGCACCGGCGCTGTCGCCGGGACGGCCGGACGCTTCGGCGCCACCGGTGCGAGCGCCGGTACGGCTCGCCCAACGCCGGGCGCGGGTCGGCGCCCCGGTAGTTGAAAAGGGCTTAGCTGGATAATCTCGATGTCTGACATCGAAGTCGCCCAACTCCCGCTGACACCGAATGGGGACGACGCATGAGCATGGCATACCTGGCGCAACCGGAGCAGCACCAACAACTGGAATGGCTGGACGGCGGCACACTCGCAATCTTGCTCGACGGCAAGGCC
>DATAZN010000665.1:0-12482 GCA_036272035.1 Mycobacterium sp. | reverse complement strand
GGCCTCGTGGATGTTCGAGTACTACCCGATGCGTCTGCTCCGCGAACTGCCCGACGGCTACTGCGAGGCGGCCATGACCTATGCCTCGGAAGACTGGATGGCCCGTCAGGTGCTGGGGATGGGGTCGGCGGTGCGCGTTTTGGAGCCGGAGTCGCTGGCCGCGCGGGTGCGTGAGGCCGCGGCGGCGGCGCTGGAGTCCTACCAAGCCGCGGCGCGGTCCGGCTGATGAACCGAACGCTGCGGTAGCATCGTTGTGACATCTGGAGGTAAATAAAAGTGAATGCTCTGACTCCGGGTCACCTGGCTATCATTGCGGTCCTGGTGATTGTTCTTTTCGGCGCCAAGAGGCTTCCCGACGCCGCTCGCTCACTGGGCAAGTCGTTGCGGATCTTCAAGTCCGAGGTCCGCGAACTGCAAAGCGACAACAAACCCGAAACGTCCGCCACCCAAGCCGCGCCGGCTCAGCCGGTGCATTCCGAGCGGGTTGACCCGCCGGCGGCTGACGGTCGGCCGGCCTAGCCTGGCATCGCCGCCGCGGCGCCCGAGCGCCTATTCACTGTGCGCACCACCGGTTTATTCAGGCGGCTAGATCCGCGTTCCCGTCGCAGCCGCACCAACCCCGAGGCGACCATGTCGCTCGTCGACCATCTCTCCGAGTTGCGTGCGCGACTGCTGCTCTCGCTGGGGACCATCGTGCTCACCACGGCAATAGGTTTCGTCTGGTACTCGCACCCTGTGTTCGGGCTGGAAAGCCTGGGCGAGTGGCTCCGACACCCGTACTGCGCGCTGCCACCCTCTGCGCGGGCGGACATCGCCAACGGCCAGTGCCGGTTGCTGGCGACGGCGCCCTTCGACCAGTTCATGTTGCGGTTGAAGGTCGCGTTGACGACCGGGGTGGTGATGGCCTGCCCGATGTGGCTCTACCAACTCTGGGCGTTCATCACCCCGGGGCTGTACAAGAAGGAGCGGCGCTTCGCCGTCGCATTCGTGGTACCGGCCGCGTTGCTGTTCGTCACCGGTGCGGTGCTGGCGTACCTGGTGCTGGCCAAGGCGCTGCACTTCCTGTTGACGGTCGGCAGCGACGTGCAGGTGACCGCGCTGTCCGGCGACCGGTATTTCGGGTTCCTGATCAACCTGCTGCTGGTCTTCGGCGTGAGCTTCGAATTCCCGCTGCTGGTCGTGATGCTCAACTTCGTCGGTGTGCTGACATACGCGCGACTGCGATCGTGGCGGCGCGGCCTGATCTTCGCGATGTTCGTGTTTGCAGCCGTTTTCACGCCCGGTTCCGACCCGTTCTCGATGACGGCGCTGGGGCTGGCGCTGACGCTGCTGCTCGAACTGGCCATCCAGATCTCCCGCATGCACGACAAACGCAAAGCCAGACGGGAAGCGCTGACCGCCCTCGCCGACGACGAAGCCTCGGTCATCGAACCGCCCTCTGCGGTCGGCGCGCCGTCGAGCATCACCGGACCTCATGACGACATCACCTGACGCGCCCGACCCCGCCGCGACGATGCAGGGCGAAGCGATGGGGAGGAGCGGCGCAGATGACCCCGACACGGGCGAATTAGCGCGGTTCACTGCGGAATTGGAGTTTGAGCTCGACGGCTTTCAGCGTCGGGCGTGTGCCGCGCTGGAGAGCGGCCACGGTGTTCTGGTGTGCGCGCCGACCGGGGCCGGCAAGACCGTCGTCGGCGAATTCGCGGTCCACTTGGCGCTGGCGTCCGGCGGGAAATGCTTCTACACCACGCCGTTGAAGGCGCTGAGCAACCAGAAGCACAACGATTTCGTAGCGCGTTACGGCAAGGATCAGATCGGTCTGCTCACCGGCGACGTGTCAGTGAATGCCGGCGCCCCGGTGGTGGTGATGACCACCGAGGTGGTGCGCAACATGCTGTATGCGGATTCTCCTGCGCTGCGTGGACTTTCGTATGTGGTGATGGACGAGGTGCACTTCCTCGCCGACCGGATGCGCGGTGCGGTGTGGGAGGAAGTCATTCTGCATCTGCCCGACGACGTGCGCCTGGTCAGCTTGTCAGCGACGGTGAGTAACGCCGAAGAATTCGGCGGCTGGATCCAGACCGTCCGCGGCGACACCTCGGTGGTGGTCGACGACCACCGGCCTGTTCCGCTGTGGCAGCACATGCTGGTCGGGAAGCAACTTTTCGATCTTTTCGATTACGCTGCGCACGAGCCGGGGGAGCGGCAACAGTCGATCGTCGACCCGAACCTGTTGCGCCACATCGCCCATCGCCGTGAGGCCGATCGTCTGTCGGACTGGCATGCCCCGCGCCGCCAAGGCGGTCGGGGAGGTTCGGGACGCCCGGGCCGGTCGGGTTTCTACCGGCCGCCGTCGAGGCCTGACGTGATCCGCATGCTGGACGACGACGGCCTGTTGCCGGCGATCACCTTCGTGTTCTCCCGGGTCGGCTGCGACGCGGCGGTGGGCCAATGCCTGCGCTCGTCGCTGCGGCTGACCACCGAAGAGGACCGGGCTAAGATCGCCGAGGTCATCGACCACCGCTGCGGCGACCTCGACGACGCCGACCTCGATGTGCTCGGCTACTACGAGTGGCGCGAGGCGCTGCTGCGCGGCATCGCCGCCCACCACGCCGGGTTGCTGCCGGTGTTCCGGCACACAGTCGAGGAGTTGTTCACCGCCGGGCTGATCCGGGCCGTCTTCGCCACCGAGACACTGGCACTCGGCATCAACATGCCCGCCCGCACCGTGGTGCTCGAACGATTGGTGAAGTTCAACGGTGAGCAACACCTCCCGCTGACACCCGGCGAGTACACCCAGCTCACCGGCCGGGCCGGCCGCCGCGGCATCGATGTCGAGGGCCACGCCGTGGTGTTGTGGAATCCCGGTGAAGACACCAGCGAGCCGGCCGAGGTTGCAGGCCTGGCCTCCACCCGCACCTTCCCGCTGCGCAGCTCGTTCGCTCCGTCGTACAACATGACGATCAACCTGGTGAACCGCGTGGGCCCGGAGCAGGCGCATCGGCTGCTGGAGCAGTCGTTCGCGCAGTACCAGGCCGACCGGTCGGTGGTGAGCCTGGTCCGCGGCGTGGAGCGCGGCCAGCACCTGCTCGACGAGGCCGCCGCCGAGTTCGGTGGGCACGATGCTCCCGTCCTCGAATACGCCCGGTTGCGCGAGCAGATCAGTCAGCGGGAGCGTGCTCAGGCCCGCGCCTCGCGACTGCAACGTCGCCAGGCGATCAACGACGCGCTGGCCGGGCTGCGGCGCGGCGACATCATCACGATCACCCACGGCCGACGCGGCGGACTTGCCGTCGTGTTGGAAGCGGCCCGCGACAGCACCGACCCGCGGCCGTTGGTGTTGACCGAAAATCGTTGGGCCGGAAGGATTTCCTCATCGGACTATTCCGGCGAGTCGGCGCCTGTCGGGTCGATGACATTGCCCAAGCGGGTCGAACACCGGCAACCCCGGGTCCGTCGCGACTTGGCGTCGGCGCTGCGTTCGGCGGCGGCCGGATTGTCGACTACAGGTGAGCGCCGGGGCAAGCACAGCGAGAGCCGCGATGTCGACCCCGAGCTGGCGGCGCTGCGCGAAAAGATGCGTCGCCATCCGGTTCACCGCGAAACCGACCGGGAAACCCGGGTCCGCGTCGCCGAGCGCTACCTGCGGATGGAACGCGAGAACGCCGCGCTGCAGAAGAAAGTCGCCGCCGCCACCAACTCGCTGGCCCGCACCTTCGACCGGATCGTGGGACTGCTCACCGAGCGCGGCTTCATCGAGCTCACCGATGGCACTCCCACGGTGACCGACGACGGCCGAGTGCTGGCCCGGATCTACAGCGAGAGCGATCTTCTGGTCGCCGAATGTCTGCGCAGCGACGCATGGACGGGACTCACGGATGCTGAGTTGGCTGCCGTGCTCTCGGCGGTCCTCTACGAAACGCGGGGCGGTGATGGCCCCGGCGCGCCGCGCAACGAGCAGGTGCCGACCGCGCGGTTACGGCAAGCGCTGACTCGCACCCGGCGGCTGTCCGCGGAGCTGCGCGCCGATGAGCATCGCCATCGCATCACGCTGAGCCGCGAGCCCGATGACGGGTTCGTCGCGGCCATGTATCGCTGGGCCAGCAGTGGCGATCTCGTCACCGCGCTGGCGGCCTCCGATAACGAGGGCAACGGTTCGCCCCTGTCGCCGGGGGATTTCGTGCGGTGGTGCCGGCAGGTGCTTGACCTGCTGGACCAGGTCCGCAATGCCGCCCCCCAGCTGGAGCTGCGGGTCACCGCGAAACGCGCGATCGACGCGATTCGGCGCGGCGTCGTAGCAGTTGACGCCGGGTAGGCTGTGCCGAAGCTACGGTTGCACACGACGACCGGCGCGAGGACTGCACGCAGCACTGAGAGGACTGACACACGATGAGCGGACCACAGGGACCCGACCCGACCCAGCCGTGGCAGCCGACGCAGGCTGAAGGTCAGCAATCCGGCGAGGACCACACCCAGCACGCGTCACCCTGGCAGCAATCCTCCGGCGACCAGGGCTGGCAGGCCACCGGCGGAGAGCAACAGACCTGGCAGGCACCCGCGTACACGCCCACTGAATACGGGCAGTACCAACAGCCGCCCACGCCGTACTACCCACCTTCCCAGTCCTATCCACAGGGCTACCCGCCGCAGGACCAGTACGGCGGCCAGACCGCCGCTTACCCGCAGCAACCGGGCCAATACGGCCAGCCTCAGCCGGGCCAGTACGGCCAGCCTCAGCCGGGCCAGTACGGCCAGCCGGGTCAGTACGGACAACCCGGCCAGTACCCCCAACCCGGTCAGTACGGCCAGTACCCGGGTGCCTACGGCCAGCCGCCGGCCGGCCCGAAGCGTTCGAAGGCGATGGTCGGCTCGGTGTTCGGTGTGATTGCCGCCGTCGCCGTCGCGGTGATCCTGGTGCTGGGCTTCTGGGCGCCGGGGTTCTTCGTGACCACCAAGCTGGACGTCAGCAAAGCCAATGCCGGCGTGCAGCAGATCCTGACCGATAGCACCAACGGCTACGGCGCGAAGAACGTCAAAGACGTCAAGTGCAACAACGGTCAGAATCCGACCGTCAAAAAGGGCGCCAGCTTCGACTGCGATGTCAGCATCGACGGCACCAAGCGTTCGGTGACCGCGACCTTCCAGGACAACAAGGGCACCTACGAGGTGGGTCGGCCTAAGTAACGCCGTCTCAGGGCAGCGCGTCGAGCGCCTTCTGCAGGCGCGCGATCGATGACCCGACGCCCAGTTGGGTCGCGAGTTCTGCGACTCGCGCCGGGTCGGCCGCAACCAGCGGCAAGGCGTCGGTGGCCGTCGACAACGTGACCGGCGCATCAGTGGCCACCCGCACCACCGTTCCGGCGACCTCGATGTAGTCGGTGGCCGCCCGCAGCTTGGCCCGAACGCCTTTGGCCAGTGACGATTTCGGATCGTCGATGGCGGCCAGGATTGCGGCCAGTGAGCCATATTGCGCCAACAGCGTGGCCGCGGTCTTCTCGCCGACACCTGGAACGCCCGGCAAGCCGTCAGACGGATCACCGCGCAGCAGCGCCAGCTCGGCGTAGCCTTCCCCGGCCCGATCGGCCGGCACGCCGTAGCGATCGGCGACCTCGACCGGTCCCATCAGCGTCGCGTTGACCAGGCCGCGTCCGAGGTAGAGCACCCGTATCTCGACTGGCTCGTCGCGGACCACCTGCAGCAGGTCGCGGTCGCCGCTGACGACGACCACCGGGTCGCGGCCCTCTTGGGCGGCCAGTGTGCCGATCACGTCGTCGGCTTCGAAACCCTCGGCGCCGCCGGTGCAGATGCCGAACGCGTCAAGGAGGTCGGCGATCATCTCGACCTGCGGCGACAAGTCGTCGGGAACCTCCTCGACATCGGCTTGCCCGCCGGGGTTCTCCTCTTCGACCCGATGAGCCTTGTACGACGGGATGCGATCGACCCGGAACTGCGGGCGCCAGTCCAGGTCTAGGCAGACCACCAACCGGCCGGGCTTGTGTCGGGTGATCACGGTGGCCACCGAGTCCACGAAGCCGCGGACCGCGTTGACCGGCCGGCCGTCGGGCGACGTGATCGAGGCCGGGACGCCGAAGAACGACCGAAACCACATGCTGGCGCCGTCGAGCAGCAGCAGCGGTGCGGACATGCCCGTCATCCTGCCAGCCGCACAGTTAGCCTGACTGTCATGGGTTCTGACCGCTTCGACGCAGAGGTTTATCGCCGCCGGGTGGCGGCAGCGACCGCCGCCACCGCCAAGACGGGCCTGGCCGGTCTGGTGATCACCCCGGGCTATGACCTGCGGTACCTGATCGGCTCGCGCGCTCAGACTTTCGAGCGCCTCACCGCGTTGGTGCTACCGGTCTCCGGTGACCCGACCATCGTGGTGCCACGGCTGGAGTTGGCGTCGCTGAAACAGTCCGCGGTCACCGATCTCGGCCTGGTAGTGCGGGATTGGGTCGACGGCGACGACCCCTACCAGCTGGTCGCTGCCGCGATGGGCGGCGGTCCGGCGGCCACGGCGGTCACCGATTCGATGCCGGCGCTGCACCTGTTGCCGCTGGCCGATGTCCTTGGCGTGCTGCCGGTGTTGGCCACCGACGTGTTGCGGGAACTGCGGATGGTCAAGGACGCAGCCGAGGTCGACGCGCTGCGCAAGGCGGGCGCGGCGATCGACCGGGTGCACGCCCGGGTGCCGGAATTCCTGGTGCCCGGCCGGACCGAGGCCGACGTCGCCGCCGACATCGCCGAAGCCATTGTCGCCGAAGGGCATTCAGAGGTGGCGTTCGTCATCGTCGGCTCCGGTCCGCATGGCGCGGACCCGCACCACGAATACTCGAATCGTGAAATTCGCGCCGGTGACATCGTCGTTGTCGATATCGGCGGCGCCTACGAGCCCGGCTACAACTCCGACTCGACCCGCACTTACAGCATCGGTGAGCCCAGTCCTGAAGTTGCACAACAGTATTCAGTGCTGCAGCAAGCGCAACGGGCGGCGGTCGAGGCCGTGCGTCCCGGCGTCACCGCCGAGCAGATCGACGCCGCCGCCCGCGACGTGCTGGCCGAAGCCGGGCTCGCCGACTACTTCGTGCACCGCACCGGCCACGGCATCGGACTGTCGGTGCACGAGGAGCCGTACATCGTCGCCGGCAACGATCTGCCGCTGCAGGCGGGCATGGCGTTCTCCGTCGAGCCCGGGATCTATTTCCCGGGCCGTTGGGGTGCTCGCATCGAAGACATCGTGGTGGTGGCCGAGGACGGCGCCCAGCCGGTCAACCACCGTCCGCACGAACTAATCGTGGTGCCCGTTTAGGTACCGTCAAGGCGGGCGCTGAACGCCGCCGGAGTATTAGGCTCGTGCGATGACCGATCACGACCGCGCCGCCGCCCGCCGAGAGATCACCAACGCACTGATGAACGCGCTGGAACGTCGTCATGAAGTGCTCGACCTGATCGTGAAGGCCGACGACCGGCCATCGGCGGTCGACGGCATCGTCGAACTGCTGGGCACCTCACGGTTGGGCGCCGAAGCGGTGATCGGCATGTCGTTCGATCAGCTGACCAAGGATTCGCGCAAAAAGATCGTCGCCGAGCTCGAGGATCTGAACAACATCTTGAGCTTCACCTTCAAAGACCGGCCGGCCAGCGCGGGTGAAACCCTGGCGCTTCGCGCATTTTCCGACAGGTCCGATCGCGATATCTTCGCCGCCCGCACCGAGGAGGTCGGCGCCAAGGGTGACGGCTCCGGGGCCCCGGCCGGTGGCCTGGACGATGAAATCCGTTCGGCACAGAACCGATTCGACGCCGAAGAGGCCGCCTGGTTCGTCGCTGTCGACGGCGACGAGAAGGTCGGCATGGTGTTCGGCGAGCTTGAGGAACACGAAGTGCACGTCCGCATCTGGATTCACCCGGACTACCGGCACCGGGGCTACGGCACCGCAGCGCTGGCCAAATCCCGGCCGGAGATGGCGGCGTATTTCCCGGCGGTGCCGTTGGTGATTCGCGCGCCCGGCGCGACGCTCGTCTAGCGGGCTAGTCGGCTTTGCGGGCCAATAGATCCGAGGACCCCAGCACTCGCTCGACATGCACCTCGATGACGACCCGTCGCGGGTTCTCTCGCGGCGTGCGGTAACGCTGGGCGTAGCGCAGCTCCGCGTCACGCACCGCGTTGGTCTCACCGTTGACGCTGGCCTGGCCCTCCAGGGACAGCCAGCGCGCGCCGTCGACCTGACTGAGCACCGCGACCCCACCGCGCTCGGCGTTGACCGCCTTCTGCGAGCCACCGGTCGTGATCACCCGGGCGATGTGCGTCTTGGGGTCGAAGGTGAAGCCCACCGCCACCACATGGGGCGAATTGTCGGGGCGCAGAGTGGTCAGCATCGCGAGATGGCGCTCGGTCAGAAACGCCAGCGCATCGTTGGTCAGCCGGGCCGTGGAGTTCGCCATCACCGCTCACGCTAGCGCAGGTGATAATCGCAGCCGTGGATGACACGGGCGCACATACGGTGCTGATTCTCGGCGGCCGCAGCGAAATCGGCACCGAGCTCGCGGTGCGACTCGCTGCTGGTGCGTCCGTCGTGCTGGCGGCGCGAAACGCCGACCGGCTCGGCGAACAGACCGCGGCGATACTGGCCGCCGGCGCGGTGGCGGTGTCCACCCGCGAATTCGACGCTGACGATGTCGAATCGCACGGCCCGTTGGTGGCGTCGATCATCGCCGAACACGGCCCGATCGATACCGCGGTGCTGGCCTTCGGAATCCTCGGTGACCAGGGCCGCGCCGAGGTCGACGCTGCGCACGCGGTGGCTGTCGTGCACACCGACTACGTCGCGCAGGTCAGCCTGCTCACCCATCTGGCCGCCGCGATGCGGCAGTCCAACCGGGGAACGCTGGTGGTGTTCTCCTCGATCGCCGGCGCGCGGGTGCGTCGGGCCAACTATGTGTACGGCTCAGCGAAAGCGGGCGTGGACGGGTTCGCCAGCGGGCTGGCCGACGCGCTGTACGGCACCGGGGTGCGGCTGCTGATCGTGCGGCCCGGTTTCGTCATCGGCCGGATGACGGAGGGTATGACGCCGGCACCGCTGTCCAGCACGCCGTCGCAGGTGGCTGCGGCGACGGCGCGTGCACTGGCCAAGGGCCGCCGGACGGTCTGGATTCCTTGGGCGTTGGGGCCCGCGGCGGCGGTGATGCGGCTACTTCCGCAGTTCATCTGGCGCCGGATGCCGCGCTGAATTACGAAGAGCCACTGCGCGCGCGATGGCGATGCCACGATAGACCCGTGAGTGAGTGCGCAGCGTGCGGCACTGCGTTGCGGGTCAACGCCAACTTCTGCGACGAGTGCGGATCACCGCGGGCGGCATCGGCTAAGGCCGCGGAGTACAAGCAGGCAACTGTGTTGTTTGCCGACGTCGTGCATTCAATGGATATCGCAGCGGTGGTCGGTGCGGAGCGGTTGCGGGAGATCATGACGCAGCTGGTCGATCGCGCGTCGGTTGTGGTGAAGCGTTACGGCGGGACCGTCGACAAGTTCACCGGCGATGGCATCATGGCGCTTTTTGGAGCGCCAGTAGCTCTGGAGGACCATGCTTTCCGTGCCTGTCTGGCCGCGTTGGGCATTCAAGAGGAAGCCACGCGCCTAGCGGTCGATGTCGACAGTCGGGACGCTGTCAGGCTGCAGCTGCGGGTCGGGCTGAACTCGGGCGAAGTGATCGCTGGCGAGATCGGTTCCGGCACTCTCGGCTACACCGCGGTGGGCGCTCATGTTGGCATGGCGCAGCGCATGGAGTCCGTTGCGGCGCCGGGCGCTGTGATGCTGAGCGAGTCCACCGCGCGGCTCGTCGAGGGCACCGCAGTTTTGGGTGAACCGGAGTTGGTACGGATCAAGGGCGCCGCCGATCCGGTACCCGCGTGCAGCTTGATGGCTGTGGCTGCACAGCCGGAGCGGATCGGTCCACATGCTTTGACTCTGGTCGGCCGCGAATGGGAACTAGCCGCTCTGACTGCGATGCTGGATCGGTCGATCAATGGACATGGCTGCGTGGCGGGTGTCGTCGGGCCGCCGGGTATTGGCAAGAGCCGGACCGTCGCCGAAACGATTTCGATTGCGGACAGCGCTGGCGTGCCAGTGTTTTCGACCTATTGCGAATCTCACACCAGCGAGATCGCGTTCCACGCAGTGACAAGGTTGTTGCGAGCGATCCTGGGAATAGTCGATGTCGAAGAAGAGGCGGCACGGACACGGGTGCGAACCCAGTTGCCGAATGCGGATTCCGCGGATCTTGTCCTGCTCGACGACTTGCTCGGTATCCACGATCCCGCGGCCGAAGTGCCGAATATCGCGCCTGATGCTCGCCGGCGACGGCTGACCGCGCTGATGAACACGGCCGCGCTGGCGCGTTCGACACCGCGTGTCTATGTCATCGAGGATGCGCACTGGATTGACCCGGCCAGCGAATCGATGCTGGCTGATTTCCTCGCGGTGGTCCCCCAGACGCGCTCACTGGTGCTGGTCACCTACCGCCCCGAATACCACGGTGCGCTGAGCCAAGCGCCGGGTGCACAGACGATCGCGCTTGCACCGCTGGATCATTCGCAAACCTCCACATTGATCGGCGAATTGCTCGGTTCGCACCCTTCAGTGGCCGGACTGGCTGACCAAATCGGCGAAAGGGCATCCGGCAACCCGTTTTTCGCGGAGCAGATCGTCCGTGATCTCGAAGACCGCGGCGTGCTCTCCGGCGACCGGGGCGCGCACGTGTGTCCGAATGAGGTGGCCGAGCTGCAGGTGCCGGCCAGCGTTCAGGCAGCGATCGCTGCGCGTATCGACCGGCTCGACCCATCTGCAAAACGCACGCTGAACGCAGCCGCGGTGATCGGCCTGCGGTTCGACGAGCAACTGCTCGGCCGCCTCGTCGACAACACGGACCTGACGACTCTCATCGAGGCCGAACTCATCGATCAGGTGACGTTCACGCCGCGAGCCGGATATGCCTTCCGGCATCCGCTGATTCGCACGGTGGCCTACGAATCACAGCTCAAGTCGGACCGCGCGGACCTACACCGGCGGCTGGCGGCGATCATCGAGCAGAATGACGAAAATGGGCCCCTGATTGCCGAGCATCTGGAGGCCGCCGGTGAGCTGCATGAAGCGTTCGGATGGCACATGCGTGCGGGCACGTGGTCGCGGGCGTATCGCGATATTGGCTTGGCGTGGATCAGCTGGCAGCGAGCACGCCAGATTGCCGACCGGTTGCCCGCCGATGATGCTGACCGCACCGCAATGCGCATCGCGCCAAGGACGCGGCTGTGTGCAACGGCCTGGCGCGCCGGGGGCAACATCGCCGACACCGGGTTCGACGAGCTCCGCAAGATGGCGACCGTGGGCGGTGACAATGTGTCACTGGCCACCGGGATCGCCGGACAGATAAACACAATCTCCGGCGACGGGCGCTATCGGGAGGCGTCCCAATTGGCTTCCGAGCTCGAACCGCTGCTGGATTCGATCGGCGACCCGAGATTGACGGTCGCGTTGCTGTGGACGGCCGTGATGCCAAAATTCAACGTAGGTGAGGTAACCGAGAGCCTGCGGCTCGCACAGTGTGTGATCGATCTGGCCGGCGATGATCCCCACATGGGCGACCTGATCATCGAAACACCGCTGATACTGATGCTGGTGGTGCAGGCCGCCGCGCACGCGATTTTGGGCCGGCCCGGCTGGAAGCGCGAGATGGAGCGATCCGCGGCGATGTGTCGCGAGGTCAACCCCGGCGGGCGTCCCGTCATCGAGTTCTTGTACATATACGGCGTGGGGATACTGAACGGGCTGCTGCGCTTTGACAGCTCGATGCTGCAGGCCACCGCAGAAACGTTGAGACAGGCCGAACAGCGAGGCGACGATTACGCCCTGACGGCTGCACGACTCCTACACGGCCTCGTCTTGGCCCAATCTGACGGTCCACGACGCAGCGATGGTTTCCAGCTACTCGCGGCGGCGCGCGATTCCGTGTTGGAGAAGCGTTTCATTACCAGCCAGTTGGGGATTGTCGAACTGGAAATGGCCAAGGAAAAGGCACGCGGTGGCGATCGCGACGGTGCTATCGAGAGCCTTCGGGTCGTCGTAGACGACGCTTTCGCAACCAGCTACATCATTCAGCTTGGCGCCAGTGTCACCGCGATAGTCGAAACTTTGCTGGAGCGCGGCACCGACGCCGACATAGCCGAAGCGCACGCCGCGATCGAACGGCTGGCAGCCATGCCCATTGAGCCCGGATTCGTGCTGTACGACGTAACGCTGCTGCGGCTGCGGGCGCTGCTGGCGCGGGCCCGCGGAGACGACGCGGCCTACCGCGACTTCGTCGATCGTTATCGCGCCACGGCGATATCGCTTGGGTTCGAGGGGCACATGGCGATGGCCGAGACGATGCTAGAGACTTGCTGAAACGTTCACACGTTGGGCTGAATGTTTTAGGTACGCACGTGGCCTAATC
>DATAZN010000664.1:0-4901 GCA_036272035.1 Mycobacterium sp. | reverse complement strand
CCAGGCCCGGGTCCGGGAGAACCTGCACCTGCTGCCCAAGGACGCGCAGGCAGCCATTCTCGACTCGTTCAAGGCCAACGGTAATCAATCCGACCCTCACGCCCGGCACCGCGACGAGGACCCCGACACCGCATCGATCCCCGCCCAAAGCCGGTATTAGACAAATGGCGCGCCATCGCCTCAGGGCACGTGTCGACGAGCCGGGTGTGGCGTTCATATCGCATATGCACCGAGGCGTTTCGAGGTTCAACCAGTTTCACCGGGCGACTTTGCTACAGCGGGCAATGCGTGCGGCGCGGGGCCAAATGCTGAGCGTCGCTACGATAACTCCACTGGTGCTCGCTTGCGCCGTCAGCGGCGGGGCGCGGCAACTCCTCCCCGCACGCACACCGGCTTCGACCGCAGTTGTTTCGCCGGCAGTTGTGGCCGTCGCGGGTAATCAGTCTCGCCCGGTCATGGTCGCGGCGGTGCGACCACCGGCCAGCTTCCACATTGCGGCGGCCACCAAATCGGCTCCGCCGCCCCCCGCAGTAGTGAATTCGCCTAGTGCAGTCGGCATTCCGTCGATGGCCCTGGCTGCCTACCGTAACGCCGAGCAAAAGCTCGCGGCGTCTGATCCTGACTGCGGGATCAGTTGGAATTTGTTGGCCGGTATCGGACGTATCGAATCCGGACACGCCAACGGCGGTGCCACTGATGCCCGCGGTACCGCAGTGCGGCCGATCTATGGACCGGCGCTGGACGGCACGCTGCCCGGAAACGAGGTCATTGTCCAAAGTGGCGCCGGCGGTCAAGTCAGCTACGCGCGCGCGATGGGCCCGATGCAGTTCCTGCCGGGGACGTGGGCACGATATGCCTCTGACGGCGACGGCGACGGCATCGCCGACCCCCAGAACCTTTACGACTCAACGCTGGCCGCCGCGCGGTATCTGTGCAACGGCGGACTGAACTTGCGAGATCAGTCTCAGGTCATGGCGGCGATCTTGCGCTATAACAACTCGATGTCCTACGCCCGCAATGTGTTGGGCTGGGCCGCGGCGTATGCCACCGGCGTGGTTCCGGTAGACCTGCCACCAGTGACCGGGCCGGCGCCGCCACTAGGTGACCGGCATCTGGAGAATCCAGAGGGGCTCGGTCCGGGGTTGCCCCTCAACGTCCACGGTCTACCGTCCACCGACCCGCTGGCCCAAACGCCGTTGATCGACTTCGGCCCACCGGCGATGCCTGCCCCGCAACCGATCTCACCGTCCCAGTCGGCTGTCCCGGATACCCCCGGTTGCACAGTGATCTGTATCGAGTCCCAAAGCGCAACAACACAACAGGCGCCGTGACGAAGTGAGGTGGGTATGAGGGGACGATCGTTTTTCTCGCGATTGCTATTGGCGGCGGTGTTGGGGGTGGCGTCGAGCACTGTCACGGAGGTCATCTCGCCCGCCGGCTGGGCTCGTGCGGCCGCCGTCGAAAATCTGATGGTGCCCTCAGCGGCCATGGGTCGCGACATACCGGTGACTTTCATGGCGGGCGGGCCACACGCTGTCTATTTGTTAGACGCGTTTGATGCTGGTCCGGAAGTCAGCAACTGGGTGACCGCTGGACATGCGATGAATACGCTTGCCGGCAATGGGATCTCGGTTGCCGCGCCGGCGGGCGGCGCTTACAGCATGTACACCGATTGGGAGCAGGACGGCAGCAAGCGGTGGGAGACTTTTCTGTCGAGCGAACTCCCCGACTGGTTGGCCGCAAATAAGGGCCTCGCCCCCGGCGGTCAGGCGGTCGTCGGCGCCGCACAGGGCGGGTACGCAGCGATGGCTTTGGCCGCCTTCCACCCCGATCGCTTTGGCTACGCCGGATCGATGTCCGGTTTCCTATACCCATCCAGCACGAACTACAACGGCCCAATCCTGGCCGGCCTGCAGCAGTTCGGCGGGGTTGACGGCAACGGTATGTGGGGAGCGCCGCAATTGGGCCGGTGGAAGTGGCACGACCCGTACGTACACGCCGCGCTGCTCGCGCAAAACGACACCCGCATCTGGGTCTACTCCGCAAAATCCGGAGCCAGCGATCCTGCGGCCGTGCTGGGCTACCCCGATCAGGCGACAGGATCAAACCTGGAGTTCTACCAGCAGTACCGCACCGTCGGCGGGCACAATGGCCACTTCGACATCGCGGTCGGTGGTGACAACGGCTGGGGCTCGTGGTCGGGCCAGTTGGGCGCCATGTCCGGCGACATCGCTGCCGCCATCCGTTAGCGTGTCGCGCTGACTCGCGCCAGCCCGTCGAGTCCGCGGACGCTCAAGCCCCCTACCGGCGTGCGCGAACCGACGACCTGCAATGTGTCCAGGTCACCACTGGCGACGGGGAACCCGCAGCGACCAGAGCCACGCGGCGCCGGTCTACACGTCGCTGAAGGGAGCATGGCGGCCATAGCTCCAAGGATCGCGTTCCTAGCGCCCGCTGTCATCGGTGCTGGCCCGAATTGCCGCTTGCCGCCAGCAGCAAAACCGGTCTACTTACCAGCCGCAATAGGTGCTGTGACTAAGGCGGTTGATGTTTCGGGACCTCATCTTTCCATCACGACGGTCTTGGCTTCGGTGAAGAATCCGCGGCTGTGCTTGCCTCCTTCGCGGCCGATCCCGCTGTCCTTGAAGCCGCCGAATGGTGCACGCAGATCACGAACGAAGTAGCAGTTGACCCAGACTGTGCCGGCCCGCACAGCGCGTGCCACACGGTGGGCGCGACGCGCATTTTCAGTGAACACCATGGCGCTCAGGCCGTATCGGGAGTCATTCGCCAGCCGGATAGCGTCGGCTTCATCGTCGAAAGGTGCGATGGTGACGATCGGGCCGAAGATCTCCTCACGGCTGATCCGCATCTCCTGGGTGGTGTTGACCAGCACCGTCGGCCGGACCCACCAGCCTTCGTGCGGACCGCCGGTGAGGAGCTTGGCTCCTTGGGCTTCGGCGATCTCGAAGTAGTGGCACACCTTCTGCCAGTGTTCTTCGCTTGCCAGTGGCCCGATGTCGGTGGCGGGGTCGGTCGGGTCGCCGACCACGAGACGCTCGGTCAAGTCAACGAAGCGGTCGACGAACTCGTCGAAGATCGCGCGCTCTACATAGAGACGGCTGCCGGCCAGACAGACTTGGCCGGAGTTGGTGAAGGCGGCCTTGATGGACCAGTCGAGCGCGGCGTCGAGGTCGGCGTCGGCGAAGACCAGGTTTGCGCTCTTGCCGCCCAGTTCGAAGCTCACGCGTTTGAGGGTGGGTGCACCGACTTGAAGGATCGTGCGTCCGGTGTTGGATTCGCCGGTGAATGTCACGAGATCGACGTCGGGGCTGGTGGTTAGGGCTTCACCAGCTTCACCGGGGCCGTAGCCGTGCAGGATGTTGAGCACGCCTTTGGGTAGGCCTGCCTCGATGGCCAGCTCGCCGAGGCGGGTGCAGGTGCCCGGGCTTTGTTCTGCGGGTTTGAGAACGACGGTGTTGCCAAAGGCCAAAGCAGGGGCGACTTTCCACGTCGACAGCATCAGCGGGAAGTTCCAGGGGCTGATTGCGGCGGTGACGCCGACGGGTTCGTAACTGGTGTAGATGTGGTGGGTGCTGGACGGTAGGGATTCGTCCTCGCAGAAACGCGGATAGTCAGCGAAGAATCGGAAGTTCGCGACCGAGCGTGGCAGGTCACGCTCGCGGCACTGGGTGACCGGCTTGCCCATGTCGGTGCTCTCCAGTGCGACAAGCTCATCGGTGTGTTGTTCGATGAGATCGGCGAGGCGGTGCAGGTGGACGCCCCGCTCGTCGGGACTCATGCGAGGCCATGGGCCGTCGTCGAAGGCGACCCTCGCGGCGTTCACCGCTCGGGCGGCGTCTTGCGCGGATCCGCGGGCGACTTTCGCCCAGGGCTGCTGGGTGGCGGGGTTCACCGTGTGAAACCACTGGTCGGCGGCGACCCGTTCACCGTCGATGAGGTGGGTGAGTTCATCCATTTCGGATTCTTGCTTTCAGTTCGAGGCGAGCCGCGTGAGTGCTGCGGCGATGGTCGGGGGAAGTGTTGGACGACATCGTTTTCAGGCGGTCTCAGCCGCAACGATCAGTCGACGATTACCGGGGGCGTGGTTTCGCTGGCGTTGTCCCAGACTTCCTGGTCGCTCAGCGACACCAAAAGGTCGTACGCGTCGGGCCAGTGCATGGTGGGTTTGTCGGGATCGGCGGCTGGCTGCGCGACGGGCGTCGCGGGCCTGTCGAAAGCGGCCGGGTTTTTGAGTGCTTCCACCTCATGTTGGGAGATGTCGCACAAGCCAACAACTTCGGGGTCCACCCAGGCGTTGGCGTCGATATCGTGTCCGCAGGTGACTTCTAGGCTCAGGCCGTCGGGTCCGCCGAAGTAGATCGACTTGATGAAGCCATGATCGATGGGGCCGATCACCTGCACGCCGCGGCTGCGGATGCGATCCCGCATCGTCAGAACCTCATCGAGGGTGTCGACATGGAGGGCGACGTGCTGCATCCCGCCGATGGTGACGGCGCCGCCCGGATTGCCGGCGTGAGTGACGCCCCACTCGATGTCCTTGGGATTGTCGGGGTGCTGGACGAACGCGACGTAGCTCTCCGGTGCCAGTTCGACGAAGCCGTGGAACGCGCCGTCGACGCCATGCATGTAGTACAGCGCGCGTAACGGACAGCCAAGAACATCACACCAGAATTCGAGCTGTCCCTTCATGTCTCGTGTGCTCAGGGCTAGATGGTTGACGCCGCAGGGGTGCAGGGTGGTCGTCATGGGTGGTGCTCCTTGGATGTTGCTGATGAGTTGCATGTTGGAGTGGGTTACTTGGCTTGTCGACGGCACCATTCGAGCACCACGTCGCTGTAGGCGGCGGTGTGCGACAGCATCAGCTGGTGCATGCCATC
>DATAZN010000663.1:0-9821 GCA_036272035.1 Mycobacterium sp. | reverse complement strand
AACACCGCGATCAACACTCCCCACAGCACCACGGTCATCAGCCAGGCATTGATGACGTCATTGGACAGATAGGTCTTGGGGTTCCACGGGTTGCCGCCCTGCCGGCGCACCCGCTGGGCCTCCAGCCGCCAGGCCGACTTCGCACTGCCAAAGACGCTGCGCGGCAGGAACTCCCAGAACGTCTCACCGAAGCGCGAGGACGCCGGGTCTTCGGGTGTGGCCACCCGGACGTGGTGGCCGCGGTTGTGCTCGATGTAGAAGTGGCCATAGCCGGTCTGCGCCAGGGTGATCTTGGACAGCCAGCGCTCAAGCGATTCCTTCTTGTGCCCCATCTCATGAGCGGTGTTGATGCCGACGCCGCCCAGCGCGCCCACCGACAACGCGAGGCCGATCTTGGCGGGCCAGCTCAGCGGCCCGTCGTAGCCCAGCCAGCTCAGGTTCGAGGCGGTGAACAGGTACGCGCCGAGGATCAGGCTGACGAGCTGGAACGGGATGAACGCGTAGGTGCAGTGGCGGTAGTACTTGTCGTTCTCCAGCCACTCCATCACCTCGTCGGGAGGGTTCTGCCCGTCGGATCCGAACCGCAGGTCAAGGGCCGGCAGCAGGATGTAGAGCAGGATCGGTCCGATCCAGAACAGCACCTGTGATGCGATCTGCCAGCCGGCCTGATTCATCGCCCAGACGAACGGCAGGATCGTCAGCAGCAGCGTCGGGACAATCAGTCCCATCAGCCACAGGTAGCGCTTCTTGTCCTGCCACATCCTCGCGTTCGGACTTAATGCCGCGGTCATATCGCCAACCTCCTTGTGAGCCATAACACCTTGAGATTGGACATTAGCGCGCTTTGCGTCCTGTGTCTAGACATAGAGTCGGCATTTGTAAAAGCGCCTGGGAGCGCGCTGGCGTCAATCGCCTACCAACGCGCTGGCATCACGCCTGGCCAGAACCGATTTCCGGCGTCCATAGCCCAGGTAGATGACAACCCCCGCGGCCATCCACACAACGAATCGAAGCCAGGTCACGACGGTCAGGTTGACCATCAGCCAGACACACGCACACACCGAGGCGATCGGCAGCAGCGGCACCATCGGCGCGCGAAATCCGCGCGGCAGGTCCGGACGGCTGCGTCGCAGCACGATGACGCCGGCGGAGACCAGCAGGAACGCGAACAAGGTGCCGACGTTGACCATTTCCTCGAGCTTGTCCGTCGGAAACGCCGAGGCGGTGGCGCCAACCAGCAACGCAACCAGCACGGTGATGCGCACCGGGGTGCCGCGCGATCCGGTCTTGGCCAGCTGCCGTGGCAACAACCCGTCGCGAGCCATGGCGAACAGCACCCGGCAGCCACCGAGCAGAAGCACCATGACCACAGTGGTCAGGCCGGCCAATGCGCCGATGGAGATGATCCCGGAGGCCCACTGCAGGCCGTTCGCGGCGAAGGCGGTGGCGAGGTTGGCGTGGTGGCCGTCGGGGGTGGTCTTCAGCTGCGTGTAGGAGACCATGCCAGACAGCACCACTGACACCCCCACGTAGAGCACGGTCACGATGCCCAGCGTGGCCAGGATCCCCCGGGGGACGTCGCGCTGCGGGTTCTTGGTCTCCTCGGCCATCGTGGCCACGATGTCGAATCCGATGAACGCGAAGAACACGATGGAGGCCCCGGCGAGCACGCCGTACCAGCCGTAGTGGCTCCCGTGCGCGCCGGTGAGCAGCGACAGCAACGACTGGTCGACCCCGCCGCCGGCGTTGCCGGCCTCGCGCGGCGGGACGAACGGCGAGTAGTTCGCGGTCTTGATGTAGAAGGCGCCGACGACGATCACCAGCACCACCACCGCGACCTTGATCGCGGTGACCACCATCGAGAATTGCGACGACAACTTGGTGCCTAGCGCGAGCAGGGTGGCCACCAGCCCAACGATCACCAGCGCACCCCAGTCCAGCGTGAGCGGCCCGACATTGACTGTGCCACTGGCCAATCCGAGTACCGTTTGCAGGTAACTGGACCAGCCCTTGGCGACGACCGCGCCGCCGATCGCCAGTTCCAGGACGAGGTTCCAGCCGATGGTCCAGGCCACGAATTCGCCGAAGGTGGCGTAGGAGAACGTGTAGGCGCTGCCCGCCACGGGCAACATCGACGCGAATTCGGCGTAACACAGCGCGGCCAGCCCGCAGGTGATCGCCGCGATGAGAAACGAGATCCAGATCGCGGGCCCGGTGATGTCACCCGCGGTAGAGGCGGTGACGGTGAAAATGCCGGCCCCGATCACTACCGACACCCCGAACACGCAGAGGTGCCACCAGCTCAAATCCTTGCGCAGCTGGGTATCGGGGTCATCGGTATCGGCAATCGATTGTTCGATCGATTTGGTGCGCCAGCGGTCAGCCATGGACCCGGACAGTACCGAGTACGGTGGCCAGATGGGTGGGGAGAATTCCAGGGGACACGCCGTAGTTATCGGCGCCAGCATCGCCGGATTGTGCGCGGCGCGGGTGCTGTCTGACTTCTACCACCGGGTAACGGTGTTCGAGCGCGACGAGCTGCCGGCCACCCCCAGCAACCGCACCGCCGTCCCGCAGGGCCGTCACGTTCATCTGCTGATGGCGCGCGGCGCGATGGAATTCGAGGGGTTGTTCCCCGGTCTGCTCGACGGCATGGTGGCCGCCGGCGTTCCCATCCTGGAGAACCGCCCTGACTGCATCCACTTCGGCGCGGCGGGCCACGTGCTGGGCACCGGGCAGACACTGCGCGATCAGTTCACCGCCTACGTACCGAGCCGCCCGCAGCTGGAATGGCAGATCCGGCGCCGGGTATGTGAGATCGCCAACGTCGAGATCCAGCATCGCTCGGTGGCCCAACCACGCTTCGACTTCGACGCGCAACGGGTGACCGGGGTGTTGCTGGACAGCGACGCCGACGAGCCCGACTTCGTCGCCGCCGATCTGGTCGTCGACGCCGCCGGCCGCGGCACCCGGCTGCCAGTGTGGCTGGAGCAGTGGGGATATCAGCGTCCGCCCGAGAAGACGGTCGACGTGGGCATCGGCTATGCGTCGCACCAGCTTCGGCTGCCCGCCGCGATCCGTGAGCGTGTGATCGTTGCCGGCGCGTCGCGCGAGCAGCCGCTCGGGATGGGCCTACTCGGCTACGAGGATGGCACCTGGACACTGACAACCTTCGGCGTCGCGAAAGTCGAACCGCCGCATACCTTTCCCGAAATGCTGGCGCTGGCCAACACGCTGCTCCCCGAACGAATCGCCAACGCGCTGCAGCAGGCCGAACCCGTCGGCGAGGTGGCTTTCCACCGCTACCCCGTCAGCCGGTGGCGCCGGTACCACGAGCTGGATCGATTTCCGGCCGGGATTCTCCCGTTGGGCGATGCGGTGGCCAGTTTCGACCCCACCTACGGCCAGGGCATGACGATGACCTCGCTGCAGGCCGGTCACCTGCGCCGAGCGCTGGCCGGCGGTGCGGGCGAAGACATTGTGCGCCAGGTGAATCGGGCCACCGCCAAGTCGACGTATCCGGTGTGGATGATGACGGCGATCGGCGACCTCACCTTCCATCACGCGACCGGGGACAAGCCGTGGTGGTTCGGCCCGGTGGGCAGTCTGTTCGACCAGTTCCTCGGGGCGGCCGAGACTGATCCTATTCTCGCCGAATGGTTTTTGCGCCGGTTCTCGTTACTGGACAGCCTTTACATGGTCCCGTCGGCGAGGCTGGTCGGCCGCACGATTCGGCACAACATGCGACTCTGGCGCGCCGAGCGCCGAGCTGGACGGCCGGAACGCCGCGGCGCGCTGGCGCCGCATTAGTCACAGGCCGATGGTAGCCCGGAAGATCTTCGTCGGCTCGTGCGCGACCAGCCGGATGGGACCGTCGTCGGCGGCCACCCAGGCGGCGGCGCCACGGGTGAGCGTCAGCGCCCCGGCCTTGCCGTGCACCGCCGTCGCACCCTCGAGGCATAGCAGGATCTGCGGACCGTCGTGGCGCGACGGGGCATCGACTTCGTGGCCGATCTGGTCGTCACCCAACGTGAGCATGGACGCCGCGAACTCGGTGGTGGGCGTGTCGTAGAACGACGCCAGTCCATCCGGATGCGTCTGGGCACGCAGTTGAGACTCGGTGGTCGGGTTGAAGTTCAGGACCCGCAGCAGCTCGGGAACGTCGACGTGCTTGGGAGTCAGGCCACCCCGTAACACGTTGTCGGAGTTGGCCATTACCTCGAGGCCGACACCGCGCAAGTAGGCGTGCAGGTTGCCGGCCGACAAGAAGATCCCCTCGCCGGGACCGAGCGTTATCCGGTTGAGCAGCAGCGCGGCCAACACACCGGCGTCGCCGGGATACTGCTCACCCAGCTCTAGCACTGTCTTGGCTACTGCCGCGAATTCCGTTGCACCCGAACTCAAGTAGTTGATTGCGCCATCCAATACCGCGGTCACCAGCACGTCGACGTCGGGCTGCGGGGCGGTGATCCAGGTGGTGAACAACGCCCGAAGTCCGTCGGCGTCGGACTGGTCGTTCAGCAAATCGATGAACGGATCCAAGTCGGACACCGCCAGGGCCCGCAGCAGCTCGATGGTGTGGGCCGCGGGACGGAAGCCCGCCAGCGCCTCGAATTGCTGAAGCGCCACCAACAGCTCGGGCTTGTGGCTGGCGTCGCGGTAGTTTCGCACCGGCGAGTTCACCGGGATCTCGAGGCGTTGCTCGCGCAGGTAACCTTCGGCGGCTTGCTCGGAACTGGGGTGCGCCTGCAGCGAGAGCGGCTCCTCGGCCGCCAGCACCTTGAGTAGGAACGGCAGCGCATCGCCGAACCGGGCGCGAGCCGCGGCGCCGAGCTGGCCTTCCGGATCGGCGATCACCGCCTGCAACAGCGAGACTTCGCCGTCGGGCTCTTCGAGGAAGGCCGGGTCGCCCGGGTTTGCCCCGAGCCACAGCTCGGCTTCTGGATGGGCGGCCGGTACCGGGCGACCAGTGAACTCCGCGATGGCGGTCCGTGACCCCCACGCGTACGTCCGTATCGCTCCACGTAGCAACTGCACTGTCTATAACCTCAGACCCAGTTATCCCCGCACCAGCCGCAAATAAACCGCAGCCATCTCCAGTCGGACAGCCAATATAGCCAGCTGCTGCTCCACTCGTTGTGCGCCGGGCAGCGCGCGGCGGCCATCCAGCAGATCAGGCACGTCCTCGGCGCCGACCATGTCCACGTCGTCGAACTGGGCGATCCGCGACGCGACCACCGCCCGCTCGGCATCCAGCGTCAACGCCAGCACCCGCAGTCGCTCGGTGATCGGCCCGTCGATCTCCTCGTCGTGGAACAACGACTCCGTCGGGTCGGCGAACCCCGACTCCGCCCCCGCACCCAGCGCGATCAGGGCGTCCGCCAGGCCGGCGGCCGCGGCAACCTCGTGCGCGACCCGCAGCAGAACCGCGCACCCGTGCCGGGCCAGCATCAGCGTCGCGGCACAGTCCCCGGCCAGCACCACCCGTCGCCGAGACATCCGCTCGACCAACGCTTTGGCCGGGTTGGTGAACACTTCGCGGCTGGCACTGTTACGCAACGCTTCGGCGTCCAGCTCGTCGGCCAGCGCGGACAGGTCCACCCGCAACTTGGGATCGACACTTTGCAGGACAGCAAGCCCCACGGCCAGGTATCGGCACAGACCGAACCCGTCGGCGACCGGCAGCCGCGGCTCTAAGACCGCCGCCCGGCCGGCCGTGGCATCACGCAGCGGGCCATCGTACGGCGCCGAGACGACCACCCGCGCGCCCCGACGCACCGCGCTCGCGGCGGCTCCGACCAGTGCCGGATCGCCGGGGTCGTCACCCGCCACGACCAGCATGTCCAGCGCGCCGATCCATGGCGGCGCCTCGGCGGCGATCACGATCGGCGTCGGTGCACCACCCGACGTCGCGGCCAGCATGGTGCCCGCGGTCTCGGGGGTACCTCGTCCGGCAACCCAGATCACGGTGCGCGGAAGATCGCCACCCAGCGAGTCCAAGGCACCCTCATCGAGTGCGGCCGCGACCGCGCGCACATGCGCGCCGCCCATCGATGCCGCCCGCAACAGTCCGTCGCGGTCGGCGGCAAGCAGGCCTTCGGTGTCGTCGAGGTCGATCACGGCCTGGGCCGCATTCATGTCACGGCCTCCGGCTGCCCGACCTGCCGACGGATCTCATCGGCGACCTGCTCGACGACCGCGTCGACATCCTCGGTGCAACGTCCTTCCACATTCAGCCGCAGCAGCGGCTCGGTGTTGGAGGTGCGCAGGTTGAACCAACTGCCCTCGCCGAGGTCGACGGTCACCCCGTCGAGGTGGTCAAGGGAGTGGATCCGAGTGCCGAACGACTTGAGCACCGCTTCGACGCAGGAACCTGCATCGGCCACGGTGAAGTTGATCTCGCCGGAGGACTCGTAGCGCTGGTAGTCGGCGGTGACCTCAGACAGCGGGCGCTCCTGTTTGCCCAGTGCGGCAAGCACATACAGCGCGGCCAGCATCCCGGAGTCGGCTCCCCAGAAGTCCCGGAAGTAATAGTGCGCCGAGTGTTCGCCGCCGAAGATCGCGCCGGTGTCGGCCATCAGCCCCTTGATGTAGGAGTGCCCGACCCGTGAGCGCACCGGCGTGCCACCGCGCTCGACGACCAACTCCGGCACCGCCCGCGACGTGATCAGGTTATGGATCACCGTCGCACCGATCTCCCGGCTCAGCTCGCGCGCGGCGACCAGGGCGGTGACCGTCGACGGCGACACCGGCAGGCCGCGCTCATCGATGACGAAGCATCGGTCGGCGTCGCCATCGAAGGCCAGCCCGATATCTGCGCCGCTGTCGCGCACGTGGGCCTGCAGGTCGACGAGGTTCGCCGGGTCCAACGGATTGGCCTCGTGGTTGGGAAAAGAGCCGTCGAGTTCGAAGTACAACGGGAGCACCGTGAACGAGTCGATCGCGCCGAATACCGCGGGTGCGGTGTGGCCCGCCATCCCGTTGCCCGCGTCGACGGCCACCCGCAGCGGACGCAATCCGGAGGTGTCGACCAGCGAGCGCAGGAAGTCGCCGTACTCGGCGAGCACATCCTTGTCGGTGACGGTGCCGGTCGGCCCCTCGTGGGAGGCGACTCCGGCGATGATGTCGTCGCTGATGGTCATCAACCCGGTGTCGGCGCCGACCGGCTTGGCACCCGCCCGGCACAGCTTGATGCCGGTGTAGGCGGCCGGGTTGTGGCTTGCGGTGAACATCGCGCCCGGGCAGTCCAGCAGCCCCGAAGCGAAGTAGAGCTGATCGGTCGAGGCCAGGCCGATGCGAACCACGTCGAGACCCTGGCCGGTGACGCCGACCGCGAAAGCGGCCGCCAGCGACGGCGAGCTGTCGCGCATGTCGTAGCCGATGACGACCTGCCGCGCGCCTTCGCTACGCATCAGCGTGGCGAAGGCGGCACCGACGTCGGAGACGAACGACTCGTCGATCTCCGAGCCGACCAGACCTCGCACGTCATAGGCCTTGATCACACGGTGGACAGCCGCAGCGGGCCGAGACATCGAGGGGCTCCTGACTAAGGGGACACTTCGTCGTCAGCCTAGCCCGGCGACGATGCGGACCGGCACGGTCCGGTAAGGAGCCGGGCAATCAGATCCAGCCCGGCGACCATGCGGGTTGGATCGCCCGCGGTGGAGGTACCCCCAGCCGCGCAGCAGCGAGGGGCCAGGCGGTTGCTAGTCGGCCGGGTCGGGCAGCACCCGAAGGTGACCGCGGCGACGCCCGTTACCGGCCGGGCGCTGGCCAGCCGAGGTCAAGACACCGGTCGCCGGCGCCTCGGCCGTCGCACCGTTGTACTGGGCACCACCGTTGTACTGGGCACCCGAGTCGTGGAATCCGTTGACCCTGCCGCCGCCGGCGGCCACGTCGCGGCCCTCGCGCACGGCTTCGGCCAGCGCGATCAGGTCGTCCTCATCGGGGTTGGTGGCCAGCGGGCCGGAATGCCGGACGAGCTCCCAGCCGCGCGGCGCGGTGATCCGGCCGGCATGGCTGACGCAGAGGTCCCAGGAGTGCGGCTCGTGGGCGGTGGCCAGCGGGCCGATGACCGCCGTGGAATCCCCGTACACGAAGGTCAGCGTCGCCACCGCGTAATGCGGACAGCCAGGCCGGCAACAGCGACGCGGAACGTTCACGATCGAGAGATTATCGTGCGGAAACGTCCGCGCGGCGCCGGACACGCGCATTCGCCGGGGCAGGGATGCCCAACCGTTACCATCGCCGAGTGAGCGATTCGCGCAGCTCCCCGCGCGGCCGGCACCCGGTGGGCAAAAAGGTCTCGCGCCGTGGCCGCGACATGCGCGGCCCGCTGCTACCGCCGACGGTGCCCGGGTGGCGCAGTCGCGCCGAACGCTTCGACATGGCGGTGCTCGAGGCTTACGAGCCCATCGAGCGGCAATGGCAGGAACGACTGTCTGGGCTCGACGTGGCGGTCGACGAGATCCCCCGGATTTCGGCGAAAGACCCCGACAACGTGCAGTGGCCACCGGAGGTGGTCGCCGACGGGCCGATCGCACTCGCCCGGCTGATCAGCGCCGGCGTCGACGTGCGCGGCAGTGCGACCCGCGCGCGAGTTGTGTTGTTCCGCAAGCCAATCGAGCGACGCGCCAAAGACACGATCGAGCTGGCTGAATTACTGCACGAGATTTTGGTGGCTCAGGTGGCCACCTATCTGGACGTCGAGCCCTCGGTCATCGACCCGACGATTGATGATGAATAACGGGTGATCGCAAACGCTGCGTAGCCGGGCACTACGAATCATCCCGCTATCGAATGACAGCGTCGCGTCAGATGATTCCGCGCTTGAGGCGGCGGCGTTCCCGCTCCGAGAGGCCGCCCCAGATTCCGAAGCGCTCGTCGTGAGCCAGGGCGTAGTCGAGGCATTCACTGCGCACCTCGCAGCCAAGGCAGATCTTCTTGGCCTCGCGCGTGGAGCCGCCCTTCTCGGGGAAGAACGCCTCCGGATCCGTCTGAGCACACAACGCACGGTCTTGCCACTGATCGGTCTCAACCTCGGCGGCCTCGAATTCATCTTCGACCGTGTCGGGAACCAAACTCAAACGGGGCCTTGGGGATACCCCTGTGATCGGCAAGCCGGGAGTGGTGTGCGGTGGTGTCCCACCCATTAAGCCTCGAAGGTGTTCATAGGACATGTTCCGCCTCCTCACCTGGTTTTAGTTGATCGTGATGTGACCACTGTTTTGATGTCGGTCATCCCGATTCGAACAAATGATCGAATCTCGGTCTGCGACACCGAATCCGGCCGGCCAACCGAAATGACACTGGTGTGATTACACACGGGTAAGAGGCTCTTTGCAAGCGATTCGGAAGATTTCCATATCATCTCGTGACCAATTTATTGCGACACTGACACCTATGCCGCCTTGGCGTGTCGGTCACACCCGTCACATAAGGCATTCCAGCACCAAACCCACTCTCCGATTGCGCCACTCACCTCGGCGTCTCCACTGAGGTCGCGCGTACTGTCGTGCGGTGTGAAGGTCACGGTTCTGGTCGGTGGGGTTGGCGGCGCCCGCTTCCTGCTCGGGGTGCAGCAGCTACTTGGATTGGGCCAATTCGCCTCTGCGTCTGCGCCCGTCGGCGAACACGAGCTCACCGGGGTCGTCAACATCGGCGACGACGCATGGATGCATGGGGTGCGGATCTGCCCCGACCTGGACACCTGCATGTACACCCTGGGTGGCGGCGTCGACCCGGAACGCGGCTGGGGCCATCGTGGCGAAACCTGGCATGCCAAGGAAGAACTCGCGCAGTACGGCGTGCAGCCCGACTGG
>DATAZN010000662.1:0-8849 GCA_036272035.1 Mycobacterium sp. | reverse complement strand
CGGGTACGGTGCGCCTCGTCCGGTGTCAGTTGCTGACCCGTTTGACGGTAGCAAATCCTATCGGCCGGTTACCCAGCTGCCGCGTGCCATGACGGCGCTGACCCGATAATCCGGTTCCAGCGCAACAAGATTGGCCTCGGCACCGACGCGCAAACTTCCGGCCCCGTCGAGGCCGAGCGCCCGGGCCGGGGTCGTCGACGTCATGCTCACCGCGGCGGCCAGCGCGGTATCCCGGTCTGAGCCTTGGCCGGCGACCGCGCCGAAGAGCTGATCCATCGTGGCGGTGCTGCCCGCCATGGTCGAGGTGCCGCGCACGCGGGCCACCCGCTCGACAACGTCGACGCCCACCGTGCCGAGCTGAAATTCGCCGTCGCCGACTCCCGCCGCGGCCGTGGCGTCGGTAACCAACGCGACCCGGTCGGCCCCGGCCGCCTCGATCGTCGCGTTCACCATCGCGGGGTGGACATGAACACCGTCCGCGATCAGTTCGACGGTCACCCGCGGATCCTGCAGCAGCGCGAGCGCCGGCCCCGGTTCGCGGTGGTGCACTGACCGCATCGCGTTGAACAGGTGTGTGCCGACCGTAGCCCCCAGCTCGATAGCGTGGCGGGTCTGCTCGTAGCAGGCATCGGTATGCCCAAGGGCCACAACCACTCCGGCGTCAACCAGTAGGGAGATCGCATCGTCGCTGCCGGGTCGCTCGGGTGCCAGAGTGACCATCCGGATTGCGCCGTCGCCGGCGGCCAACAACGCGTCGATCTCCGCCGGCGTCGGGTCACGCAGCTGCGTGTGGTCGTGCGCCCCGCAGTGCGCCGCGCTCAGCCACGGCCCCTCCAGGTGGATACCGGCGACGATGCCCTCGCGGGTCGACTCGGCGAGCACCCGCACGGCGGCAAGCAGATCGGCCGACGACGTGGTGACCAGGCTGGCCAGCGTGGTGGTCGTGCCGTGCTCGCGGTGAAAGCCGGCCGCTCGCTGAATCTCTGCGGCGTCGCCGCCGGTGTACGTCGCGCCCCCACCCCCGTGGACATGGATGTCGACGAAGCCGGGGACGATCACCGCATCAGGCAGGTCGACATCGGCGCGATGCGGCGGTGCGCCCGCACCGCAGCCGACGATCTGGTCGCCCGAGGTTTCAACCCAGCCCGGGCCGCAGACGCCCTGCTCGAGTACGACGGTGCCCGCGCCGATCAGCGGCATGCCGGTACATCCGCTGCCGTGCTGGAAGTTTCCTCAGGCCACTGCCCGTCGTTCTCCCAGAATCGGCGAATATCTTCGAGCTGTCGCCCCTTGGTTTCCGGAGCGAACCGGTAGACAAGAAAGAATCCCAGGATTGCCAACAGGGCGAAGATGCTGAACATCCCGGCGCCGCCCAATGTGTTCAGCATCGTCAGGAAGACCGATTCGACCAGCGCGTTGGCGGTCAGGTTGGCGGTGAGCATCGCGCTGGAACCCAGCGACCGTAGATGCGCCGGAAAGCTCTCGCCCGCATAGACCCAGACCAGCGCGCCGAAACCGAAGGTGAAGCCCATGGTGAACATCAACAGGCCGACGTAGCCCAGACCCGAGACCGCGCTTGATTTCGCGGCGAACACACCGATCAGCACCGCGTCGCCGAGGATCATCGCGGCGATGCCGGACAACAGAATGGGTCGCCGGCCGATCCGGTCGACAAGAACCAGCGAGGTCAGGACAGCAGCCAACGAAGCCAACTGGATCAGCGCGGGCAATACGAGCAACGAGAAATTACCCTCAAATCCCATGGCCTGGAACAGCAGCGGGCTGTAGTAGATGATTCCGTTGATGCCGCTCAGCTCGGCGAAGAACCCCAGCCCGACCACGAATGCGGTGGCCCGCAGGTATGGCAGGCGCAGCATCTCCAGGATCGATCCGCCTCGCTCTTCGCGCATCGCGTCGGCGATCTCGGCCAGCTCCTCCTCGACGTCCCGGTTCGATTCCACCCGCAGCAGCGCTTTGCGGGCGTCGTCAACCCGGTTCTTGAACAGATACCACCGTGCCGTGTCGGGCATCGTGGCCAGCAGCGGAAGGACCAGTAGCGCCGGGACCGCCGCCAGCCCGAGCATCCACCGCCAGCTACCCGAGTCCGCCAACGCGAACGCGGAAAGGTAGCCGCCGATGATCCCGAGAATTGTCGCCACCTGGTAGGTGACCAGCAGCGAGCCCCGCAGCCGGGCCGGGGCCGATTCGGCAATGAACACCGGGGTCACAGTGGCGGACAATCCGATGGTCATGCCCAGCAGCATCCGCGCCGTCATCAGCCATGGCATCGACACCGCCGCTGCGCCCAGCAGCGAGAACACCGCGTAGCCGCCTGCCACCAGCATCATCGATCGCTTGCGTCCGATCGCATTGGCGAGAAACCCGCCACTGAGCGCACCGCAAATCTCGCCGATCACCACCATCGTCGTCAGCAGTTCCTGCTTGCGGACAGTCAGGTTGAAATCGTTGGTGATGAACAGCAATGCGCCCGCGATGTTGGACAAGTCGTAGCCGCAGATGATGCCCAGGGTCGCCGCAGTGACGGCGATCAGCAACCGTCGTCGTGTTCGAAGTGACTCGCCGATGCGGCCCACGATCTCCCCTCCGGGTAGCCGCCCGGTCCGTGGTCGCCGCCTAGTGCTGCGGCCGTCGGTTCGTCGAGCGGGCCACCATAATCAAGCCGAACACGACGACCGTACCGATGACCCCGACACCGACCCTAACCGGCAATGCGTCCGCGGCCGATATGAGCGCGGCGGCATTCGAGGCGGGCCCGGCGGCGTTGTCGCCGGTCGCTGCAGGGTTCGGGGTCGTCAGCGACGGGTCGGGTTCGATCAGCGTTCCCACCCGCGTTCCTGGCGCGGTCGCAAAGCCGTAATCCAGCAAATGAGCCGCTTGCTGCCACGGCGCGATCGGCTGACGGGTGCCGTGCAGCAACACCGCCATCAGCCGGCGCCCGTCCCGGTTCGCAGCGCCGACAAACGTCTGCCCGGCGTCGTCGGTGTAGCCGGTCTTGCCGCCGAGCGCGCCAGGATAGTGGTAGAGCAGCTGGTTGTCGTTTTCCAGCTGGTAGCCCGGGCTGTCGGCGTGGCCGGGGAAGTCGAACTTCTCCGTGTGCACGATGCCGGCGAAAGTCGAGTTCTCCCAGGCGTATCGGTAGAACAACCCGATGTCATAGGCCGAGGTGCTCATACCGGGGCCATCTAGCCCCGAAGGCGTTACGGCGCGGGTGTCGCGGCCGCCGAGTTTGGCGGCTAGCGCGTTGATCTTGTCCAGCGCTGCCGGCATGCCGCCCAATTGCATCGACAGCGAGTGTGCGGCGTCGTTGCCGGAGTGCATCAGCAGCCCGTGCAGCAACTGGTTGACGGTGTAGGTGCCACCCGGGGCAACGCCGACCCGGGTGCCCTCCGCGGCGGCATCGTCAGGCGTGCCGTCGACGGTCTTGTTGAGGTTGAGCTCGCGCAGCGATGCCATCGCGACGAGCACCTTGATGACACTGGCCGGGCGGTGACGACCGTGTGGGTCGCGGGCGGCGACGATCGCGCCGCTGTCCAGATCGGCCACCACCCAGGCATCTGCGGAAACGTCGCCCGGCACCGGGGGAGTGTTTGCCGCGGTGACCACGCCGCAGCCGCCCAGGGAGTTACCGCCGATCGGCGAGCGCGGCACGGGCAGCGGCAACGGCGGGTCGCCGGCCTGCGGGACTTCCGAGGAGTCCACCGCGGGCGGGGTCGCCACCTTGAACGGGCACAGGTCATGCACGACGGCCGGCTCGGCGAACGCGGCGGGCATGCCGAGCAGCGCCGGCGCGGTCAGCATGAAACCGGCCGCTGCCAGGCATGACGCTGGGCGGAAGAAAGCCATCGTTTGTGCAGATTAGGCGATCAGAGGCTTGATTGCCGGGAGCCGCGCTGTGACTGCTGTTACGGATGTTACAAATCGAGGTCACCGCGGTGACCGGCACTCGGCCGGCGAACTAGCGTGGCCAGCACGACGCGGATTCATAGAGCTGGGCGGTAGAGCCTTGCGCGGTAACCCTCATAGGTACGGCTGCCAGCCAGTTGCCACATCATCCTGGCGGTCGACGGGACGCCGGCGAGGAAGCGGCGCTTGTCTTCGTCGGACACCCCTTCGAGCATGCAACCCGCGAAGACCAGACCCAACCTGGGATGAGTGCGCAGAATCGACGCACCACGCGCGGTTGCCTTCTTCCATTCGGGGGCGGTGATGTACTCCTCGATCAACGGAACGACGTCGCGCTCCTCGTCGGCAAGGTGCACCTCGACAAGTCCGATCAATTTATCGGTTGCCGTCCGCAGTTGCTCCCTCGCCGACGGTGCACCCGTTTTCGCCCATACCGATCCGGCGGCTTTTGCCGTGTCGATGCCTGCTGCGATGGCGCGGTGTGCCTGCTCCATGCGGCAGATCGCGTTGTCACACCACGTCAGCCGGGCATGCAGCTTCGGCCAGATCAGGTCGTCTTCGGCGGCATGATGGTGATGCAGCAGGGCAACGATGAAGGTCAGGTGCGCGTTGACGACCGCTGCGCGTTTCGCATCTCCGGCACCGACTCCGTTGATCAGGTCCGGCACACCGTGTAACTCGTTGCGCAAGGCGCGATGAACCATCGCCATCTCGAACGCGGCAGTCGAGGCCATCACATGTTCCTCTGTCGACGTTCAGCAGCTCGTGCGGGTCGAGGGGAACGAATGATGTGGCTGGTCGCACAATCCGGAGGTTGCGGCGCCGTGGCAGTCTCGGCGGCGCTGAACGCCGCGTCGACGATCGCAACGAGATCGCCATCGTCGGTCTGTGCCCAGGTTTCCAATGCGGCCACAAAAACGGCAACGGCGACCCTCGCGTGAACGGCCACCACCAAATCCTCTTGGTCTTGGCCGCTGCGTCGCGCGAGCGAACGCGCGAACAAGTTGCGCGTCTCATCCATCGCGATTAACTGCAGGGCTCGCAGCTGGGGTGTACTCATCATGAGCCGAACGCGCGTAAGAATTCTTTGGCGGTCCGTCGGCAGAATTGCAGCGAAACTGGCCGACAGCGCGGCACTGATTGCCGCCAGCGGTGACTCCTGCGGTGGTCGGCCAACGATGAGTTCCTCGATCATCGGGTCGTACTCACGTGTCTGAACGACGTTTTCCTTACGGGGGAAATAGCGGAAAAAAGTCATATGCGACACGCCGGCGGCCGCGGCAATGTCTTCGACTGTGGTGTTGTCGTAACCGTTGACGGAGAACAGGCGTAGCGCGTGTTCCTGAATCGACCTGCGGGTGGCCGCTTTCTTCCGGCGGCGCCAGTCGTCGTCCGTCACCGCGCCGCCACCGCATTCAACGCATGTGGACGCCCCAACATGATGTCAAGCCAATCCGCAAGCTCGCCGGGATCGTGCCCGCGCCAGGCGAGATGGCCATCTGGCCGAACCAGAAGGGCATCGTCACCGGCGGGTAGGACCGCGACGTCACCGAGTCGAGCCTCTGCCACTGCACCCAGCGCATCTCGGCCTAGCAGGGCCCAACCAGGGCCAAGCACGGTGAATAGCCGCACCACATCCCCCTTCTCAGAGGTGAATTCGGCGTCGGGCACCCTGTCACCCGGACGGAGCCCGGCTGCGCGCATACCGAATGCGCGCAGTCGACGCGTACTACCGAGCGGCCCCCTGCGATAAGTCACGGACAACTGCGACGCCGTGTCCGCGATATGCCGCTGCACCCATCGGCGGCGCAGCATCGGCACCACGACGTGATCACGAATCAGGCGCGTCATCAACTTGTCGCCGGCCAGAACCTCGGTGACGTCGGCAGTGCTGGACAGCACTTCAGCGGCGATCGGCCGCCGCTCGGCCTCGTAACTATCGAGCAATGTCTCATGCGCCCGGCCGCTCACAACGAGGGCGAGCTTCCACGCGAGGTTTTCGGCGTCACCGATCCCGGTGTTCAATCCCTGAGCACCCACGGGACTGTGGACGTGGGCGGCGTCACCGGCCAGCAGCAATCTGCCGCGCCGGTAGGCATCGGCCAGCCTGCGGTGTATGCGAAACGACGATGCCCACCTAACCGATCGGACGACACCACCCCCGTGCTCTGCCAAGCGAGACTCGAGTTCACTGAGGATCTCCTCCGGCGCCAGATCGGCGCGATCGAATCCGATCACCGGAGCCATTAGCCGCCACATGTTGTCGCCCGGCAAAGGAAAGGCCCCCAGCAGACCCGTTGGACCGGCGAAGAACATCACAGCGTCTCGGGGGATGTCGAGGTCGGCACAAACATCGGCGATGAGGAGCCGTTCGACCCGCGGCACACCCGGGAAACCGATGCCGGCGGCTTTGCGCACCACGCTATGCGCGCCATCGGCGCCTATCACCCAATCGGCGTGGATGACCGTTCCATCAGCGAGCCGCACCAAGGCGCGCTCACCGGTGTCTTCGAGACTAACGACGCGCTGGTTCCACTCCACGGTTCCGCCAGCCGCGGTCAAGCAGTTTCGCAGCGATGCTTCGATGTCGGCCTGCGAGACGATCAACGGATTGGCGGGCCCCGACCGGCTGGCGTTGATCCATGACAGTTCCGCCAGGTTCCGACCATTGATCCGAAATATCGACCGCGACAACGGCACAGCGCTCTCCCGCAGGCTGCCGATGGCACCGATTCTGTCGAGGACCTCGATGCCGCGCGGCTGCAAACCCAGCGCTCGTGACGTGGTCGCCGGAGCGGGTGCGGCATCGAGCGTCCGAACGTCAACGCCGGCCACGCGGAGCGCCGATGAAGCCACCAAGCCACTGGGACCCGCGCCGACCACGACGACACCCGCAGACCCAGACCGCACTAACATGTTATTACGATAACATGTTAGTGCACTCACTACAAGAGGACGCTTCGCCCCAGTAAGAATCATGACTCTCGTTAGTCGCGGATCAGTTGCCGGAGTCCGCACGAGCACTCGGCGACGCCGCTACGTGTGGTGCTCCTACAAATTCAGGTAACAGATGCCGGGCCCCGCGATGCGGCCCAGCCATAGTCGCCCCGGCGTTTCCACCACGCCGGTAACCAGGCCGAAGTCCGGATGCTGGGTGCGGAGTTGGCTCACCACACGCCCGTCGTCGGGGTCTAACGCGACAACCCACACCGTCGACTTGGGATCGGGCAGCCAGCGGTACGGCAGCAGCCGCCACATCAGGCGGCGGATGATCGGTGCGCGCGGGCCCAGCCACTCGTTGAGCGCGTTGCGGTCCGAGACCAGCGCCACCCAGATCCGACCATCGAGGCCGGTGGAGATGTTGTCGGGATAGCCGGGCAGATCAGAGACCAACGGGGTGATGCTGCCGGCGCGATCGCCGGTCAGCCAGTACTTCGACACCCGGCATCCAGCGCTCTCAGCGAACACCACCGCCGACTCGTCGTGGGTCAGCGTCACGCCGTTGGCGAAGTACAGCCCGCCGGCCAGCTCGCTGACCGTCCCGTCCGTATCGAGCCGGAACAGCGCCCCGCTCGGTCGTCCCTCGATGACCGAGCCCTTGTAGTACTCGTAGTAGAAGCGGCTGGTCGAGTCGGTGAAAAAGATTGTGCCGTCTGATGATTCGACGACATTCGAGCAGAAGGTCAGCGGGCGACCGCCGATCTCGGCGACCAGTGTCTGCATTGCGCCGGTGGCCGGGTCGTACCGTAGCAGGCCGCGGTGGCTGTCGCAGATCAGCAGACGGCCGTCGCGGGCGACGGCCAGGCCCAACGGGCGCCCGCCGGTGTCGGCCACCACCTGAACGGAGCCGCCGTCAGGGCTGATCCGGACGATGCGGCCATCCTCGACGCCGGTCCAGATGTTGCCGTCGGCATCGGCGACGACGTCCTCAGGGGCGGTGCCCGGCACCTCGACCACGTTCAGCGCCGCGGTGAAGTCGGGGGCCGGTAACGGCTGTGACGGCGGTGGCTGCCACCGGATCGGGTCGATACGGGGCTTAGTCACAGGCGACTCCCAATGTCGTTGAGCACGCTGCGCAGGATGGATTCGATGGCCTCGAACTCGGCGGGGCCGCTGATCAGCGGTGGAGCGAGCACGATCGCCGGGTCGCCGCGGTCATCAGTGCGGGTGTACAGCCCAGCCGCGAACAGCGCCGATGCGATGTCCGGCAACAGTTTTGAGGTCTCCTCGCGGGTAAAGGTTTCTCTGGTCGCCTGGTTCTTGACGAGTTCGATCGAGTAGAAGTAGCCCTCGCCGCGGACGTCGCCGACGATCGGCAGGTCGTACAGCCGCTCCAGGGTGGCCCGGAACGCGCCCTCGTTCTTGAGCACCTGCTCGTTGAGGCCCTCGCGCTCGAAGATGTCCAGGTTCGCCATGGCCACCGCGGCCGAGACCGGGTGGCCGCCGAAGGTGTAGCCGTGCGGGAAGTAGTTGCTGCCCTCGTAGAACGGGGCGGCGAGGCGGTCGGAGACGATCGCGGCGCCGATCGGCGAGTAGCCGGAGGTCATCCCCTTGGCGCAGGTGATGATGTCGGGCACGTAGTCGAACTTGTCGCAGGCGAACATCGTGCCGAGCCGGCCGAAGGCGCAGATGACCTCGTCGGAGACGAGCAGTACGTCGTACTGGTCGCAGATCTCGCGCAGCCGCCTGAAGTAGCCGGGCGGCGGCGGGAAGCAGCCGCCGGAGTTCTGCACCGGCTCGACGAAGACGGCGGCGACCGTGTCGGCACCCTCGGCCAGGATCGTGGCCTCGACCTGGTCGGCGGCCCAGCGGCCGAAGCGCTCGAGGTCGAGGCCGAGCTCGGGGACGCCGGAGATCTCCTCGGCCCGGTAGAAGTTGGTGTTCGGCACCTTGAGACCGCCTGGGACCAGTGGTTCGAACATCTG
>DATAZN010000661.1:0-4563 GCA_036272035.1 Mycobacterium sp. | reverse complement strand
TCCTGGTTGGCGGCTACCGCGAACGAGGCATGCGAGTCGCGGTCCTGGCGGTGGACCCGTCATCGCCCTACAGCGGCGGCGCCATCCTCGGCGATCGCATCCGGATGGCCGCCCACATCGACGACCCCGATGTGTTCATCCGCTCGATCGCAACCCGCGGTCACCTCGGCGGTCTCGCCGCCGCGGTCCCCGCGGCGATCCAGCTGCTTGCAGCACTGTCCTACGACCTCATCGTGCTTGAGACGGTCGGTGTCGGTCAGTCGGAGATCGAGATCGCCGCCGTCGCCGATCCCACCATCGTCATCCTCAATCCCGGTGCGGGTGACGCAGTACAAGCCGCGAAGGCAGGCCTGCTCGAAGTGGCTGACATTGTGGTCGTCAATAAGGCTGACCGCGACGGCGCGAGGCAAACCGCCCGCGATTTGCAGGCCGAGACATCGGCCCCAGTCCTCACACTCGTTGCGGCGCGCTCCGAGGGCGTCACCGACTTGATGGACGCGATCGACGCCCACCACCGCGCCGACACGCCCGCCCGAAGGGCATCGCGCGCTCGGGCACAGATCCTCTCTCTGGCGCAAACTCGCCTGCACTCCCACCCGGAACTCGCCGGTTTGGCCGCTGCCGTCGCTGACGGTCGATGCGATCCGTATACCGCCGCCGGTCTGCTGCTGATCGAGTCGGCCGGCGGCGATAAATCCGGCTAGTTCAGTGATCCTGCAAACACCGACCCCGGTGCGACGATGTGAACCAGCCGGCGTCGGGCACCAAAAAAGATGCTCACGACTCATTCATCGGCTGCGTTTCATCACTCGGTCCGCCGCGGCCCAATGCTCGTCAGATACCCATAGCGAGGCGAAAGCTGCGACGGCGTCACTGGCCGGCACGCCCGACATGACGCGCTTGATGTCGCGGGCAGGCCGATTCGCCAGCGCCCGCGCCAAGGAACGCCACTCACTTTCGAACGTCGCCCTCGGCAGCACGCGATCCACCAGCCCGACCTTTTCGGCTTGATCGGCGGTGAGTACGGCTCCAGTGCCCGCGAGCATCAGCGCGCGGCCGCGGCCGACGAGGGCCGCGAGCCGCTCCGCGCCACCCCAAGCCGGCATTATTTCGAGTGACACCTGATTGAACCCGATCTTGATGTCATCGGCGGCCACCCGTATATCGGCGGCGACCGCGACTTCCGCTCCGCCCCCGAACGCGTGGCCGTTTAGCGCGGCGACGACCGGGGCAGGGAAATTCGCGAGCTCATCACAGAGCGACCGCATCCGCCATGCCATAGCTGCCGCCTGCTCTTCGGTGCGCAACGCACTGAGCTCCTTGAGGTCCCCGCCCGAAACGAACGCCTTGTCTCCCTCGCCCCGAATGACCAGGCACAGTGCGCCCTTGGCGCCGACTATGGCCTGGCCAAGCTGGTCCATGGTTTCAGGCGCGATCGCGTTACGAGCGTTGGGGCGATTAATCGTGATGACGGCCAGCCCTTGATCGAGTTCTAGATCAACCACTCGCGTTCTCCATCTCAGACACTGGGACTTTTGGGCTTTAAGTGTTATTCGCGGGTGGGTTCAACGGTTCAACGTCAAGGCGCCTGGCTTATCTGTTGCCCGCCGCTCGTCTTGTTGTGATAGCTCACTTTTCTCCAGATTTCGTGACGCCACGCGTTTGACGTACTCGTGTCACCGGCGTCACCAGGCACGCTCCTATCGAAGGGCGGTCGCTTTTCGACCGGAACCGACAGCTCGTAGACCGATGTGCTGCTCTTGGGTGAATCCTCGAGGGACATGGTGCGGTGCCGTTCGCCATGCTAGAAAACTTCTATATCAGATTTCAAATGTGATATGCATTCTCCAGCTACCGTTCGTTTATGCCAAGGGATGTCGATATTTCCGGCACCGTGCGGGAGCGCGCCGTGCGCGAGTTGCGCGACCGCATCTTGACCGGAGCATTACCCGCTGGCACGCGCATTGACCTGGATGCCATCACCACCGAGTTCGCCACAAGTCGCACACCGGTGCGTGAGGCCCTCCTGGAACTGTCCTTCGAAGGCCTAGTGCATGTTGCGCCGCGCAGCGGAATCACCGTCATCGGCATCAGCTCCAAGGACGTGATCGACAGCTTCACCATTCTGGGTGTCCTGACCGGACAGGCCGCTGCCTGGGCGGCGCAGCGCGTAAATCCACAGGAGCTCGCTTCGCTACGCGAGCTCGCCGCCGAGGTCGCCGCGCGGTCGGGTGACGACAGCATCGGCGAAGCCAACTGGCGCTTCCACCAGGAGATCCACCGCGCGGCTCATTCCCGGCGGCTACTCGCCCAACTTACGCAAGCCGCCCGCATGGTCCCTACCAACTTCCTAACCCTCTTCCCCGAGCACGAAAAGCACTCCCTCGATGAGCACGACGAACTGATCGAGTCAATCGCCGATCACGACGCCGAGCGTGCCCGTTCGGTCGCCGAAAGCCACGTACTGGAAGCCGGCCTGTCGCTGGCATCCTGGCTTGACCAACGCTGACCAACGCCGTGGGATGCGCGGAGACCACGTGGACTAACGGCGGACGTTAACCTGCTAATGGCCAGCGCTACGGGCCAGATCGACAGGGCCCCCGTTGCGAGCCAGATCGACGACGAACTGATTCACGAAGGTCCCCGCCGACGGATCGCCTTTGTCGCACGATCCGTCGGATTCACCGGGACGCTTGATCCACAAGTAGGCGTCGGCGTGTCCGCCCCCGGTAGCCGTGGTGGGCGGAGTGCCCAATGCTCGCCCGCTGGGGTTGCACCAGTCGAGCTTCGAGGCGGGCGCGGGTCCGGCGCCGTTGCGCGACGTGTCGATCACGTAGTGCGAACCATTTGTGTGGGCCGAAATTGCTTCGCCGTAAGCGGTTTCGTCCTCGGTGGTGAAGAAGTTCGCAACGTTGAGGCTGAAACCCCGCGCGTGGCCGACACCGGCCTTGTTGAGCCTGTCAGCCATGTCCTCGGCGCTGTGCCAGCGCACATGACCGCCGTCGACATACACGGCTGTTGCCGGGTTGCGCGTCAGCGTGTCGACGGCGTAATGGATCAAGTCGTAGCGTTCTTGGCGCTGGTCCCCCGACAGGCAGTCAGCCATGGCGAGCGCATCGGGTTCGACGATGACCGCAGCCCGTGACGCGCCAATTTGGGATGCGATGTTGTCGATCCACCCGCGATAGGCGTCGCCGGACCCCATCCCACCCGCAGCGAAGCTGCCACAGTCGCGGTGCGGAATGCCGTAGACCGTGAAAACCGGCAGGGCCCCGGCGGCCGCCGCGTCGCCGGTGTACTTCGCCACTGTCGAAGCCGAAGAGCCTGGGACGATCCAGTACGCCTGCGGCGTGTTGGCGACCGCGGTCAACTCAGGGCTGGGCGGATCGGCGTGCTGCGCAGCGCGCATAGCCGCCGACGTGGGGTTGACGTAGAAGGGCATGCCAGCCAGCGGGTTGGCGTCATCGGCCAACCGCACCACGGGCGCGCGGTCGACCGGCGCCGGGTCGGCAAGAAAACCCATGCCGGCAACGGCCACAAAAGTTAGGAAGGGGGCGATCGAGCGTGCGGCTGCGCCAGCAACTGAGAACATCACATCTGGAAAACTAGTGCTCCCGAACTTCGAGCGCCAATCCCCGCCGGCAGATGATGGCGCGGCCGGGGCACGGCACGGTAGCGGCACCGCATCGCTCACTGCTCCGCCGCGGCGCACTTCACCAAATCGTCAATGCACTCTGCCGGGAGCTAGTTCTGCCAGTCGTTGGAGCCGTCGTGCCTGGAGTAGGTGCCGCCGCTGGAATTGGTCACCACGATGGGATCACCGGCGTTGAAGTTGTCGAAGAACCATTTCGCGTTGGTAGGGCTGATGTTGATGCAGCCATGACTGACGTCGCGCTTGCCCTGGTCATCCACCGACCATGGAGCGCTGTGTACGAAGTCGCCGCTGTCATCGAACCGGACGGCTAGCTCGACCGTTGTCTTGTATCCGTAGGTCGAGTTGACCGAAACGCCGTAGGTCGAGGAATCCATGACTACCGAGGGCATCTTCTCTTGGACGTAGTAGGTGCCGTTTGGGGTTTGGTGGCCGCCGGCTGCCATCCCCATCGACATGGGGATGGTCTTCTCTACGGCCCCATTGCGGGTGACCGTCAGTTGGTGCGTGGCGTCGTCAGCCGTAGCCACCAGGCTGTCTCCCGTTTGGAAGCTGGACACTGTGCCACCCGCATCGACGGTCACCGCGGTGTGCGCGGGCCAGAAGCTCAGTGGGCGCCAGCGCAGCTGCGTGGGCTTCATCCAATAGAACTTGCCGGGAACCGGTGGGACCGACGAGATGTGAACGGCGCTTTCGGCTGCACCGGAGTCATCGACGAGCCCCGGGAAGTTGATGATGATCGGCTGGGCCACACCCACCGTCGAGCCGTTGGTGGGAACTAATCTCGGCGGCCCGAAAGGCGCCGCGCCGGTGAACGGTGTCGGGTCCTGCCCCCCAGCGGGGCCCGCGACAACTGGTGCCGCTAATGGCGGCGGCGCAGGCGGGCCCGCGGGCGGCGCGACAACCCCTGG
>DATAZN010000660.1:0-22013 GCA_036272035.1 Mycobacterium sp. | reverse complement strand
GCGGCAACGAAGTCGTGCACGCCGACATCACCACCTGGGTCACGCCGGTCGGCTAGCCACGCACCAGATACGTTCCGTGTCCGCGACGCACCAGGCCACCGTCGAACTCCAGGACCTCGTTCACCAACGTGCCGCCCTGATTGCGGTAGTTGATCACCAGCACCGACGCGCCCCCGTAGACCCCGACGATGTCGAAGTGCAGATCGGGAATGGCTTTCATTGCGGTGCGCCAGTATTCGCGCAGCGCAGCTTTGCCGCGCACGACTCCCGCTGAGCCCGGGACGAATTCGGCCGCGTGCGGCGATGTGAAAACGACGTCGTCGTGAAAATGCGCGAGCACGGCTTCGACGTCGCCGCGGTTCCAGGCCGCGGACCACTCGTCGGCGAAGCCGGCCGCTTCCGGTGTGCTCACGACTTGCCCTTCAGCGTCGCCCAGAACGGGCACTGGTGTGCCGCCTCGAAGTCGGTGATGAGCTGACTTCCCCCGGGGCGCAACGACATCCAGGAGTTATGGTCGTGGCTAGCGTCTTGGGCCGGCCAGTCGGGCAGGCCGGCGGCCTTCGGTGCGCCATTGGTGACGAAATGGCTCCAATAGCTCATCATCTGGTCGGACAATATCTGCTGAGCGGGATCCAGCGGCGGTGCGCCGCCCATGCTGAACAGGTACCGCAGCTCCAGGGAGTGGCTGGCGCCGACCGGAAACGGTGCGTCCCGCAAGAACTTGGGCGCCGGCGCGTCTGGATCGTCGAACTCATAGGCGTATACCGGCGCGCTGCGGCTCAGTGAGTCCGCCAATCGATCTGCGGCGCAAGCGAAGACACCGTCGGTGGCCGCCGCCGAGTAGGCCAGCGAGGCATCGCCGCCGTAGTGGTCAGGCGAATAGTGCGCCAGCACTGGGGCGCTGTCGGCGGTGCCGAAGATGTCGGCGAGCAGATGCGGATACTCACCGGATTTCACTCCCCGATCCAGCCTCGACGCCCGCAACGCCGCGAAGAGCGTGAATTCGTCGTGGTTGACTCCGATCAGCACCGGAACCCGGGCTGCCCGATCGGCAGCCAATCCCGCGATCGGATTGTCCGGCAGTGCAGCCGTTCCGGTGACCGGCCCGGAGAGCCCGTCGGAGTCGCCGATGAAGTAGTACCAGGGTGGACGCTCGAGCCGGGTCGCCGGCAGCGCACGAAGACACCGCGCGGTGGAGGCGGGATTGCGACAGCCTGCCGCGATCGCGTAATCCACGCTCTGGCGCTGCCCGACCTCCAGGTCGGCCTGCGCCTGACACGGCGCGCTTTGGATGATCGCCGCGCGGAACAGCCCGGCCGACCCCGGCGCCACCAGGTGATCGCACACCGAGATGCCGCCCGCGGATTCGCCGGCGATGGTCACCTTCCGCGGATCGCCGCCGAACGCGGCGATGTTGTCGCGGACCCATCGCAGCGCGGCCTGCTGGTCGGCCAGCCCGTAGTTGCCCACCGTGCCGGGCGCTCCGAGTGACGGGTGGGCCAGGAAACCGAGCGCACCCAACCGGTAGTTGATCGTGACGACAACGATGTGGCCCCTGGCGGCCAGCCAGCGCGCGTGATAAATGTCGCCGCTGCCGTTGACGAAGCCTCCCCCGTGAATCCACAGCATCACCGGGCGCTTCTCGTTGTGTTGTCCGCGGGCCGGAGTCCAGACATTGAGCGTCAGGCAGTTTTCGCTGGTCGGCTTGCCGACCCGCGGATTGGGTCCGGTGTCCTGCATGCACTGCGGCCCGGCCTTGGTGGCGTCCAGCATCCCCGACCATCGCGCCGCCGGCCGCGGTAGTTGCCACCGCAACGGCCCCACCGGCGGCGCGGCATACGGAATGCTCTGGAACAAGCGGTAATCCGAGGCGACCTGACCGCGCGCGGATCCCATCGCGGTGCGCACGACGCCGGCATCGAGCGGACCGGCGTACGGCGGTTCGGGCTTTCGGGGCGCGACGAGGGCTCCCTGCCCGCAAGCCGCGGCCGTCACGACCGTCACCAGCAGGGCAGCCCAGGCCCTGCGGCGACGAGATGATCGGATCGGCACGAAAAGACAGCCTACGGATTAGTCGAAAGTGCTCATCGGATAATCCGCAATCACGGAGACTTAAACCTGACACGTGTCAATAAATCCCGATCAACCCGGCAGGTGAACAGGTACATGAGCGCACCAATCATTGACGAGGCCGCGAAGGTATTCGCCGACCCGACGTCGTATGCCGACGAACCGCGGTTACATGCGGCGCTGACCCACCTGCGCGCCCATGCCCCGGTGTCGCTGGTCGACAGCCGGCCCTACCGGCCGTTCTGGGCGATCACCAAGCACGCCGACATCATGCACATCGAGCGGGCCAACGATCTGTTCGTCAACGAGCCGCGCCCGTTGCTGGCCACCGCTGCCGCCGACGACATGGCGCGCGAGCAACTGGCCGCCGGAATGGGGTTGCGCACACTGATCCACATGGACGACCCACAGCATCGCGTGGTGCGCGCGATCGGCGCGGACTGGTTTCGCCCGAAGGCGATGCGGGCGCTGAAAATCCGGGTCGGCGAACTGGCCAAGATCTACGTCGACAAGATGGTGGCCGCGGGCGGTGATGTCAGTGAGTGCGACTTCGTGCAAGAGGTCGCGGTGAACTACCCGCTCTACGTGATCATGTCGCTACTGGGCTTGCCGGAGTCGGACTTTCCCCGCATGCTCGCGCTGACTCAGGAACTGTTCGGAGGCGACGACGACGAGTTCAAGCGCGCAACGCTCGAGGAGCAGCTTCAGGTGCTGCTCGAATTCCTCGGCTACTTCAATGCGCTCACCGCATCGCGCCGCGAGCAACCGACCGAGGATCTGGCCTCCGCAATCGCCAACGCCCGTGTCGACGGCGAACCGCTGTCGGACGTCGACACCACTTCCTACTACGTCATCATCGCCACCGCGGGTCACGACACCACCAGCGCGACCATCGCCGGCGGTCTGCAAGCCCTCATCGAAAACCCCGATCAACGAAAGCGCTTGAGCGAAAGCCTTGATTTGATGCCGCTGGCCACCGAGGAGATGATCCGCTGGGTGACCCCGGTCAAAGAATTCATGCGCACCGCGACCGCCGACACCTCGGTACGCGGGGTGCCGATCGCCCAAGGCGAATCGCTGTACCTCTCGTACGTCTCCGGCAACCGCGACGAAGAAGTGTTCGACGATCCGTTCCGTTTCGACGTCGGACGCGATCCGAACAAACACTTGGCGTTCGGCTATGGGGTGCACTTCTGTCTGGGCGCAGCGCTGGCCCGGATGGAAGTGAACAGCTTCTTCACCGAATTGCTGCCGCGCCTGAAAACCATTGAGCTTAACGGAAACCCGGAGCTCATCTCGACGACGTTCGTCGGCGGTCTCAAGCACCTGCCGATTCGCTACCAGGTTCGTTGAGCGCCGCGTTCTGCGCGCGCTGCACATGCAGGAAGCCGTCGACGGCGGCCCGCGTGCACTCCCGGTAATCGAAGTTGGGCAGGGTGGACAGCCGACCCAGCACCACCGGGCCCATCAGCAAGGCGATCGCCCGCGACCGGTCGATATCACCCAGTTCGGCGGCCTCAGGGCTGTCGAAGATCGCGTCGAACGGCGCGGCGTACTGCTGGGCGATCCGTTCGCGCAGCGTGGTAATCGCGGGGCTGTCCGCAGTCCGGGTCTGACGCGACTCCGGCAGCTGCTCCAGGTCTCGCCCGAGCGCTAGCCAGCTCATCGCCATCACCATGCCCGGGGCCTCGGCGATCGATTGCCCGAATGCCAGCACCACCGCGATCAGCCGATCGCGCAGGGTGCCGTCTTCGGACGGCATTGGTGCCGGCGGGATCAGGCCGCTGAAAGCCGCTGCCAGCAACTCGTTTCCGCTCGGGAAGTGGCGGTACAGGGTCGCCCGGGCCACATTGGCTCCACGCGTGACCGCGTCGACGGTGACTGCGCTTGGCCCACCGGTGCGAAGTAGCGCGGTGGCGGCCTCCAGCAACCGAGCCCGGGAACGCGCCGGCCGAGGATCGGTCTTGTCGGTGATGCAGACCACCTCCTTCATCCGATCAGAACAGCGTACGCAAACCGCCTGCCCGGCCCGATACCGACTGGCGCGCGTGAATCAGCTGACGAACTCCGCGGCCCGATGCCCCAGCATCGCGATGGTGGCGTGCGGACCGCGGCTGGTGATGGTCGGCAGCACCGACCCGTCGATCACCCACAGCCCGTCGATACCGTGCACGCGGCACTGATGGTCGACGACTGCCAACGGATCCCCGACACTGCCCATCGGCGCGGTGCTACACAGATGCTGCGACGTGGACCAACTGGGCTCACCGACTTGGGTTGTCGGGCCAGCTATTTCGCGAGCCAGATCGCATCCGGCCTGCAACGCCGCGACGTCGCCGGCGTCGCTGTCGTAGCGATGCTCGATCCTCGGCCGGACCAGCGGATCCGCGGTGACCAGGGTCAGCCGGCCGCGGGCCCGCGGCCGCATCAGCGCCACACCGAGGTGCGGCCAGTCCGGGTGTCCTGTCGTCCCGTCGCCGACCATCGCCACAAAGCCACCGGTATACGGCCGGATTTCCACGTCGTCGGGCGTGCTGAGCACCACTTCGAGCACCGGCCGGCCGGTTGCGACCGCCCAGGTCGTTGGCAGCACCCATTCCGGGTGGTCGCTGAATGCCAGACCGACCGGCAACCGGGCCACCAGGTCTACTCCGGCGGCTCGCAGCATCGCCTCGTCCCCGACGCCGGAAAGCATCAGTAGGTGTGCGGATTCGATCGCACCGGCCGACAACACGATGCGATCGGCTGTCACCGTGATCGGCCCGCCCGGGCCGACGGCGTCCACACCGGTCGCCCGACTGCCGGAGAAGCGAAGTCGGACGGCGCGCGTCTGGGTCAGCAATGAGAGGTTGGCGCGCCCCATCGCGGGTAGCAGATACGCGGCCCCGGGGCCGATCCGCGTCCCGTCGACGATGTTGAGCGGCACCGCCCCCACGCCTGATGGCAGGCCGGCGAGGTTGTCCACGTCGTTGAGATCGGGTAGCCAGCCGAACCCGCGCCGCTGCGCGGAGTCAACGAAAGTCGCTGTGCTACCGACAATTTCACGTGCTCGCCGGACCGCGATTGGACCCGAATCACCGTGGGCCGGCCCGGTGAAATCCAGATCGGTCTCGATCGCGCGAAAGTGCTCGATGACGTCAGACCACGCCCAGCCGGGCAGCCGGTAGCGGTCGAAGTCACGTCGCAGACCCCGGCAGAAATAGCCGCCGTTGACGGCTCCTGAGCCGCCGACCGTCGCGCCGCGCAGGATCGTGATCTGGCGGGCCGGACGATCGGTGAGTTGCGTCTGGTAGCGCTGGACCAACGGGCTGGCGGCGCCGATGGGCAGCCGTAGCCCGTTCGCCGTCTCGCCGCGAAGTACCGGATCGGCCAGGCCGACCCCGGCCTCCAGCACAGCCACCGAACAGCGTGAGTCGGCCGAAAGGCGGTTTGCGACTACAGATCCAGCGCTTCCCGCACCGATGATCAGGACATCGCTGTGGAGTGCAGCTGCCGTCAGGAGTCAGACTCGAATCTGTGGCTTGAGCGGACCAAGGTTGCGCTCCCGCACCACGCCGTACCACAGCCCGAGACCGTAGGCCAGGTCATCGACCCGCTTGAGCAGCAAGTAGGTCAGCAGCCCGATCGGCTGGGCGTCTTCATCGGCGGATTGCCGGCGACTGGCCCAATCCACCACCCCATCGACGATGGCAGCGACGAGCACGACTCGGCGGCACGGTCGGAACGCAATGGCCGCCAGCAATGCGACCGGCCAATAGTGCCGGCAGATCGCCGACGCCAGCTGCAACGCTGCCGACCAGAGGCTGCGGGCCGCCACAGTCAGAACGTCCCACGTCTGGGTCTCGGTGCCTTGCATGCTTTGCGCGATCCGGCGACCGGTCAGCGCTGCTACAAACAGTGACCCAAGATATCCGAAGCTCGAGCCGAGAGCCATCAGGATCCACGCCGTCAGCGCCCAGCCCGATATCATCAGCGGCGCGATCTTGTCCGGGTGACGCACCGACAGCGGGGCGGCCGAACCACCGTAAAACGCTTTGCGCACAACCCAATCCCGCAATTCGGTCCGATGATCGTGCGCCACTTGGGCGATCGGCTCGTAGCGCAGCCGGGCGCCGGCCTCGACCAGCCGCCAACACAGGTCAACGTCCTCACCGGAACGCATGGTCTCGTCGAAGCCGCCGACATCACGCAAAGGCGAAGTGCGACAAATGATTGCGGCGCTGGGTACGTAGGAAACGGTGGTGTAGGGGATGATCGGAGCTTCACGGTGACCGAGATCCAGCGACGAGCGAATCGCCTCGTAGCGCGCGACCGGATTGTCGGTGTGCGCCAGGCCGACGATCCGTGGCGCGACCAGCGCCACGGTCGGGTCGCAGAAGTGGCCGAGTAGAGCTTCCAGCCAGCCGCGCCGCGGGATCACGTCGGAATCCAAGAAGGCGACGTACCCCGTCTTGCAGGCGGCGAGGCCGGTATTGCGGGCCGCAGCCGGACCCCTGCTCTGCGGGTGCCGCAAAATCTCGATGCCGGGATGCGCGCCGGCGAAATCCTCATGCGTGATCGGCGTCGACGACCCGTCGTCGACCACCACGATCTGCAAGCCACGCAACGAGGTAAGCAGCCGGCGCAAACCACAAGTGTTGTCGCGCACCGGAATTACCACGGTCACGTCACGGTGCGATGGACCGCCGGCGGGCCGCGGGTGGGCCACCGTCGCGTCGAGCAGGGTCCGGGCCAGTTCGGCGCTGACCGCGTCGCTAACTTTGAGCCGGCCGTCGGCAAGCATGTCCTGTGCAGCGGGGGCCAGCCGCAATATCCGCGTCGGCGACCCACCCAGCAAAGCCGCACCCTGGCCAAGCACCCTGACCCGCCGGTCGACTTGCACGGCAAATCCATCCGGCAACCGCGCCTGGATCATAAGCGCCACTCCCCAGTGCCGGCTGCGCCGGCACCGACGTCGTCGGCGCGGGTCATGTGAGCATCCCGTCGGCTGCGGGGGCCCAGCGCCGGATCCGACGCAAGCAGTCCTCGACCATCTCGGCCAGTATCCGCTCACCGTCAGCAGCGGTTGCGGTGGTCGGGTCTCCCAGCACCCCGACGTCACTGACTGCCGCGACTCCCCCGCTGCGCATCGAGGGCAGCAGGTCGGGCAACGGCGCGCCGTTGCCCGGGCGCCAGCGTTCGGTCAGAACATGGGCCGGCGAAATATGCAGTAATACTGAAGTTTCTGTGTGCCCTGCATGTGCATCGCCACCGGCGACCACGCACGGACACCACGCGGCGTCACGGCCTTCGAACCGCAGTCGGTTCACCGCGCGGCTCAGCGCCACGATGTTGCCGCCATGGCCGTTGACGAAGAGCAGCCGCTGCGCCCAGCAGGTTGCCGACCTGCCGTACTCCAGCAGTAACGCGCTCAGGGCGTCGGTGCCGATCGAGATCGTTCCGGGGAAGCTCTGGTGCTCGCCGCTGTCGCCGTAGGCGATCGCCGGTGCCACCATCCACGCCAGTTCAGGACCGTCCGCGAGGCGTCCGGTGACCTCGCGGGCGATGGCGGTCGCGATCCGGGTGTCGGTGTCCAGGGGCAAGTGCGGCCCGTGCTGCTCGGTGGAGCCAACCGGTATCGTCAGCCCTAACGGCATGCTCTGCAACTGGCTCGACGTAGAGCCCCCGAGTTCGGGCTGGACCACCACTTGGTGATGGTAAGACGAATTCACCTGTCGTGCATCGGTTGTTGGCGCTCTCGAAAAATTTTTTCCAACTGGCCGTTCACTTAGACCGGTCACCGGCGCCACGTCCGCCACGTGAGCATCAACATACCCGCTGGTCTCGCATCTGCGAGGGCGCTACGCTCCTCCTGCCGCGGGTGGGCTCGACCCGAGCCTTCGGGTGAAACCATCCGGCATCAGAACGTCGTCCCGATTGAGGTCGTGCACCGAGGCGCGCGCCAGACCCATCAAGGATGAGTCGATACCGCCGTGAAGAATGTCGAGCACGTTCTCCACGCCGGGCTGCCCGGCGGCCGCCAGGCCCCACAGGTAGGCCCGGCCGATCATCACGGCGCGCGCGCCTAGCGCCAGCGCCTTCACCACGTCGCTGCCGCGCCGGATGCCACCGTCCAGCAAAACCTCGACCTGGTCGCCGACCGCGTCGGCAACGGCGGGCAGCGCGCGAATCGACGCCGGGGTGCCGTCCAAGTTATTGCCGCCGTGGTTGGACACTGAGATTGCCGAAACACCGGCATCCACAGCCCTTTTCGCGTCATCGAGCCGCATCACGCCCTTGAGCATGAACGGGCCACCCCACAGTTCGCGCAGCCAGGCGATGTCCGCCCAGGTCGGCGGCGGGGTGCCCATCCACTCCCCGTAGGCGGCAAAGAACGGTGGCCCGAGCTCACCGCGGCGGGCCAGGTTAGGCACCCGCAGATCCGGTGGACGCAGCGTCTTGCCGAATCTCCACAGCCAACCGGGCCGAGTGATCACCTCCGGAGACATCCGCAGCATGGTCCGCAGATTCATCTGCTCCGGGATCTTGGGACTGCCCCAGTCCCGGCCATGCGAGAACGACCAGTCGGTAGTGACGATCAAACCGACGGCGCCGGCCTGCCGGGCTCGCTCGACACGCTCGGCGATCACGTCGCGCCCGCCCGACCAGTAGACCTGGAAGAACAACTTCGGGTTGGCGGCGATCACGTCCTCGATCGGCTTGCTGGCGAACGACGACAATCCCATCGCCGTGCCCCGTGCCGCGGCCGCGCGGGCTACGGCCACCTCGCCAGCCGGATCGACCGCCTGCACGCCCGTCGGTGAGATGATCACCGGTAGGGAAATCTCTTGTCCCATAACCGTGGTCGACATATCACGCTTCTCCAGCGCGCCGACCACATGAGGGGCGAAACCCAGCTCACCGAACGCCTCGACGTTGTCGGAGACGGTCAGCCCTTTTTCGCTGGCGGCCACCAGCGCGGCATAGGACGACTTGGGCAGCCGCCGCTTCGCCCGTTCCTGCGCGATCGCAACCGTCTCGAACCAGGCGTCACGGGCCACGGCTAGACCGGGCTTTCGTTGCACAGCCGCTGCGCCGGTGTGGGTGGCTGCACGGACAGCGTCAGCGGTACGGGTCCGCTCCTCCGACGGCCATGCGAGTGGTCACCTGCCGGACGTGGTTTGTCGCGTTCCTGTGCCAGCGCCGGCGCGCCGTAGCCCTGAACACACTCCGGGTCGGGTCCGTCCATCGGCAGCCCGGTGAAGAACTTGGCCGCCATGCAGCCACCGCGGCAGCTGTCGTAGTGCCCACAGCTGCCACACGCGCCCGCGGACTGCGGCTCACGGAGCTCCCGGAACAGCGGGGCATCCTTCCAGACCTTGTCAAACCCGCCGTCGGACAACACGTTTCCGGCCAGGAAGCGGTCGTGGATGGCAAACGGGCAGGCGTACACGTCGCCGACCGGGTCGATCAGGCACACCACCCGCCCCGCGCCGCACATGTTCAGCCCAGCCAGCGCGCCCGGCTCGCCAAGCCCGGACAGGTGGAAGAACGAGTCGCCGGTCAACACCCGGTCGCCCTTGGCGACCAGCCACTGGTAGAGCTGCACCTGCTGGTCGGCGGTCGGGTGCAGGTCGTCCCAGACGTCGGCGCCACGCCCGGAGGGCCGTAGCCGGGTGATACGCAGGGTGGCGCCGTATCGGCTCGCCAGCGAAGCGAATTCGTCGAGCTGATCGACGTTGTGGCGGGTCACGACCACGGAGATCTTGGCGTCCGAGAATCCGGCGGCGGCGAGGTTCTCCAGCGCCCGGATGGCCATCGCGAAGGATCCGGGACCGCGCACGGCGTCGTTGACCTCGGCCGTCGCGCCGTCCAGCGAGATCTGGACGTCGACGTAGTCGCTGGCCGCCAGCCGGGCTGCCACCTCGGGAGTGATCCGCACGCCATTGGTGGAGAACTTCACCCCAACGTGGTGAGCGGTGGCATAGTCCACCAACTCCCAAAAATCTGGCCGCACAGTCGGTTCTCCGCCGCCGATGTTGACGTAGAACACCTGCATGCGTTCCAGCTCGTCGATGATGTTCTTACAATCCTGTGTGGACAACTCACGCGGATCGCGTTTGCCAGACGACGACAGGCAATGCACGCAGGCCAGATTGCAGGCGTAGGTCAGCTCCCAGGTCAGGCAGATGGGAGCGTCCAAACCATGTTCGAACTGCTCGATGAGACGTGGCACCGTCGATGTCATATGCGCCGCTCTCCCACATCGCTTCGTCCTGAATTGTCGGCCGCGCGCGTCATGCTGCCTCCTTCGCCTCGGCCCGCACCAGCATGTGCGACCCGGCCAGCACGCCGAGCGCATGCAAGTAGGGCTGTTGCTGCGAGTCCTCCACGCCTGCGGCCCGGCAGGCGGCGCGGACATCCGGATATTCGGCCAACGATTGCACCACCGCCAGGATGGTGCGGTTCTTCAGGAACGAGAGTTTGCGAGTTCCGAAGTGATACAACAGCGCACCGAAGGGCTCTGGCCGCACGGCCACCTGGGGGTGCAACCGCCATGCGCGATCGGGATCGAACTCGCCCCGCCCGCTCGTCGACGATGCGGGCCGGGTCACAGCCCGCTGAGGAGCCGGGCCATCCAGCCCCTGTGCGGGGGCGCTCACGATCAGTAGACCCCGCACATCCCGTCGATGGACACCTCTTCAACCAGGGTCTCGGTGGCGAGCTCTGATTTGGAGGTCGCCGGCGAGGCGGCTCCGGCGTCGCCATCCATCTTTTGGTTCGGCTCCATGACGTTGCCTTTCGTTCGTTCGGGGCTCGACAATTCGGATCGATGCGGTCAAAATCTCAGTCAGAATATGGCATCGAGTGCCGGAATGGAAGGGCGGGGATCATGGCGCAGCAGCAGCCCCGGGTCGGCCGCCGCCGGTCCACCACCCCGCAGCACATCACCGACGTCGCGCTCAGACTGTTCGCCGACCGCGGATTTTCGGAAGTGAGCGTCGACGACGTGGCGCAAGCGGCCGGCATCGCCCGCCGGAGCGTGTTCCGCTACTACGCGTCGAAGAACGCAATTCCCTGGGGGGACTTCGACGCTCACCTGCAGCACCTGCGGGAGCTGCTGGACCATGTCGATCCGGATATGCCGCTCGGCGAGGCGCTGCGCGATGCGCTTCTGTCGTTCAACACCTTTGGCGAGTCCGAAACTGTCCGGCATCGGCAACGGATGCGAGTGATCCTGCAAACGGCTGAGTTGCAGGCATATTCGATGACGATGTATGCGGGGTGGCGCGATGTGATCGCGAGTTTCGTGGCATGCCGAACCGGCGCCAAGACCGCCGACCTGAAGCCACAGACTGTCGCGTGGATGATGCTCGGCGTGGCGCTGAGCGCCTACGAGCACTGGCTGGACGATGAATCGGTGTCGCTGCCGGAGGCGATTGGGGACGCGTTCGACGTCGTGCGCGCCGGACTGAAGGAACTGGACCGATGAGCCGACTGCTGCAGACCATTCAGGTGCAGGGGCAGGTTTGCGCGGGCATGGGTTCGTCGATGTACGGCGACGTGTTGCAGCAGGTGGCCGCCGACGTCGAAGCCGACGGCGTGTTTGCGGCGATCCTGGCCGGACACGAAAACGATTCCGGCCGGCTGGCTCTGCCGCTGAGACTGCTCGGCGGCCTGCACCGGTTGGTTCTCGACGGCCGCGCGCCTGCGCTGCGCCGCTGGTATCCCAGTGTCGGCGGGCACTGGGACACCGAAGCCGGATGGCCCGACATCGTGCAGGCCGCCTCCGAGCACGCCGATTATCTGCGGGGTGCTCTTGATCAGCCGCCGCAGACCAACGAGGTGGGCCGGTCGGCCGCGCTGATCGGTGGTCTGCTGGTCCTGGTCGACCGATTCGAGTTGCCGGTAAAGCTTTTCGAAATCGGCTGCAGTGCCGGGCTGAACCTGCGCGCCGACCATTACCGTTACCGTCATCCGGGCGGCGAGTGGGGCCCGGCCGATTCACCGATGATCGTCGACGACGCGTGGCGGGGCCCACTGCCTCCCGCCGCGGGCCTGCGGATCGTCGAACGTCACGGCTATGACATCGCGCCGCTGGACGCGACGAGCCCCGATGGCGAGTCGACTTTGCTGAGCTATGTCTGGCCCGACCAGCCGGCGCGCCTGGAGCGCCTGCGCGGCGCGATCGGTATTGCCCGGCGGGTGCCGGCGCCGTTGCACCTCCGCAATGCCGCCGACGCCGTTGCGGACCTGGACGTTTCGCCCGGCTCACTTACCATGCTGTGGCATTCGATCATGTGGCAGTACCTGTCGGTGGACGAGCAGAAAACCGTCTCGGCCGAGATCGATGAATTGGGGGCACGCGCGCGGGCCGAGTCACCGTTCGCCCATTTGATGATGGAACCGCATCGGCGAACGCCGGACGCTCCGGTCGAGTTCGCCGTCCGTGCCCGCTGCTGGCCCGGTGGGGATGACCGGCTGCTGGGCGTGTGCTCGCCACACGGTCCGCCCGTCACCTGGGAATAACGACGCCGGCGAATAATTTTTCTCGCTTACCCGTCGGAGTTTCCGGCGCCACCGCGACGATAAGAGTGTGAGCGCGCTACCGGACCCCAACGACGCCGCCCGGGCGTTGCTTGCGCTATATGACCAGGCATTGCCGATTGTGTACGGGTACTTCGTACGTCGCTGCGCCGATCGCGGTACCGCGGAAGATCTGACCTCAGAAACCTTTCTCGCGGCGATGGATGCCGCCCGTAAGAACGATCCGCCGCCTATCGGTGTGCCGTGGCTGATCGGGGTGGCGCGACACAAGCTCGCTGATTATTACCGACGTCGACATCATCGGCTCCCCGTGCCGGTGGCCGAATTGCCGGAGCCGGTCGACTCGGTGGACAACTGGGACGCCGAGCTGGACCGCCTGGTTGCCGAAAGCGTGCTGACCCGATTGTCCGAACCACACCGCACCGTGTTGGCACTGCGCTATATGGACGACTGCTCGGTACCCGAATGCGCCGAGCTGATCGGGCGCACGGTCCATGCCACCGAGGCACTCCTGGTCCGCGCGCGTCGGGCGTTCAAACAGCATTACCCGGAAGGAGGCACGTCATGAATCACGATCCGCTGAACGTGCTGCGCGCCGAAGACCTTCCGGTACAGCCCGATCCGGCGTTCGCCGCGCGGCTGCGCCGCCGGTTGGAGTCGGCGCTGACCCTGCCACATCGAACAGAAGGAATCGAGATGAGCAACACCGACGCAGAGATTGCCGCACTCAACGAGCCGTCCACCGACGAATCCATTCAGCACGGCGACATCGGGTATGTGTCGGTCTGGGTGCCCGACCCCACGCGCGCGGCCGATTTCTACCGACACGTGCTCGGATGGTCTTATGCTCCCGCGGCGCACCAGGTGACCAACACCGAGCTTCCGATCGGCATCGCCGCCACCTCGGCCGCGCCCACGCTGTTCTGCTGCTATGCCGTGGCGGATGTGCACGCGGCGCGGCAAGCGATCGCCGAGGCCGGCGGAGCGCCGGGTGAGGTGCGCCGAACCGACTACGGCACCATCCTCGATGCCACCGATCCGCAGGGTGTCGCATTCGCGGTGTACGAACCACCCGTGCGCCAGAAACGGCTGGCGCTCAACGGCTCCGGCCCGGGCGAGCTGGCCTATGTCACTTACCGTACGGCGGACTCAGCGGCCTTCCGCGACTTCTATGCCCGGATTCTGCGCTGGACGTTCACAGCGGGGCGGATCGACGACGGTTGGCAGGTGCAGAACACTCGCCCGATGGCCGGCGTCGGGGGCGGCAACGCTTGGCCGGCGACCGTTCCGATGTGGACGGTGGCAGACATCGAGGCGGCCGTCGCACGAGTCCGTGAAGCCGGCGGAACCGTATTGGCGGAGCCGGCGCGGCAGTCATACGGGATGCAGGCCGAGTGCACCGACGACCAGGGCGTGCCGTTCTATCTCGGCGAGTTCTAGGCCGACTCGTTTCCAATCACTGCACGCTGCCGCGTGCGGCAGCCAGAAACGGTGCGGCAACGGCCAAGAATCCAGCAGGGTCCGAGGAGAACGGGATATGGCCGGTCGGCAGGACCTCCAATCGCGCACCCGGAATCGCGGCGGCGCTAGATCGGCCTAGCCGCATAGGGATTGCGGTGTCTTTCGATCCCCAGACCACCAGGCATGGCGCGGTGATGCAGTCTGCGCGTGGGCGCAGATCGTATTCGCGCGCGGCGAAGCTGCGCCACATCGACGCCGTGAGCAATACACCCTCTGGGGTGTTCGCCCGTTCCAGCGCGCGTTCTTGCACGGCATTGTCGTTGTCGCTTGATGCCTTCATATAGTTGCGAATGGAGCGCGGCAGGACTCGTTTCATCACTGCCGGGGTGCCGAGCAATCGGCAGTAGAGGTTGGTCACCGGGCTTGCGATGAACCCGCCGCTGTTGACCAAGACCAGTCGTGACACCAGCTGCGGGTCGGCGATCGCCAGTCGCGCGGCCGCGAAACCACCAACGGAGTTTCCGATCAATGCCACACGTTGAAGGTGCAGTCCCGCAACGACATCGGCAAGAACGTCCGCGAACGAAGCGGCAGTGGGCTGATAATTCGGCACTGGCGCCGGCGACTCGCCGTGCCCCGGCCAGTCCAGTGCGATCACCCGGTGGTCGCGACCAAGGGGTGCCACGATTGGGTCGAAATCGTGGCGGTCGTGCAACGTGGCGTGCAGCAGCACCACCACAGGCCCTTCTCCCACGTCGCTGTAGGCAACCTTGCCCACTCGCGTCTCGACCATCGTGACCATCTCTCGTCCTTTCATTGACCGACCGGTCAGTCAACGATACATTGGCGCTATCTCTAACTCAAGGAGTGATCGATGACTGCCCCCGCAACTGATGCGCCGTTTTCGGACAAGATGGCCTACTACCGAACCCAACACACCAGCCGTGGCGCGCGATTGACGCACATGGTCGGCACACCTGTCATCGGAGCCGGAATCCCGCTGTTGTTCACCAAACCCCGAACACGACTGCCGATGTTCATCGGAGGGTGGCTCTTACAGATTGCCGGCCACCAATTCTTTGAACACAACCTGCCGTCGACCCACAAAGGCTGGATCACGTACCAACTCACCGGGGTGATCCACGTCTGCGACCAGTACGGCGAGTTGCTGGCGCGGCGCAGTCAGCGCAAGGCCGCACGCAGAGCGGCGGTTAGAGTGCCCGCATGACTGCGATGCCACCCGCCACGCCTAAGGGTGTGCGCAAGGAGGCAATGGCCAAAACCCGAGAAGCGCTCATCGACGCCGGCCTGCGACTGGCCGAACGCACCGGGTTGGCCGGTTTGAGCGTCAATCTCATCGTGCAGGAAGCCGGCGTGGCGAAAGGCACTTTCTTTCACCATTTCGGCGACCGCGCCTCGTATCTCCTTGCGCTGCACCGAGAATTCCATGAACGATTGGCCACCCAAATTCAAGCAGCGATCGGCGGCATGCCGCCCGGGCGTGGTCGCCTGACCTGCGTGGCACACACGTATCTCGACGGATGCCTACGCGACCGCGGTGTGCGCGCCCTGCTACTGGAGGCTCGCGCGGAGCCCGCGGTCACCGACGAAATCGCCCGTCGCAACCACGCAAGCGCGGAGCTCTGCAAGGCGGACTTCGTCGCGTTCAAACGTCCACACCCTTATGAGAGCGCGCAATTGTGGGTAGGCATGGTCGCAGAGGCCGCGCTCATCGAACATCAAGCCGGAAAAGAGCTTCCCGCTGTGCGCAAGGCCCTTGAGCAGTTCTTGGATTGAATTCGCGGACCGCGCGTTACCCGAGTACTTCGGAAATCGGCACCGCGGCAGCAATTTTCGCGCGCGTCTTCATCACCTTGCCCGGCATACCGCCGCCGACGACGCCGGCCACCGCGCCGTCGCGCTCGTAGAAGGCGAGAAACTTACGGCCGTCGTCCTCGACGACGTGCACGGTGTCAGTGGCGATGGGCTCACCCAGGCATTGGATCTTGACGTCGTACTGATCGCTCCAGAAATACGGGACGACGACGGCCGACGGGGCGTCTTGGCCGAGCATCGCGGGCACGACTGCACGAGCCTGCTCGGCGACGTTGCTCCAATGTTCCACGCGCACTTGGTGTCCCTTGGGGTCGCGCCAGGATGCGACATCGCCGAGAGCCCACACGTTGGGCGCGCTGGTCCGCCCGGCGGCGTCGCAGATCACGCCGTTGTCGACCTCGATTCCGCGGCCGTCGAGCCAATCAGTCGCCGGCCGCGACCCGATGCCCACGACGACCAGATCGGCGCTGAGCTCGGTGCCGTCGGTCAGCTGCACGGTCTCGACATGGCTGACGCCCCGGACCTCGGCGACTCCGACACCGGTGCGCACATCGACCCCTTCGGCGCGATGCAGCCGGGCCACCAGTTCGCCGATCTGTTCGCCAAGGACGGCCGCCAGCGGCGCGGGCTGCGGTTCGACCAGTACGACGTCGACTCCCAATCCGCGCAGACTGGCGGCTACCTCACAGCCGATGAATCCGGCGCCGACCACCACCGCGTGCCGTGCTTGCGACGCGTGCCGGCGCAGGGCCAGACTCTCGTCGAACGAACGCAGCACCCGGATACCGTCCAAGTCGGGGAACGCCGGAATGCGCCGCGGCACAAGGCCTGTCGCGATGACGAGTTCGTCATAGCCGAGCGTGGATCCGTCGTCGAGCGTGACGATCTGTGCCGTGGTGTCGATACCGGTGGCCGCCGACCCCAGCCGCAAGGTGATGTTCTGCTCGTCGTAGAACTCGCGCGGCTTGAGCGTCACGTCGTCGACCTCGCTGCGCAGGAGCTCCTTGGACAGCGGGGGGCGGTCGTACGGCAAGTGCACCTCGTCGCTGACGATGGTGACCGAACCGGTGAAGTTCGCCCGACGCAGTTGCTCAGCGGTCCGGGTCGCGGCGAGTCCCCCGCCGACGATCAGAATTCCGTTGCCGCCTGAGCTAGTGGTCATTTGGAGTTCATACACGACTGCGAGGGCCGACGGTCGGTCACCCCTGCGCGCGTGACCGATCGATGAGGTTCGACAGCACGACGATGCTCTCAGTGCGTTCGATATCCGCGCTGGTCCGAATTCGCTCCAGGGCGTCTTCCAAATGCCGCATATCGTGTGCCAGCACCCGCAGGATAGCGTCGGCGGTTCCGGTTACCGTTGCGGCGCTGACGACTTCGGGAATGTCGATCCAGGCTCGCTGCAGCTCATCTGGCGAGATTCGGCCATGGCAATAAACTTGTACATAGGCCTCGGTGTTCCAGCCCACCGCTGTTCGATCGATGACGGTGGTGAAACCCTTGATCACGCCGCTGTCGAGCATCCGGTCGACGCGCCGTTTGACCGCGGGGGCCGACAACCGGACCCGCTCACCGATTTCGGCAAATGTCGCCCGGGCATGCAGGGCGAGCTCGGCCAGAATCTGCTCGTCGATGCCGTCTAACCGGTCCATCACCCCTCCAGCCTTAACAGACTTGCCCATTATGGCATTTCACGCAATAAATGCAGCGTATAGGCGCAACGAACATCGATACATTGCGCGCTAGAGTCCCCTACCGTTGATTCATGACGATCTTCGCGGACTCGGGGACCGACACGCGGCATCAAGCCGCTACGGCCACAGAACGTCGCGCGCGGGTCCGGCACTACGTCATGACGCCGCCGCAGTTCTTCGCGGTCGACTACGCGATCAATCCCTGGATGGACACCACCAACCCCGTGGACACGACCGTAGCTCGCACGCAGTGGCAGCGCCTATACGACATCTATCTGCAATTGGGACACACCGTCGACCTGGTCGATCCGGTGCCCGGGTTGCCGGACATGGTGTACGCCGCCAACGGTGGGTTGATACTCGATGGCACGGCTGCTGTCGCACGCTTCAAATATGCTCAACGACAACAGGAATCAGCTGTTTACGCCGAATGGCTGCGAGCTCATGGTTACCAGCCCCGGCATACTCGCCACGTCAACGAAGGCCAGGGCGATCTGCTGCCGGCGGGCGATAACATCTTGGCCGGGTACGGTTTTCGAACCGACCTGCGGGCACACGGCGAGATCGCCGGTATCTTCGACCGCCGGGTGATCAGCCTCGAACTGGTTGATCCGCGCTTCTACCATCTCGATACCGCGCTGACCGTGCTCGACGACACGACCATCGCCTACTATCCCCCGGCCTTCACCTATGTCTCACGGGCGCATCTGGAGACCCTGTTCCCCGATGCGATCGTGGTGGACAGTGCCGATGCTTATGTGTTCGGCCTGAACGCCGTCTCCGATGGTCGCCACGTCGTGCACCCGGCCGCCGCCGTCGGGTTCGCCAGGCAATTGGCCAACGCAGGCTTCGAACCGATCGGCGTCGATATGCCCGAGCTGCTCAAGGGTGGCGGCTCGGTCAAGTGCTGCACGCTGGAGATGTATTCATGACAGTCTTGGACACTGTGATCGCCACCAGCGGCGCGCTGACCGCATCAGCGATCGCGATGGACGAGCGCTACACCGCTCACAACTATTCACCTCTGCCGGTGGTGGCGTCCAGCGCCGAGGGATCATGGATCACCGATGTCGAGGGGCGCCGCTACCTGGACTGCCTGGCCGCGTACTCGGCGGTGAATTTCGGGCACCGCAACCCGGAAATCATCGCGACGGCCCACGCACAACTCGACGTCGTGACTCTGGTCAGCCGTGCGTTTCACGCCGAAGCCCTGGGGCGCTTTTGCGCGGCGCTGACGACGCTGTGCGACAAAGACATGGTGTTGCCGATGAACAGCGGCGCCGAAGCGGTCGAAAGCGCGATCAAGGTTGCCCGCAAATGGGGTGTCGACGTCAAGGGCGTGCCAGCCGGCCAGGCGAATATCATCGTGGCCGACAACAACTTTCACGGCCGGACGATCAGTATCGTCAGCTTCTCGTCGGATGAGACGGCGCGGTGCGGCTTCGGCCCGTTCACGCCGGGCTTCCGTTCGGTACCCTTCGGTGACGCCGATGCGCTGGCCGACGCGATCGACGAGCACACCGTAGCTGTGCTGCTGGAGCCGATCCAAGGCGAGGCCGGCGTCGTCGTGCCGCCGGACCACTACCTACCGGCGGTGCGCGAAGTCTGCACAGCCCGAAACGTTCTCATGATCGCCGACGAGATTCAGTCGGGCCTGGCCCGCACCGGCCGTACCTTCGCCTGCGACCACTGGGATGTGGTGCCCGATATCTATCTACTCGGCAAGGCATTGGGCGGCGGCGTGGTTCCGTTGTCCGCGGTGGTGGCCGATCGCGACGTTCTGGGGGTACTGCACCCCGGGGAGCACGGGTCGACGTTCGGCGGCAACCCCTTTGCGGCCGCGATCGGCACCACCGTGGTGTCGATGCTGACCCGTGGTGAATTCCAGGACCGTGCAACCGGGCTGGGAGCCCAGCTGCACTGGCGGCTGGAGAAGTTGATCGGCCACGGAGTTGTTGCGGTGCGCGGGCTGGGATTATGGGCCGGCGTCGACATCGATCCCGCACTCGGCACCGGCAAACAGCTCAGCCTGCGACTTGCTGAGCGCGGCGTCCTCGTCAAGGACACGCATGGATCGACGCTACGTTTCGCTCCCCCGCTGGTGATCACCGCGACGGAAATCGACTGGGCCGTCGATAGATTCGCCGATACCCTGACGGCGATGGCGCCCTAGTACTTCAGCACGCCCTTGTCGACCGGGATCTGCGCTCCGGTTAGCGTACCGGAGCCGTCTCCGGCGAGCCACGCCACGACGTCGGATACCTCGGCGGCACCCATGAATCCTTTGGGCTGCAGCAGCATTGGACCGAAGCTGTGGATGTAGTGCGGATGTTTGCCGAACACCTGCATCATCAGATCCGGCTCGATCATCGGCGTCTCCACCGAGTAGGGATGGATCGAGTTGACCCGGATGCCGAATTCGCTGAGCTCGATGGCCAACGAGTTGGTCAGTCCGGTGAGTCCGTGCTTGGAGGCCGAGTAGTGGCCGTTGCCCGGTGTGGCCTTCAGCCCGGCCGACGAGCTGACCACGACAATGGCCCCGCCGTTGCCGGCTTCGATCATCGCGGGGATCGCCGCGCGCAGGGTGTGGAACGTGCCGGTCAGGTTGACGTCGATCACGCTATTCCACTGCTCGTCGGACAGCTCCCAGATCCGTCCCCAACTCAGCACACCGGCGTTGGCCACCAGGATGTCGAGGCGGCCGAACTGCTCGACGCCGTCGACGACCAGTTGCCGCACCGCCGCATCGTCGCGGATGTCGACCTGCCGGGCCAGCACCTTGCGTCCCTCGGCTTCGACCGCTCGGACGGTCTCCACCAGATCCTCGGGGGTCGCCGCCGGGTAGCTGATGCTGTCGGACACCGGCGCGCAGATATCCAGAGCGATGATGTCCGCACCCTCACGTGCCAGCCGGGCCGCATGAGCGCGGCCTTGGCCACGCGCGGCACCGGTGATGAAGGCCACCCGCCCCTGCAGGGTTCCCGACGGACCGGACACCATAGCCCCTTTCGACGACTGTCGATCAGGCTAGCAGCGAAACTGAAACGTGTTCTAATCGCCCGCAGCTGGGTTAGATCTCGGCGATGATTTTCTGCCGCGCCTCGGTGTACTCGGCGTCCGAGAGCGCACCGCCGGCATGCAATTTCGCCAGCTCATCCAACCGCTGAGCAACCGATTGTTGCGGTGGCGCGGCCACACCGCCGGCTGCGGCGGGCGTGGGCTGCTGAGCCGCGGCACGTCGGACCACAGCCATGATCTGCTGGCGCACCGCGGGGTAGTTGCGGATGTCGACGGTGCCGCTGAACGGGAGGTTGTTGGCTTTGTAGATCTGCAGGATCTCCATCAGCGGGCCGGCCTGTCCACTCAGGTCGTAAGTCGTGTTGTCTTCGGTGCTGGTGAACTGCGCGGGCACCACACCGGCGATCAATGCGCTTGCCTGCCATTCGATCTCGTATTCGTGCGTGTTCGGATCAACGAGGACCACGAGTTTGCGCGCTGTCACAATCGCCTGTTTGGAGATGTCGACGGTCACCCGCTTCCGGTCGCCGAAATCGAACCCGGGTCCGGTGATGTGCAGATCCAGGCTGACCACCGGCCGCTCGTTGATGCGCATTCCGGTTTCAGCCAGACCCATGATCTGCGCCGTCGCCAGCACCCCGGTCTGATGGAGAGCAGTACTTTTGGCCGAAGACCGAGCGCCGCGGTCGGCCAGCCACAACGCGACCAGCACATCGGCGACGGTGATCAGCGCCCCGACCCAGAGCATCCACTGGGTGGACTGCTGCGCCATCGAATCCGCGTCCGGGCCGAATGAGCCAAACATTCCGGGGAGTGCAAAGTACGTAATGAGAAAGATCGGGCCTACCAGGCCGCCACAAATCAGAACGATGATCTGAGCTTTGATATAGCGCGCAAGCATGACTGCTCCAGTCGTCGGCCGATCGATGACGCGGGACAGCGTATCGCTACGCGATCCGAAGCATAACGCGCTCAGACACACAACGGCGCCCATCCCTGAAGGATGAGCGCCGTTGGTTGTGCTGTGGAAACTACTTGATGATCTTGGTGACCCGGCCGGCGCCGACGGTGCGGCCACCCTCACGGATCGCGAACCGCAGACCGTCGTCCATGGCGACGGGCTGGATCAGCTTCACCACGATCTCGGTGTTGTCACCGGGCATCACCATCTCGGTGCCCTCCGGCAACGTCACCACACCGGTCACGTCGGTGGTGCGGAAGTAGAACTGCGGACGGTAGTTGTTGAAGAACGGCGTGTGCCGGCCACCCTCGTCCTTGGACAGGATGTAGACGCTGCCCTCGAAGTCGGTGTGCGGCGTAGTGGTGCCGGGCTTCACGACGACCTGACCGCGCTCGACGTCCTCACGCTTGATACCACGCAGCAGCAGTCCGACGTTGTCGCCGGCC
>DATAZN010000659.1:0-11276 GCA_036272035.1 Mycobacterium sp. | reverse complement strand
GTGCCGAAGCCGGTCACGTAGTCCCAGCCCGGCAGCGTCGGGTACAACCCGTTCGTCGAGGGCACCCCCGTGCGCAGGTCGGTGGAGCTCACGTCGAAGAAGTCCCGATGGTAGGCCGCTGGGTTGTTGCCGATCCGGTAGATGGCGTAGTTGGCGAACCCCAGGCCCCCGTCGTTGTCGGAGGCCGACTGAATCCGCGCCCACATGCCGGCCCAGAGCGGGGACGACAGGGAGGTTCCGCCGCCGTCGGCGAACCTGCCTCGGGTCACGATGTCGTAGCCGTTGCCGGCAATGTCACCGGACTGGGCTGACACGTCCGGCACACCCCGACACAGCTGGGCGGGGTCGGTCAGGCAGTGCAGCGTCAACCCCGGCGTGCCGCGCTGGTAGCTCGGGGCCGGGATGAACTGCGTGGAGCCGCCGCCGCCATATGCCCAGCCGTACTCCCGGGCACGGTGTCCGTGCCCATCGGTGTACAGGACCGTGCCGCCGACACCGACCACATAGGGCAGGCTGGCCGGCGAGTTGGTCAACGCCACAACCTGGTTGAGCACGCCGTTGCCGGCCCCGACAACCGGCAGGACGGCCACCGGGCAGGACGAGCCGGTATCTCCCGACGAGGCAAAGACCGTTTTGCCCTCCAGCACCGCCTGCCGGGTGATCGCGGTGAGGGTGAGATCCAGGTTGTTGCCCAGCCCTTGCTGCACCGGAAATGACGGGCCGAGATCGAGCAGCGGCAGCCGGGCGATCGGGGAGATGACGGGTACCGCCTCGCATTCACCGAAGCTGGCCGAGGCCTGGCGCGGGCCGTTCTCGTCATCGGTGAACAGGCTGAACACCTTGGCCACCTCGACGTCGGACAGGTCCTCACCGAAGTACAGGTCCAGACCCGACAGATCGGGAGCCATTCCGGAGGACGCCTGGGTGTCCAGATTCCATTCGACCCGACCGGAAGTGTCCCGGGAGTCGCCCTCGCCGGCAGGGTGGTGGACCTGCACCGGCACGTGCGGCAGCCCGAAGTGATCCTCGAACTGGTGCAGGTCCGGCTCTACGCCTGCGGTCGATCCGCCGCCGAAGATCGCCACCCGCTGGTCGCGCCCGGTAACCGCGGCCGGCTGTTCGTACACCGACCACAGATCGCCCGGCGTGGTCCCCCCCAGGCAGGTGCCGTTGTGGCAGCGGCTCTGCGCGGGCCCGGACAGGGAGTGCATCCGCTGTGCGGTGTTCAGCCCGATGACGTTGCTGATGCGCAGGTCGGTGGGTATCCATGGCGCGGAGGTGTTGGCCAGGAATACGGTGCCTCGGTCGTCGAAGGCGTGCACGGGTGTCCGGAACAACCGGGAGATCTGGGCCACGGTGCCCACCGCGGCAACCTGGTCGCGGGCCGCGGACACCATCGCCACCCGCAGCCCGCCGCCCCGCAGCCAGTCGGTCACCGCCCCCAGGTGCGCGGGCGAGACGCCGAACCGGTCGGCGAACGACGCGGTCGACAGGTAGTGCCGGTACCGGTCGCTGTGCGGGTCGTACTCGGCGTCCAGCAGTGCCCGTTCCCCAGCCGGGTCGGGCCGTGCGACGGACACCAGCAGCGACATCGGGTGCTCACCTTGCGCCGGGCCGAGGTCGCGCGTCTTGGCCAGACCGGGCAGCACATTGCCGGTCGTGCTCGTCCCGCCGGGCAGCGGGGCCGCCGGGGCGGCCAACGCGGCCGGCGCGAGCCCGATCGACACTCCGGCAACGAGCGCCGCCGCAAGGGCGAGACGGCGGGCCAGGCGCCGGCGGTGTTGATCCATAACTGTGCAACGGCGGGCCGCCGGCACAGTTATGATCAGTTATGAGATAGCGGCGCGTTGCCCCCGCGACATCCGGTTCGTCACCGAGATCCCGCGCACCCACAAGGTTCCACGTCGGCCGCGCGCCTGCCCCCTCTGCCCCAGCGGCGTTGCCAACCTCAGCCGCTGAGTGACGATACGTGTGTAGACCGTCACTCAACGTCGCATCGGTAGTTGTGCCCAAAAGAACCCGCCGAGGCGGCGTCCTCGAAGGAGAGGCACACATGGGTGGATCGATCTCGCGCGGGTGGCGGGTGCGCGCCGGCCTGTTCAGCGCGGGCGCGCTGATGGTGGGCGTCACGGCGGCAGGCATGGCGCCGGGCACGGCGTGGGCCGACAGCGGATCGTCCGGCATCTCCTCGGTGCCGGTGTCGTTCCGGGTGGTGCTGCGCAACGACTCGGGCATCCCGTGTGACACGTCCAACCCAGCGACCTCGCTGGTCGGCGGCGTGCTGGGAGATCAGCAGGTCACGGTACGCGGGCACCTCACTGGCCCCAGTGGGGCGTTCGACTCCGATCACCTGGCCGGCACGCTGTACTCGCACGGCGACGGCTACGACGAGAGATTCTGGCGCTTCACCCACGACGAGAACTACAACTACGTGGACGAGATGGCCCATCGCGGCCACGTCTCAGTCACCATCGACCGCCTCGGCTACGGCGACAGCTCCGCACCCAACGGCAACCTGGTCTGCTACGGCACCGAGGCCACCGTGCTCCACCAGATCATCGGGCAGCTGAGAGAGGGCCACTACCAAGGGGACCAGACCCCTCGGTTCAACCAGGTCGGCTTGGTCGGACATTCCGCCAGCGGTCTGATCGTCGAGCAAGAGGCCGCCGGATTCCACGACATCCACGCACTGGGCGTGCTCGATTCCGGAACGCTCGCGGTGCAGCCCCTGAGCGTTGTCCGCACCGGTGAGGAGCAGGCGCGCTGTGTCGCGGGCGTGGTGGGACCCGGCAACGGTTACGCCCCGTTGGAATCAGACGCCCAGCAGTTCCGCGACGACCATCTGTACAACGTCGAGCAGGACATCGCCGACTACCTCGCCAGCAATCGCACCCTTGATGCCTGCGCCGGGCTGCGCAACGCGGTCCAAGGGTTGGCTGGCAACGCCGCGCGTGACAGCCTGATCCAGGTCCCGGTGCTCGTACTGGGCGGGTCCAACGACAGGCTCTTCCAACGCTTCGACCTGCAGGCGAAGGCCTACACCCAGAGCCCCAAGGTCAGCGTGCAGGTCGTGCCCGACACCGGCCACGCCGTCGCGTTCAGCCGTGAACACCAGACGTTCTACGACGACATGAACAACTGGCTCGACGAGAACCACCTGTAACCCCCGGCGCATACCGCGCGGACGCTTCTTCAAGCACAGCACCACAACCGTGCTTGAAGAAGAACGCCGGTCCCCGGCCCCGCAGTCGCCTGCTCGAGGCTCTGATCGCCGCCCGGCTACGCCGTACTGTCGGCGATCCGGTTCATGATCGAGGCGGCTTTGAGCAGCGTCTGCTGATCGGCCGGATCGAGCCGTGCCTGGATCGCCTGATCGAGCCACGCCTCTCGGGCCGCCGGAATGTTCTTCGACAACGCCACCCCCTCAGGCGTTCCGCTGATGAGGGTCTTGCGGCCATCGTCGGGATCCGGGCCAGAGGTGACCAGGCCATTCGCGCGTAGCGCGGCGACGGTCTCGGCCATCGACTGGCGGCGCATGTGCTCGGCCTGAGCCAGCACGCTGGTCGTCGTCGGCCCTTCCTTGACGATCCGCGACAGTGTCATGAGCTGCGACCACGTCCAGGGCATCTCGCTCGGCGCGGATTCGGTGCGCAGTCGCGCCCGCAACCGAGTCATAGCTTTCATCAACTCGGTGGCCACCTCGGTAGACGGTGGCGAGACGGGAGTCATAACTCCATCCTAACAAATGGGCAGGCTGCCTGCTAGATTGTTAGCAGGCAGCCTGCGCATCTTGCGGAGACCCACTCCGAGGGCGGTCTGCCGTGACAGCGAGGAATCCGGCATTGGACGAGTGTGACAACGCCAGTCTGACCAACGCGACCGGACGAATCGCTCCGCAGCCTGACGTCGTGCGGGAACGCCCGTTTGGGCCCCGGTTCGTCACGCCGATGTTCATGGGTTCGGCGCTCAATCCAGTCAACAGCTCGGTTATCGCAACCGCTCTGGTGTCCATCGCGGTGGCGATGGGTGTCACGGTGGGCCAGACCTCGGTTCTGATCTCGAGCCTTTATCTGACCAGCGCGATCGCGCAACCGGCCGCCGGTCGGCTCGCCGAGGAGTTCGGTCCGCGACGGGTGTTCCTGGCCGGGATCCTTATTGTGCTGACTGGTGGGATCCTCGGCGGCCTCGGGCAGAACCTGCCCACGCTGGTAGGTGCCCGCGTCCTCATCGGACTGGGCACCTCCGCCGGCTACCCGTCCGCGATGCTGCTGATCCGACGACGGGCCACCGATGTCGGTCTGGTGACCCCACCCGGCGGCGTCCTCGGCGGTCTGGCGATCGCCGGTGCCGCGACCATTGCGATAGGGCCGGCCGTCGGCGGGCTACTCGTGGGGTGGTTCAACTGGCGGGCCGCGTTCCTCGTCAACGTTCCCATCGCCTGCGCGACGTTCGCGATGGCGTTGCTCTGGATCGCGCGGGATCCAGACAGGGGCCTAGGACGTTCGGCTCGGGAGGTCATGGGCCGCATCGATGTGATTGGCGTGGCTGGCTTCGCCACCTCCATGACGGCTCTGCTGGTGTTCCTGCTCGCACTCCCCGCCCCTGACTGGGTCGCCCTCATCTCCTCCATCGCGGTGGCGGCCGCACTCATCTGGTGGGAGCTACAGGCCGGCAACCCGTTCCTCGATCTGCGGCTGCTGGCCTCGAATCTGCCGCTGACGCGCACCTACATCCGTAACGGGCTCACCCTGCTCGGCACCTACGTGATCCTCTACGGGCTGACCCAGTGGATTGAAGCCGCTCGCGGCCTGTCCGCCTACCAAGCCGGACTGGTCTTGATCCCGATGGGCGTCCTGTCCGCGGCCGCCTCACGCGTGGCGGCACAGCGTCCGGCTATTGACAAGACGCTGACCGTCTCCGCGGTCCTTCTACTCGCCGGCGCGGTCGCCACCTTGTTCCTCACCAGCCACAGTCCCGTCATCGCGATCGTCGCGGTCACCGGATTGTTCGGCCTGATGTCTGGATCGAGCAACGTCACCAACCAGACCGCTCTCTACGAACAAGTTCCCGCCGACAAAGTCGGCACCGGCTCCGGGCTCATGCGCACCTTCGGATACATCGGCTCGATCGCGGCGTCCACCATTACCGGAGCTGCCTTCCACGCGCGAGTCGATGACAGCGGCTTGCGGCACATATCACTCATCCTGATCGGTCTCGCCGCCGTCGTCCTCTTGCTGACCGTGTTCGACCGACAGCTCGCCGGCGCCGACACGCTCGACAGTCGCTGACCCAGCGCGACGAGCACCCCGTCCGCCAATCGCACCTACCAACTCAACTGGGGAACACACACATGACTGAGGATGCCCGTCCCATTACCTCCACCCGTACAGCGCTGCTGCTGATGGACTTCCAGCCCGCCATCTTGGCCGGGATCTCCGACAAAGAGACCCTGCTGGCACGTGTGCATGCCGCGCTGTCATGGGCCCGGTCCGCGAACGTTCAAGTCGTCCACGTGCGCGTTGCGTTCACTCCCGACGACTTCAATGCCATACCCATCCACAACAAGGCCTTCACCGCGGTGGCTCTGAACAGATTTCTCGCTGACGGAAGTCCTGGGTGCGCGATCCACGAGTCCATTGACGTGCAAAAGGACGACATCGTCGTCCGCAAGACCCGGTTCGGGGCCTTCAGTACAACCGATCTCGACTCCGCCCTGCGCAGCCAAGGAATCGACACTCTGGTCGTCGCCGGAATCTCCACAAGCGGTGTCGTGCTCTCGACCTTGCGCCACGCCGCCGACGAGGACTTCCGCCTTTATATCCTCGCCGACGCCACCGCCGACCCAGATCCCGAGGTTCACCGCGTCCTCACCGAGAAGGTCTTCCCCCACCAGGCCGACGTCATCAACAGCGACGACCTATGGATCTACAGCCGCGCAGATTATCCCAACCGATACCATCCGGAAGATCCGAGTTCCAACAGGTCGCGCAGGCATGACAGGAAGCCGGGCAGCTAGTGACCATACAGATAGGTGGCGATAACGAGAAGATCGCGCAGGTTGTCGATCGGGTGTTCGGTGGCGATTTGTTGATATCGATGCTGCTGGTCGATCACGACGACCAGCCGGGGCGGGAGATGCAGGGGATCCAACGGCTCATCAGCTGGCGGGTCGGCGGCATCATCCCGCAGCCCTCACTCGACCCCGATCGCGCCCTGCGCTGGCTCGCCGACCGGGACCTACCCGTGGTCCTGATCGACCGCAGAGCGCCCGCCGAGCTGCAGGGACGCTTCGACTTCGCCGGCACGGAGAACACCGACGGCGCGGCCGCGCTGATCGAGCATCTGATCGAGCACGGGCACCGTCGCATCGCCATGGTCTGCAGTGAGCTGTCCAGCTCGACCTTGGCCGAGCGACGGGACGGCTACCGTCTGGCGCTGCGCCGCGCCGGGTTGCCCGACGATCCGACGCTGGTCCGAGAGGTCCCAGCGAACACCGAGGCCGCCGCGGACGCGGCACAACTGCTGATGCGATCAGCACAACCACCGACCGCGATCTTCGCCGGCAACGACCAGACGTGTGTGGGAACGCTGCAAGGACTGCGCCGCAGCGGGCTGTCGGTGCCACGCGACGTCGTGCTGGTGATGTTCGACGACATCCCCTGGGTCGCCGGATTCCAACCGAGTCTCACCTGCGCCCGACAACAGGTCGACCAGATCGCCGAAGCAGCCGCCGATCTGCTGGTCTCACGCCTGGACCCGGACGGGCGAGACCGACCGGTGGAACGACGCGTGCTCCCAACGGAGTTCGTCCGCCGCGAGTCCTGCGGCTGCTCACACTGACGCGCGACAACGCCGTCGTTATCGATCAACTAGCCAGCCCGGTCGGTCAGACCGAAGCGGCGACAGCCCAGAGTTCTTCGGCGACGGCGGCGTCTGCCCAGGCCAGTGGGCTTAGCAACACCTCAGTCGCACCCGCGTCCAGGTAACGTTGAAGCTGATGGGTGACGGATTCCGCTGAACCCACCGCCGCTAGGTCTACAGCGCTAGCGACACCCTCTCGCGCGATCACTTGCTGATACGAGGGCATGGCCTCGAAGAGGCTCAACTGCTCCGCCACGAAGTTCTTGGCGGCGTCAACGTCGTCGGACACGAGTGTTGGAACCTGCGCGATGATCCTGGGTTTCCGCCGTCCAGCGTCGGCGGCCGACTTTGCAATGGCCGGTTCGATGAACTCCGCGATGGTCCGCGGACCGGCGAGGAACGGCAGCGTGCCGTCGGCCAGTTCGCCGGCCACCTGCAACGCCTTGGGGCCCATCGCTGCTACGTACACCGGGACGGGTGTGCCCCCGGCGACCCGCACCGGCCATCCGGGCTGTGCGGTGATCTCGTTGCCGCTGAAGTCGACCGCTCCGGTATCGAAGATGGACCTGATTACCGTCAAGTGCTCGCGCAGGCGTGTGATCGTGTTGGGCCACGACCTCCCGAAGGCCAGCCGCTCCGGTTCGTGCCCACCCAGCCCGAGGCCGAGGCTGAAGTTGCCGTGCGAGGCGGCCTGCGCGGTCTGCGCGAGCGATGCGACGATCAGCGGGTGACGCGGGTTGATCGGCACCACCGCCGTGCCGACGCCGAGTCCCGGCACCTGCGCGCCGACCAATGCGGCGAGGGCGATCGCGTCGTGATCGTTTTGCTGGCCCAGCCAGACCTGCCGGACGCCGAGGTCGTACGCACGCCTGGCCTGCATCACCACGTCATCGACGACATTGATTGCGTGCGGGTTGGGAAACAGCAAGATTCCTGTTGGCATGGTACGTCCCTCATTAGTCGCGGACACCGGGTATTTGGCTAGGTAAAGCTAGGTGTAGCGCCGTCGGTGTCTGAGGCATCGTTTAGCCCGCCCCCGTCGTCTGGGCTGCTGGCGCTGGTCGCGGGTAACTGGCGCCGCGGGCGTTTGCTCAGATGTAGGTGAATATCCGGTCCGCGCTGAGCCGAGAGATCGGCTTGTTGCTGATCTGGGTGAGGTCCGGGTAACCGAGAGCGAGCAGCACGGTCGTGGTATAGCCGTCTTCGCGGATCTTGAATTCCGCGTCGACGGAGTGAGGGTCGAAACCTTCGAGCGGGAGGGCGTCGATGCCGAGTTCGGCGGCGGCCATCATTGCCAAGCCCACCGTCATGTAGGTCTGTTTTTCCATCCAGTGCGTTATGTCTTTGAAGTTGTAGGTGCGCCAGTCGAGGAAGTCGTGGACCGAGCGCTGCCAGTTGTCCCTGTATTCTCTCTCGGGGAATCGGCCGTCGGCGTTCTCTTGGGCGAACACACTCTGCAGGTGGCTGTCGGGCAGGTCGGCGCGGGTGGTGACGATGATCGCGTGAGATGCCGCGAGCACCTTGGACCTGTTGCCTGCTTCGAACATGTCGCCGAGGCTGCTTGCGAGGCGTTGCTTCGACTCGGCCGAGCTCATCACGTAGAAGTGCCAGGGCTGCACGTTCAACGACGACGGCGCCGAACGCAGAAACGCCAGGAACTTGTTGAAGGTCACCTCCGAGATAGCCCGGTTCGGGTCGAAAGCCCGCGTGAGGTGCTTGTCCGTGATCTTATCGAGGTTCATGATGTGTCGATCCTTAGCTCAAAGTGACTCAACTACGAACTGGCGCCATCTTCGATGCGCCGCTCTTTCGCCAGGGGCGGGCTGTGAGCCGTCGCTTCGGCGGGCGAACCTGTGTGCGATGCCATAAATCTTTGTGGCGATTTTGGAAACCGATCCGACCTCAATGGCCTCGGCCTTGGACCTCGCCCGGCCTGAGCTCGGGGGTGAGGACGGACTGCGCTCGGCGTCCCGATAACTCCGTCCGGCGCGTCGAGTTCGGCGATAGCGTCGCCGTCCCGCGCTTTCACCGCGTGGTGCCAGGCGTCGAAGATGTGGTCAGCTCTCGGGTATGTGTCGATTACGTGGCGGTGCCTTCCACGAACTTCAGATCGATGTCGGTTTCGATGACGGCGAAGCGCGCCGCCGCGGCTCGTTTGGGGTCGGTTGAGCTGCCGCTACGCCCCAGGGCAATGTCGTCGTCGGTCATCCTGGTCATCGTGCTGGAGGCGAAGGTGTGGGCGGCCAGGCAGTAGTTGCAGCCGTTGGTCTGCGACACCGCGAGCGCGATGCTGTTGCGGGTCTTGGCATCCAGAACGGCGAGGGTGCGCTGCAGCGACGTGACAGCTTCCAGGACGACAGGGTTGGCGGCGATCGCTTTGAACGTGTTGGGGACAAAGCCCATCTGAGCATTGATTGCCTCCAGGACGGGCTGAGCGGCCGCGGGAGCGGCGTCGGGGGCAGTGATCGTGAAACGAGACATAAGCGGTCTTCTCCCGTGCAGGTGGACGTCGGGCTGGGGCGAGTTGGCGGAGGCGAAGCACACCCGCTCGGTCGGGGTTCAGCCCGTGGGGATGAGTTAGGCCGCGACGTTCTTGCCGATGACGTTGGCTCCGATACACAGCCACTGGCCGTCGCGGTGCTGGCATTCGTCGGTGTAGCGGCCTTCGTGCGCTCTCCCGCCGCTCACAAAGCGGACTATACAGACCAGTTAATGATGCGCAAGGCGACTCGGGATCGAGTGGGCGCCCTGAGACGGCGAGAGGGTCAACAGCACTTGGACGATCCGAGAATTAGCAGTTAAAAGGCCTATGCAGACTGTTAGGCCCGCGGTTCACCTCACTGGGCCGAGCGTGGTGACTGCCGGGTCTACGACAGGGAACACCGAGGGCTGATGACGAGTTTATGGATGATATAGTCCCATTTTGCGAGTCGTGGCACGACAGGAACGCAGGGGCGGTGCGCACCCTCTGTGAGCTGGCCCCGGCCGGGGGCCTTCGATACCGGAAAGGCGGGCTGGGGCGAGCAGTCCGAGGCCGCGCGTGGGGTGCACGTTCGCAATGAACCCATCGTCCACAAGCCAACCTCTATGCTTCCTGTGGTTCCACAGCCGATCCGATCCGATCTCCGCGTCGAGATCAAGATCGCGGTGGCGGCGCCAGGCAGCGCGACGACAGGTCAGGACGCGTGAATTGGGATGTCTGAATCGAACGGTAACGCTGACGCCGTGCAGACACGTCGCACCGCACGCGGCGAGCAGACCCGCACGCGGATCATCGACTCCGCGCAGCACCTCTTCTACATCAAAGGCGTGCACGCCACCACGCTCGATGACATCCGAGTCGCCAGCAAAACCAGCAAGTCACAGCTGTACAACCACTTCCCGGACAAGCTGGCGCTCATCCATGCCGTGATCGACATGACATCGCAGTTCGTGCTCGATCGAGAGGAGCAGCGACTGCGTGGCGTGCGGACCCTCGCCGGACTGCGACGTTGGCGTGATGCACTGGTCCAGGCCAACGCTCTGCAGGATGGCTCCTACGGCTGCGCCCTCGGTGGCATGTCGATCGAGCTATCCGACATCGACGAGCAGTCCCGCAAAGCCCTGTCAGAGACGTTCCAAGCCTGGGAACGGCTGCTCATCGATACCCTCACCCGGCTACAAGTGCTCGGCGTGCTCAGTGCACAGGCCACCCCCGCGACCCTCGGCACGGGGCTACTCGCCGCCCTGCAGGGCGGATACGTGCTCGCGCAGAGCGCGCACAACTCCAAGCCCATGGGCATCGCGTTGGACATGGCACTCGATCACCTCGACTCCTTCGCTACGCGGCGCGACACCCGCTGACGATCGACGGCGGCCGCCTGATGCACACCGGTGACCGCGGAGGTCCTGGGTGGACAGTTGATCATGATCTTGAACCCGCCCATCAGGAGCTTCTTCACGTCCGGGTCACCCGTTCAGCCTGGTATCCCGAATGTGTGGCGGATTAATCGGCCCTTCACCGCCCCGGCCACGCTGATCCACGAGGAGTCCCGGCACCGGTTGCTGTCTCTGAGCCCTCACGGGCGAACACGGATGATCGTCTTCCCCGTGATCCGCTCGGTCGGGTTGAAGGCGGCGACCGCATCGTCGAGGGTCGCGACTGTGCCAATGTTCGTCCGCACTCGTCCGTCGCGCACCCGCCGGGCGATCTCACTCAGTTGGCCGCGGTCGGACACGACGACGAAGTCGATCGCCAGTCCGCGGCCGCCCGCGCCTCAGGCGGCCCGGTGACAGTCACCAGCGTTCCTCCGGCTCGGATCAGAGCGGCGGACCGCTTCTGGATCTCGCCGCCGAGGACATCGAACACCAAATCGACGCCGCCCACGTCTTCCAGGGCGTCATTCTCGAGGTCGACGAACTCGTGCGCGCCGAAG
>DATAZN010000658.1:0-7820 GCA_036272035.1 Mycobacterium sp. | reverse complement strand
CAACAACTGCGTGGCCCGGCCGATCCGGCCGTAGCCGTGCAACGACACGGCGATGTCCACGTGGTCGAGGAACTCCGCCAGCCGTGCCGACTCGTCGCGGAGAAAGCGCGCCGACGACAGGTGGTGTGGATAGCGATCGGGGTGCCGGATCAGGTACACCGACGCGCCGGCCGCGTCGGCGGCGCGCTCGGCGATCACGTCGGTCATCTGTTCCAGACCACCGCCGTGAATCGCCAGGAAGCCAAAGCGCGACCGCAACCGGCTGGCCTCAATTACCCCAGGGTCGGCGAGCAGCTCGGAAAGCGACTGTGGCGCAGGTGTTGTCGATCGCGACCGCGGGCGGGGCCACCGGGCGGGATCCCACCGGCGCAGGAAGTCGATCCAATGCTGGGGCAACCCGTGATGCAGCGCGCCGTCGATGATGCGTTCCAGGTAGCCGGGTCGCGGCGGGCCCAGGTTCACCCTGTGGTCGATGTAGACCCAGGCGTCCGACGGCCCGTCTTCGGTCTGCACGGTCATCTGGTCGCGCTGGTAGCGCACCGGCACGCCTTCGGCGCTGTCCAGGGCGGTGAGATCGTGGTCGGACAGCTGCCAGACGACTCCGTGCACTTGCGTGCCGGGCAACGGCTCGACGGTAGCCACCCCGCGTTGATTGATCAGCCAGTCGTGGTCGGCGAGCACCGCGCGACGCGGATTGGCGGCATCGGGACAGCGCAGCGCCATTTGCCGCACGCAAAGGTTCGACCCGTAGGCGAAGTAGAAATGACCGCTGCGCTGCGTCACGATTTCGATGTTAGCCGAGCGAATTAGTTGCTCGGCCGCGGACGGTTGCGAGCGGGGCGGGGCATGGTCGGTCAAGTCCGCGAACGACTCCTGAGCCGGTCGTGACCGCGAGGTTAATTCCGTGCGTCGCGCTATTGGCGTCGCGATCGGAGTGAAAGGATTGTCCGATGAGCGGCGCGCACGAGGGCGGCACCCGGGACCGGGACACGATTGAGCGTGAATTGCGGCTGTTGGTCAGCGTTCGCACTGCCTACCGCGAGCGCGGTGGGGCGATGCCGTCGATCGACCAGATGGATGCTCTGCTGGACGAGCTCATCGAACTGACCGGGCGGGGCAAACACCGGTTGGAAGGTATGAAATCCGGACGCCAGGCCTAGCCTTTGGCGCTGAGCGTGAGGTAGATCAACACCACATTGAGCAGGCTGATAAGCGTGCCGATCACCCAGCCGATGGCGGTAGTGACGGGGTGATTGGCGTCGACTCCCATTAGCGCCCGATTGCCGGTCAGTCGTACCAACGGAAGCAGCGCGAACGGGATGCCGAAGGACAAGACGACCTGCGACAGCACTAACGTACGGGTCGGATCAAAACCCAGCGCAAGGATCAACAGCGCGGGCACCAGCGTCGCCAGCCGGCGTAGCACCATCGGAATCGAGCGGTGCAGCAATCCCTGCATGATCATCGCCCCGGCGTAGGCGCCCACCGATGCTGACGCCAGGCCGGAAGCCAGCAAACCGACCGCGAAGAACACGGCGATCAATGGACTCACCGTGTCGTGCACAGCGGCGTAGGCCGCCTCGATGGAACCAATACCGCCTCGGCCCTGCATGTTCAGCGCAGCAACCAGCAGCATGGCGGCGTTCACAGCCCCTGCGACGACCATCGCCAGCCCGACATCTAACCGGGTGACTCGCAGCAGTCGGCGCCGGTCCGGACCGGGATCGGGATGGCCGTGCCGGTCGCGGGCCAGCCCGGAATGCAGATACACCGCGTGCGGCATCACCGTCGCGCCCAGAATGGCCGCGGCCAACAGCACGCTTTCCTTTCCGAGGAATCGCGGCACCAACCCGCCCACCACATCGCCGGGCGGTGGCGTCGCCACGAAGAAGCTGGCCGTGAAGCCGATGGCGATGAGCAGCAGCAGTCCCGTGATCACCCGTTCAAAGATCTGTTGGCCGCGCTGGTCCTGGATCCGCAAGAGCAGCAGTGACACCACCCCGGTGATCACCCCGCCGAGCAGCAGTGGCAGCCCGAACAGAATGTGCAGTGCGATCGCCCCGCCGATCACCTCGGCCACGTCGGTGGCCATCGCGACGATCTCGGCCTGTATCCAAAAGGCCAGTCGCGCCGGTCGGCTCAGCTTCCCGCCGATCGCCTCGGGCAGCGAGCGCCCGGTCACCAGGCCGAGCTTTGCCGACAGGTACTGGACGAGCCCAGCCATCACGTTCGCGAGGAGGATCACCCACAGCAGCGCGAAGCCGAACTGGGCGCCGGCGCTGATGTTCGCGGCCACGTTGCCTGGGTCGACATAGGCGATCGCGGCGACGAATGCGGGGCCGAGCAGATACCACCCGGTTTTCGGCCGCGCGCGGGTGTCCTCGGGCACCTAACTCACTTTCCGTCTACGAATAAGAAAGTTAGGTTAACCGAAACCTCTAGCCTGCCGAGTAGAGGCCGCGGCCGGTGATCAGCGGCAGTTCCAGCGTGGTGCGGATCCCGGCGGGAGCGGCAACGACGGCGGGGATGGCGTTGACGACGCGCATCGCCGTCGCCACCAGACCCGCGTGATTGTGATCGCCGTTCGGACTGCTCAGGCAGACGTCGATGGCGTAGGACGGTTCGCCGGTGATCTGGATCCGGTAGCAGCCACCGGGCTGGGCCGGCTGCGGCCAGTCGGGGCACAGGTCTTCGCGCAACCGGGTGACGTGTTCGAGGACGACTGCGGGCTTGCCGTCGACCAGTCCGTGCACCTCGAATCGCAGCGCCGCGGCACTGCCCTTGGGGATGTGTCCCGAGGCGATGTCGAAGTCCTCGGGCGCCGCGACCCGCTCGTGCCGTTCGGTGACTTGGTCGAGTTCGACGCCTAGGCCCGCGGCGAGTTGGCGCACCACCGAGCCCCAGGCCAGACTCAGCACGCCCGGTTGCAGCAGCATTGGGATGTCGTCGAGTGGCTTGCCGAATCCCATCACGTCGAACATGACGGTGGCGCTGTCGTAGGTGGCGTAGTCGACGATCTCCATGCAGCGGATCTGCTGGACGCTCTGGCACGTTCCGGCCAGCGCCAGCGGCAGCAGGTCGTTGGCGAATCCGGGGTCGATGCCGTTGACGAATAGGCTCGAATTACCTTCCCGCGCAGCATCTTCGATCGGCGCCAGCAGCTCCTTGGGGAGCACCTGCCAGGGGTACTGCAGGAACACCGCACTGCTGCCGACGACATTGACCCCGGCGGCCAGAATGCGCCGGTAATCATCGAGCGCATCGGGCAGCCGGTTGTCGGCCATCGCGGTGTAGACCGCGCACTGCGGACCGGTGGCCAGCACCGCGTCCAGGTCGGTGGACGCAATGATACCGGTCGAGACATCAAGGCCGGCAAGCTCTCCGGCATCTTTGCCGGCTTTGGAATCCGACGACACCCACACGCCAGTGAGCTCGTAGTCCGGGTTGGTGATCAGTGCCCGCAACGCGTGGACGCCGACATTTCCGGTGCCGATCGCGGCGACTCGGATAGCCATGGTCACAGGTCCGGAATCGGTAGGTCGAGGTTGGGAAAGGTAATGCCGCCGTCGACTTCGATCACCTTGCCGGTCAGGTAGGCACCCGCTGGCGAGGCCAAATAAACTGCGGCAGCAGCGATCTCGTCGGGCTCGCCGAGCCGTCGCATCGGTGTCACCTTTTCCATCGGCTCGCGCAACTCGTCGTTGGAGGCGACCACGTCCAACGCCGACGTGGCGATCGATCCCGGTGCGATGGCGTTGACCCGAATCCGCGGGCACAGGTCCAGTGCGGCCAGCCGGGTGTAGTGGGCCAGTGCGGCTTTGGCGGTGCCGTAGGCGGCGAACCCGCGGCCGGCCACCCGCCCCATCGTCGAGGTGATGTTGATGATGCTGCCGCCGCCGGAGTGCTCGAGCATCAGCGGCGCGGCGGCGATGGTCAACGCGTGGGCGGTGGCGACGTTGAAGGTGAACGCGCTCTTGAGATCTTTCGTCGAGGTGGTCAGCAGCCCGTTGGGCATCGTGCCGCCGACGTTGTTGACGACGATGTCCAGCCGTCCGAACGCCTCGACAGCCTGGCCGGCCAGCTCGGCGGTGACCTCGGGCTGGGCGAGGTCAGCGGTGACGATATGGGCGCGCCGGCCCGCGGCGCGGACCTTTTCGGCGACGGCCTCTAGTTCGGACTGGGTGCGGGAGGCGATGACGACGTCGGCGCCGACCTCGGCGAACGCCAGCGCGATGGCTGCGCCGAGACCACGGCCGCCACCGGTGACGACGGCGACTTGGTCGTCGAGTCTGAATTTGTCCAGGATCACGGGCGTCACCGTAACAAGGTGAGGGCAGCCGGGGAACCCCATTTCTGAAACACGTTCTAGTTGCCTGCGCGTGCCCGCGGGCTGAGTCGATACGTCCTAGAAGGGAGAGCTGCGGGATGCACTTCGCATTGGCTTGGGGTTACTGACCCGTCACTATTTGAAATGGGTGGAAGGCCGGGCCAAGCGGGTGTCGTCGACGAAAATATCGAGCTTCTCGTTGTAGAAGGCGATCATCCCGGCGATTGGGGCGACCTCGCGCAGCGGGTAGTCATAGGTCCAGGCGAGATCGGGATACACCGCGTCGCCGATTCTGATCGCCCAGTACTGCGACGTGATTCCTTTGTACGGGCACACAGTCTGGGTGCTGGTGGTGTCCATGCGTTCGAATGCGACGTCGGTGCGGTCGATGTAGTACCGGGTCGGCAGTCCTGTCTCGAAAAGCAGCACCGGGCTGTGTGTCTCGGCCAGCACCACCCTGTCGAGTTCGACCTTGATGTGCCGGTGTGAACGCAGCGCGTCGACACGGGCGTAGGGGCTGCGCGGGTGGCCGATGATCGGCTCGTCCTCCTCAAACCATTCGAGTGCGTCCCACTCGAACCGGACGCTGCCTGCGACCGGACCGGAGTCGTACAGCCGAGCAGCCGACTTGCGTGTTTGTTCGGGTGACGTCAACGAAAACAGCCGCGAGGAGCCGAGCTGCAGTTCCTGGACGTGGTTCTCATCGTGCAGATGTTCCATGCGGACGTCAGCCATGGGAACGTAATACTGCGGGTAGTAGGCGATCTCCCACACGTAATGCGCACGGGTCGTGTCAAATACGAGTGTCCCGTCGACGTAGCCTCGTACTCTGCGTGGGGCGGGCTCAATGAGGCCGCGTTCGCTCACCACCTGGGGATAGTCCCGGTCAGGATTTTGTGACTCGGGGATCGGCCGTCTTGCGGTGTGGGCTTTGGCGGACTCATTCATGGGTGATACTCCCTATCCGACTCTCAGCGGCTTTGATCGCTGCAACTCTATTCGGATGCGTGCCATGGGGATAGCTCGTCGGGTAGGCCGACGGTGTCCACAGCTCCAGCGCCGAATTGGCGTCGAGGCAGACGTTAAGGATTTGACTAGCGGTCGCGCCTACTTTTCGGAGCGAAGAGGCGAAAGGAAGCCGCTATGCACAGTGCTGGCACCGTGAAGAAGATCATCGTCGGCGGCCTGTTGTCAGCCGCCCTGGCAGGGGGCTTGGGCCTGACCGCAGGTACTGCCGCGGCGAGGGCAGACGCCTGGCCCGGCTGCCCGGAAGGCCATCCGAGCGGCCCATGTCATTGGTGCCCGGGGAATCCCCCGGTGCAGACCGGCAATCACGTGACGAACCCGGTCCGTTGGGACTTCAATGTCTGCCACACCTACTGGTACGTCTACTTTGGCCAGGGAAATGTTGCTCAAAACATCTTCGAGGGAGATGCGCCGCCCCCTCCTCCGCCGCCGACGGATCCAGGGCCGTTCGTCATCGACAGAAACAACTGTCAGCAGATACTCGGAATGTTCTGCCCGAAGGCATGACCGCGGGTGGTCGGACCCCGGCCTTATGATCGAATGTATGTTCGACTACATGGCGCTGACAGCGACCGGTGAGTCGGCTGCGTTGATCGAGCAGGCCTGCGACGCATCCCGAACGGAAGCGCAAGCTACGGCCCGGCGACTCAACGTGGTCGCCGATCTGATGTGGCTGCGGAACCGCCAGTACGGTGACCGCGCGGAGTGGGTGGCCGACCTGTGGGACGCGATCGCCGCCGAACTGGCTGCCGGCCTTCGGATTAGCCGCGCGTTGGCCTCGAGCTACATGCGCGATGCAGAAGTGATGCGCGAGCGTCTTCCCAAAGTCGGCGAGTGCCTGGCGGCCGGCGACATCAACTACGCGATGTTCAACGTCATCGCTCATCGCACCGCGCTGATCACCGACGAGAAGGCCGTTGCTGCGGTCGATGCGGAGGTGGCTCTGCGAGCGCCACGCTGGCCGTCGCTAACGCGCGGCAAGCTGGCGATGCGGATTGACCGCATTGTTCTGCAGGTCGATCGAGACGCGATTCGTCGAACTAACAAAGAGATCAAGGACCGCTATCTCAATGTGTCGGAGTCGATGTCGGGCATCGCCGAGGTCTACGGCAACGTGTTCACCAGCACTGCCCGTGCTTTGGATAGCCGGTTGGATGAGTTGGCGGGCACGGTGTGTGAGGCCGATCCGCGATCCAGGGCGCAGCGACGCGCCGACGCGCTGACCGCATTGATTGCGGGTGACGACCGGATGATGTGCACCTGCGGGGATTCGGATTGCACTGAAGCCCGCGGCCGCCTGCGCACCGCAATGTGGTCATTCACGTGGTGGCCGAGCAGCGCAGCGTCGACGGCACCGGAACTACGCCGGGTTACCTGGCCGGGGTGGACGAACTGATACCGCCGCAGCTGGTCGCGGAACTAGCCAAGTCGGCGACGTTGCGGCCGTTGGCCTTTCCGGCTGCCGCGGAACCGCGGTACACGCCGTCTGCGAAACTGGCAGAGTATGTGCGATGCCGGGATCTGACCTGCCGGGCCCCGGGATGTGACGAGCCAGCAATGCACTGCGACATCGACCACACCGTCCCTTACGCTGACGGCGGATTCACGCACCCGTCCAACTTGAAGGCACTATGCCGAAAACATCACCTGCTCAAGACTTTCTGGGGCTGGCGAGACAAACAGCTGGCCGACGGTACGGTGATTTGGACGCTGCCGTCGGGGCAGATTTATGTGACCAGTCCCGGCAGCGCGATCCTGTTCCCGGCGCTCACCGTGCCTACCGGCGATGTGCCCGAAGCCCCGCCGCCGTCCGACGTCCGTTGCGGTGAGCGCACGGTCATGATGCCGACCCGGCGGCGCACTCGGGCACAGCAACGATCACAGCGAATTACCGCCGAGCGCAACCTAAATCGCAACGACAGGCTGACCCGGCAACGCGCCGTCCGTTACGCGCGTGCGATGCCCGACGACGAACCGCCGCCGTTCTAGCCGGAAGAAATCTTTGTGTCGGCCCGTCCGCGATTCTAGGGCCGTGGCTGCGAGGCACTCTCAGCTCGTGTGATGCCCGAACACCTCACGAGGACCGCCAGCACGATGGCGGCCAGCAACAACGCCGGCACGTCGCCCCACAGATGTCCCATGTGGTGGCCGGCCTGGAAAGATTCCACCGCCATGACAACGGCGTGCACCACGCTCGACCACACGGTGAACCAGATCAGGCTGATGTTGGCCTCGGGACGTCGCGCCGCATTCCAGAGGAACAGGCCCAGCGTCGCGTACAGGCCGACGATCATCATGAAGTAGTCGGACTGGTACGGCGCGCCGTGATGCCATGCCCACCCCGAAGGCCACACCACGGCCAGTGGATAGAGAAGCAACATCACCGCGCCGAAGAAAACCAACGCGATTTGAAGAAGCCGGTAGCTGGTCGACGGTGTCAATGTGTGCTCCAAACGTTCAGCGGGCC
>DATAZN010000657.1:0-6263 GCA_036272035.1 Mycobacterium sp. | reverse complement strand
CAGTTCGCGTATCCGCGCTTCGATGTTGTTGGTGGCCGCCCCGGCCAGATCGTCGTACTGCATCAGCACCGCGCTGAAGACATCGGGCAGGAACGACTGCCCCTGGTGACCGATCTGGTAGGCCCCATCCTCGTACCAAATGCGCGGGGCACTGTCTTTGAGGTCGTCGGGAAGGCGCTCATAGAAGATGTCGGCCGCCAACGAGATGTGGGTGTCTGCGGAGAACACTTCGGTACCTGGGGGAAGGCCGGCGTTTCCGTGAGCCTGCCCGTGCCGGTTCTTCGGCGCGCCGAAACCGCCGGGAGGGTAGAGCACATTGGCTTGGGTCATTTTTCCAGCGCACCAATCAGTTTCAGATCCGTCAGGTATTTGCAGATTAACTCTTTGGACACGTGCAGTATCGAGAGTCGGGATTTCTCAACGGCCGCGTCAAAATGCCCCCGGCACCGGTGAGCCAGCCATCGCTATTCACCATCTGACGGGCAACTCGTAAATCCCGTACGCCAATGCGTCGTGTTTAAACGGCAGCTGGCCGATTGGCACGGCCAGCCGTAATGTCGGGAGGCGGCGAAGCAGAGTATGCAGGACGATCTGCAGCTCCATCCGGGCCAGCTGCTGGCCGACACATTGGTGCCGACCGTAGCCAAAGCCGACGTGCGGGTTGTCCTCCCGTTGCAAGTCCAGCTGGTCCGGGTTGGGATAGCGACGGGCGTCCCAGTTCGCCGGCGGCACGTCGAGGATGATGCCCTCGCCGGCGCGGATCACCTCGTCGCCGATTTCGATGTCCTCGGTGGCGATTCGACGCTGCCCGCTCTGAATGATGCTGAGGTAACGCATCAATTCTTCGACGGCAGTGGCGATCACCTTCTGATCGTCGGTGTCGCGCAACAGTGCCAACTGGTCGGGGTGCTCTAGCAGCGCAACGATCGCCAGGCTGATCATGTTGGCGGTGGTCTCGTGTCCGGCGATCAGAACGCCGGTGGCCAACTGCGCCGCCTCGCGGACACTGAGCTCCTCGGCGTTGACCCGCTCGGCGAGGTCGCCCACCAGATCTTCGGTCGGGTTTTCCATTTTGGTGCGGACCAGCTTGGCGATGTATCTCGCCAGCGCGGTTGCACCTTCGGCCGACTCCTCGGCGCTCGCGTAGCGGCCCATCCCCCGACTGGCCTGCTCCTGGAAGAACTCCGCATCCGAATACGGCACGCCCAGAAGCTGACTGATCACCAGCGACGGTACCGGCAGTGCCAGTGCGTCGACCAGATCGGCCGGCTGCGGGCCCGCCAGTATCGCGTCGATGTGGTCGTCGGTGATCTTCTGGACGGCGGGACGCAGACCCTCGACCCGCTTGAAGGTGAACGGCTTGGACAGCATGCGCCGAAACGTGGTGTGCTCCTCGGCATCTGCGGTGAATACCGAGCGCGGTCGCTTGTGGACGGTGGCCAACATGCCTTCGTTCCAGTGTGGGTACCCCGGCTTGCGGTCGTCGACACTGGCCCGGGAGTCGGTGAACAACGAGCGGATCGCGTCGTAGCCGGTGATCAGCCATGGCGTGCTGCCATCCCAAATTCGCACTCGGCTAAGGGGTTTGACGGTGTTGAGCTCCAACGCGACCGGAGCGGGGGCCAACGGGGAACCCGCCGCGCGGGCCATCGGATAGTCGGGAATGTTCGAGGCAACATCACCGGGATGCCCGGTCAAGGTGTCAGACATAGGCTCCTTCTTCCATGGCGAACTCAGATCAGTACGGCAGCGAGGCCTGGACGCGGTGAACCGGCGCTTGCCACAGGCCGACGATCGCGTCTATCAGCCCTTCGGCCGCGATCGGCCAGCTGGACCGCGCCCGCGACCCGTGTTCGGCGAGCTCACCTTCATGCTCAGCACACGTGTGCATCAACAGGTTTCGGGCCATCACCATCCGCTCGAAGCGAACCCGCTTCGGCAGATCGGGTAGGCAGCGGTTGATACCGCCGATCGCATGTACGAGCACCGTCGACCCGAGTGCGTCCTTGGTCACGACTTGCCGATAGGTCGGGTCAGCCATCGCCTGCGCGGCGAAGCGCGCATACCAACTCGGGTTGCCCAGCGCGGTCAGGTGGTCGGTGAGCGGGCGCACCAGCGTGCCCACCCAGTCCCGCAGCTCCGTCGAGCTCTCGACACCGGCCAGCATCTGGGCGCGGAGTTCCTCGATGGGCACTCGGTGCTTGCTTTCGATCGCGCGCAGCAGATCGGTCCTGGTGCCGAAGTGATAGCACGCCGCCGCGTTATTGCCTTGGCCGGCCGCCTCGCTGATCTGCCGGTTCGACACCGCATACATTCCGCGCTCGGCAAACAACCGCTCAGCAGCGGACAAGATCGCTTCCCGGGTACCCGTGGACCGCCCGTTACGCAGGACTCTGGCTGCGGTCACCGACTCAGTGAACACCGGCGAGTGAGTTAAATCAAGCAATTTATTTCACTGGCCGATGCGAGGTCGAATGCCCGGCTTTCAACCGTCGAATCCGTAGTGATAGTGCCCAAAACCATTGACCTTGGCGGGCATTGTCCGACAGGCCGTACCGCATGTCTCTAACAGCGACGTTGCGCATGCTGGGCGTATATACTTCGCGGACTGCTGCGCCCTGAATTCGAACGTAGATTAAACAGACGCTTAACACGCCAGACCAGACTCTGACGCGGCAGCCGAGCTACGCCTCACATCGGAGGAGACCTTGCCACGCAACCTAGTCACCCGCGTCGCCACCAGATTGATGGAGACGACGGCGTCGACGGTTGCCGAGGTAAATGAGCAGGTGCTCGCCGAACTTGTCGAGCATCTCGACATCGACGGCGCCTTCCTACGCCACAACGACCACAAGATCAGGGTGTCGAAATTGGTTGCGGTATGGCCGCCGCGACGCGACCCCTCAGTCCCCGACTCGGCGGCGGTTGCCCATTTCAGCAGCGCCGACCCGGTTCTCTCGTTGTGCGAACACGGCAAGAAACTGACGGTGATCAGACTGGAGCCCTCCGATCCGGTTTGCGCGCGCTGGATAGCGGCCTCGCAGGAGCGTTGGGGCATCGACCCCGGCAAGATCACGGCGCCGTCCGCAGCGGCAGCGCCCTTGATCTCGGGGGGCGTCACCACCGGCCAGCTGGTCTGCGTGAAATTTCGTCGCAAGAAATGGCGGCCCGATGAGCTCAACGCCATCCAGACGGTCGCATCCCTGCTGGCGCAGCTCCAGGCCCGCATCGCTGCCGAGGAGAAGCTTCGCAACCTCGCCGAACACGACGATCTGACCGGCCTGCACAACCGCCGCGCGCTGATGGCGCACCTGTCCGAACGACTGGCGGCAGGTCAACCTGGCCCCGTTCCGGTGTTGTATCTCGACCTGGACCGGCTGAAGTCGATCAACGACTATCTCGGCCACACCGCCGGTGACTGGTTCATCCGGACATTCGCCGAACAGCTGCAGATCAAGGGCGGCGCCAAAAGCATGACCGCCCGCCTCGGCGGAGACGAGTTCGTCGTCGTGCCTGATCGGTCGATGTCGATCGAGGTGGCGGAGAAGACCGCCGAGGAACTGTGCGCGGCGTTGCGCGACCGGATGTCCCTCGGCGGTCACATGATCACCCGCACTGTCAGCGTCGGTGTCGCAGTGGGCATGCCGGGCCGCGACAACACCAGCGACCTACTGCATCGCGCGGACGAGGCCGTCCTGACGGCCAAGCGGGCCGGCGGTAACAACGTCGCGGTCTCCAGCGACGACATCTCGCTGCAGCGGCTCTTCCGCAATGACATCGAGCTGCACCTGCGGGGCGAAATCGACAACGACACGCTGCTGCTGCACTATCTGCCCGAGGTCGACCTGTGGACAGGCGCGATCGTGGCTGTCGAAGCGCTCGTCCGATGGCGGCATCCGACCTGGGGACTGCTGCTGCCCGAGTCGTTCATCAGCGTCGCCGAATCCGCAAACCTGGGCGGAGAGTTGGGCCGTTGGGTCATGCGAACCGCGATCGGGGAGTTCAGCCGCTGGCGTTCACGCGGCGTCGGACAGAACACCATGTTGCGGCTCAATGTGTCACCCGCCCAGCTGGTCAGCCGAGGCTTCGTCAGCAGCGTCGCCGAAACCATCGACGAGTTCGGCATCGACGGTGGCTCGGTGTGTCTGGAGATCACCGAACGCGCCGTGGTTCGTGACATCGACACCACCCGCAAGACTCTCGAGGCGCTGAAAGAAGTCGGCGTCCAGATCGCCATCGACGACTTCGGCACCGGTTATGCCGTTCTGTCGCATCTGAAGTCGCTGCCGGTCGACACCCTCAAGATCGACACGTCCTTCGTTCGCGACCTGGGCACCAGTAGCCGTGACCTGGCGATCGTCCGGGCGATCATCGGCCTGGCCGAAGCCTTCGACCTGCAGCTGGTGGCCGAGGGTGTGGAAACCCCGGCCGCCGCACTGACCCTGATGCGACACGGTTGCCACCGAGCGCAGGGTTACCTGTTGTCTCGACCCCTGCCCAGCCACGCGATGGAATCGCTACTCGCCTCGCGCTGGATGCCCATGCCGTTCCTTGCTGACAGCCAGGCCCTATCCTCGACGACGATCTGACAACAAACATGAGCGATGTAACCGACAAGCGTTCCGATACGACGCGCGAGCAAATCCTGCGAGCCGCGGCGCACCAGTTCGCCCAGCGTCCGTATTACGCCGTCGGCCTCGACGACATTCTCGGCGAGGCGCAGCTGACCAAGGGCGCGATGTACTTCCACTTCCGCTCCAAGCATGCGCTGGCGTTGGCGATCGTCGACGAGCAGACCGTCAGGTCCGGCGCCGCATTCCAGGAGTTGTTCACGCGCAAGCTGTCCGGGCTGGAAACTCTCATCGACGTCTCGTTCCTGATCGCCATGGCCGACATCACCGAAGACATCACGCGGGCAGCTTTCAACCTGCTCGAGTCGGTCGGCCGCACCGAGAAGCTGCAGGAACGGCTGCTCGGCGGGTGGATCCAACTGCTCGGCGAGATCGCCGGACGCGGAATCCGTGAGGGCGACATCGTCGACCCCGGCGATCCAGAAGACATCGGACGCCTGCTGGTGTCCATTTATATGGGGCTGCGTCAGGCCAGCAACCTGGACGACCCGGTGGTACTGCTCGGTGACTACCAGAAAGCCTTGGCGACGGTGCTACGCGGAATCGTGCAACCCGACAAGATCGATTACTTCGCGCAATTTTTGAAGCGTCGTACGGCTCTGGCGATCAAGGCCGTTTCTCCGCCGGAGATTTAGGACAACTGAAGTCGCTAGCGCTCGTCAAGCCACAGCTGCTCGGTCAAATCTTGAAACGTCGCAAGCGCAATGTCGTCATCGGCGCGGATCAGCGCCGACCTACTCATAAGCGCGCGCACACTCGACCCGTCCCGGTGGGCCAACTCGACCACCGCGTTGGCCAGGGATTGCACGACCGTGACCGCGGACTCCGCGGTGAGCGGGAGGTGGAAGATCTCGTCGAACCTCAGCGACGCCACGTCCGCGGGCGCCCGGCCGACCATTTCCGAGAATGCGGAATTGGCGAACACCACCGCGCCGTCGTTCGCGATCGCGAGCACTGGAACCGGGATCCGCTCCAGCACAACCAGAGCAGGCAACTGCTTGAGGGTGGCTATCGGCGAAAGACTGGTCTGGCCGTTACGGCGTCGCTCCACGAACTGATTATGGTCCATTTGAGCCACCCGTAACTGCGCTTGCTATTAATGGGCTCAGACTTCGAAGTTTCTGTGAAAGCGCTACACGCTATTGAACGTTCGCAAGTTGTGGTTCAGCCGAACGCAATGACCGGTTCCGGCTGAACGAACACGAATATTCGCGTAAAGATTTCCCAGCGACATGTTCCGCCGCGCCGCGCGTTGGCATCATCTGACCATCGTCGCCCGCGCCCTGGTGTTTACGGAGGTTTCAGCATGACGGCATCCGAAGCGGTCCGTCACTCACGAATTGCGCTCAGCCACGGATCGGGTGCAATCCCCGTCGACGGGTTCGGCACCTTGATTCCGGATCTCGCGGCGACCAAGCAGGCCACCAACACAGCGCTGGAAGTGGGCTATCGGCATTTCGACTGCGCGGAGCGATACCGAAATGAGCAAGCGGTCGGTGAGGCCTTGCGTAAGGCGTTCGACGCGGGGACGATTGCGCGGGAGGACGTCTTCGTCACCACGAAGCTGTGGAACAGCAATCACCGTCCCGAGCGGGTCCAGCCCGCGTACGAAGCGAGTTGCCGCCGATTGCA
>DATAZN010000656.1:0-5260 GCA_036272035.1 Mycobacterium sp. | reverse complement strand
CTGAAGAACCCGAGCCACCTGTTCGCACTCGACGCGTTGATGCAGACGTACCCCGACGCCCTGGTGATCCAGACGCATCGACCGGTCGACACGATCATGGCCTCGATGTGCTCGCTGGCGCAGCACACCACCGACGGCTGGTCGACGAGGTTCGTCGGCGCCCAAATCGGTGCTGATGCAATGGAGACCTGGTCACGCGGTCTGGAACAGTTCAACACCGCACGCGAGAAATACAACCCGGCCCAGTTCTACGACGTCGACTACCGAGAGCTGATCGCCGATCCGCTCGGCACAGTGGCGGACATCTACCGCAAATTCGACATCCCGCTCACCGACGCGACTCGGCAGGCCATGGAAGACAGCCACACCGAAAGCCAAACCGGCGCAAGGGCTCCGAAGCACACTTATTCGCTGGCCGACTACGGGCTAACCGCCGAAGCCGTCAAGGAGCGCTTCGCCGGGCTGTGATGCTCAGCCGTCACCGGCGGCGGGGGCGGTGGATACCGCTTCCAGACACCCTTCGGCAACCGCGTGTTCGATGCTGTCGCCCAATTTCGGGCAGGACCGCGTCCGCGCGCTGTGCTCCCCGGTCGCGCGTAGCTCGGCGAAATAGGCGCAGCGCTGCGATGCTTCGGTATTCCATTGCACCGCAGTGTGTCCCGGCCCCAGCCGCTTGACATTCACCGTCGCGTGGCAGAACCGGCAATCAACCGGCTGCAGGCCCGATGTCAGATAGCGGGTGCGGTCGGCCTGAGTAGCCGCCGCCACTGCGGCGGCGCGCTCCGGATCATCGGCGAAAGCCGATGCCTTGGACCAGGATCCGCCACGTCTACCGTTGGCGGCCGGAGCCGGCTCGTCGTGGCTGTCGTGATCGCCATGGAGCATCAGCATCGACCGAGCTAACCGATCGACGTCGGGCGGCTGATTGTCCGGGCTCATTGCGGAACCTGGGTCGGCTGTCCTTCCGACTCAGCCTGCTTTTGCAGATTCTCGTCGACCTCGACATGCCACTTCTCGTTGGCGATGGTGGTGTCGACCTCGATTTCGAAGCGGTCGGTCATGTCCGGTGTGACATCGGTGACGTCGACGTAGAACTGCTGATACCACCGCCGCATCTGATACACGGCGCCGTCTTCTTCGACCAGCAGTGGGTTGTCGATACGAGTCTTGTGCTTCCAGATTTCGACGTCCTGCAGGAAGCCCTTGCTGACGCCCTCGGTGAAGACCCTGGACAGCTTCTCGGTCATCTTCTCGTCCATGCCCTTGGGCTTTTCGACGATGACGCCCCACTGCAGCATGAACGAGTCCTGGGTAACCGGGTAGTGGCAGTTGATCAGGATCGACTCGGCCTTGTAGTCGCCGTATTTGTTGTGCAGCCAGTTGATCATGAACGACGGGCCGAAGTAGGACGCCTCCGAATCCAGGTGCGCTTCACCGTAAGAGGTGCCCAGATCGTTGATGTCAGGCCGGCCGACGTTGTGCAGATACTGCGAGGCGATGTGGCCGTCGAAGACGTTCTTGAAGTACGTCGGGAGGCCGAAGTGAATGTAGAAGAAATGGGCCATGTCGGTGACGTTGTCGATGATGTCGCGACAGTTGGAACCCTCGATCAGGATCGAGTTCCAGCGCCAGTCGGTCCAGTCGCCACTGGCGAACTCCGGGATGTCGGGGATTTGCACCTCGGGTTGCGGGGGGTTCTTCTCATGGTCGTGCCAGACGAACAGCAGCCCGCTGCGAACGTCGGTCGCCCAAGACCGGGTGCGGGCCAGCCGCGGCGTGCGCTTGGCGTAGGGCACCAGTTTGCACTTGCCGTCGCCACCCCAGCGCCAGTCGTGGAACGGGCAAGCGATCTCGTCACCCTTGACGGTGCCCTGCGACAGGTTGCCGCCCATGTGCCGGCAGTAGCCGTCCAGCACGTGCACATCGCCGTGCGAGTCGGCGAACACAACCAGGTGCGTGCCGAATGCCTCGACTCCGTGGGGCTCGCCGTCGAGGAAATCCTTGACGGGGCCAAGGCAGTGCCAGCCGCGGGCATACCGGTCGGGCAGGGTGCCGGCATCGATCTCGCGAACACCGGCAGTCTCGGTAGCCATGACGCCTCCAGGTTTCTCGGCTTCTAACTAGAACACGTTACAGTTTTTGGCGGGGATAGCGCAATGACGCGGACATTTACGGTCCGGCAATCGGCGCATCGTTGCCGGTTACCCGGCCTGCGGTATATCTGAACGATGCCGCTGTATTCGTTCGAAGGTCGATCGCCGCGGGTCGATCCCACCGCTTTCGTCGCCCCAACCGCCACCTTGATCGGCGATGTGACGGTCGAGGCCGGCGCGTCGGTGTGGTTCAACACCGTGCTGCGCGCCGACTACGGACCCGTGATCGTCCGTGCGGGCGCCAACGTGCAGGACGGGTCGGTACTGCACTCACCGCCCGGCATCCCGGTCGACGTCGGTCCCGGCGCGACCGTGGCGCACATGTGCATCATCCACGGCGCCCATATCGGCGCCGAGGCACTGATCGCCAACCACGCCACCGTCCTCGACGGAGCGGTGATCGGCGCACGCAGCCTGATCGCGGCGGGCGCGCTGGTGACCGGCGGCACCAAGATCCCCGAAGAGGTACTGGTGGTCGGAGCGCCGGCCACCATCAGGGGCCCGATCGCGGGGACCGGCGCCGAGATGTGGGTGAAGGTGAACCCGAAGGCGTACCAAGATCTGGCCCAGCGCTATCTGACTGGGCTGGAACCGATTTAGGCTTGTCGCATCCAGTCCGGCGTAACCGCGAGCCCATTGCGGTGACGGTATTCGGCGATGGCTTTGAGGTTTTTCATCTCCAGCAGGTGACCCGCGCCAAACATGTCCCAGAAGTCGCCTACCCATACCGGCCGCTCCGGTGGGCTGGCGTCTGGATACGGATTGCGGTCGTAGAACGGATGGTGACAATTCGTCCACAACACCACCGAGCCCGGCTTGTCCAGCACGGTTTGCGCGTCGATGACGCGCATCAGGTAGATCATCCACAGATGCTTGCCCTGGTCCCAGGCGCAGTGATAGTCGACGGTATGGCCCTGCTCACTGGCCACCGTGCGGACATAGATTTCGGTCTCCGACCCCAATCGGTCGTAGGCCTGCCACAGTCCTGGCTCATCGGTCTCGGTGAACCCGCGCAGGCTGTACGTCCACTCCTCCAAGCAGCGGGTATCGGCCATGTAGGCAAACAACTCATCGGGCGGACAGTCGATGTAGTCGTTGATCGTGATGTATTGGCCGAACACCTCGTCGTGCGGATACACCGAGTGCATCATCTCCATGATGATCGGAGTGGCCGTCTCCCGCGGGCTGGTCTCGATTCGAGTTATTCCATCGATCGGCTGGGTGCTGCCGGTGTGGGCGACGATATCTTCAAGCGCGGGCAGTGGCATCGGATCGGTCTCCTTCATAAGCGAACGACGATGAGTCCACGGGGTTCAGCGTAGGTGATAGCGTAAGTGATAAGGAAAGCGGCTCCTGTCAAAAGCGTTGCAAATGGGCAGATTTCGCTGGTAATGAGCTGAACCGATTATACACATGTAGTTAATCTGTGGACCCCGACTTTGTGCACGCTATTCGTGGCAGATTACCGATCACGACGAAGATTCCGCACGGTTGAACTGATTGGGGTTCAGACTCGTTGTATTCGTACCGGTGCCTTTGCGACGCGGTCGCAGGGAAGTGGCGGTCGGTCGCGTACACGTCGTCGCGGCCGGCTCGGTGCTGCACTCTTGCGGGAGGACCATGATTACACCACCCGATACCCGTGATGCGCCAAGTCACGCGCTGACGATCGAGCTGTGCGACGTTGTTCGCGAGTACCGGGTTGGCGGTCAGAACGTGCGTGCACTCGATGAGATAAGTCTGCGATTCGGGGGCGGCACGTTTGTGTCGATAGTGGGGCCGTCGGGCGCGGGCAAGAGCACGCTGCTACATCTGCTCGGTGCCCTGGACTCGCCCGATTCCGGGTCAATCACATTCGACGGTGAAGAGATCGGCCACCTCAGCGACGAAGAACAGTCAAAATTCCGCCACCATCGCGTCGGGTTCGTATTTCAGTTCTTCAACCTGCTGCCGACCCTGTCGGCATGGGAGAACGTCGCGGTCCCGAGACTGCTTGACGGCGTCCGGCTGGGCAAGGTCAAGTCGGATGCAGTTCGGCTGCTGGACCGGGTTGGGCTCGGCAATCGGACCCAGCATCGGCCGGCGGAATTGTCGGGCGGTCAAATGCAGCGGGTGGCGGTGGCCCGGGCGTTGATGATGGATCCATCGCTGATCCTCGCCGACGAGCCGACCGGTAATCTCGACTCCGCCACGGGTGCTTCGATTTTGACGCTTCTTGGCGAGGTTGCGCGGGAAGACGGCGACAGTCGGCTGGTGGTGATGGTGACCCACAACTCCGATGCTGCGGCCGCGACGGATCGGGTCATCACACTCCAAGACGGACGTGTCGGCTCCGACGAGCACTCAGTGGTGCCGGGATGAGACCGGGCTCGGCGATCGCTGCCTCGGCGAGCCGGTTACGTGTATTCAGCCTGCGTGAACTCGTCGTGCATCGTCGGCGTACGACGGCATCGATCGCTGTAATGGCAGTTTCTGCAATGTATCTCGTCGCTGTCATCGGGATCTTCGGTTCCATCACCGGATCGGTGAACCGGCTGGCCGATGGGATCGCCGGCGTCGCAGCACTCGAGGTATCGGGAATCACCGACGCCGGGTTTCCCGACACGATCACGGCCGATGTCGCCGCGGTTCCCGGCGTCGCGACCGCGGCACCGATGATTCGGACTTCTACGTCCACGGCATCGGGTCCGGTTCTCTTGTTCGGCGCAGACAAGAGCAGTGCCGCGTTGGGCGGTGCCTTGAAAGACGCTGTGCAGAAGCCGTTGAAAACCCTGTCCGAGAACCCCAACGGTGTCCAGGTCGGGCCTCGGGTCGGTCACGCCAAAGGGCAGACGTTCCAGCTGGGCTCCGCTTCGGTCACGGTCACGGAAGTACTCACCGGCAAGCAGCTTGCAGACCTTAATGGCGGACACTACGTCCTCGCTCCACTTGCTCTGGCGCAGAACATAACTGGGCGAAAGGGCCAGCTCGACTCGATACTCATCGCGACAAAGCCCGGTGCCGATCTCGGAGCAGTGCGAGCAGGGGTAACCGCCGCCGTCAAGGATCGGGCGATCGTCGCGGCTCCGAGCATGCGGGCAGTCCGGGCCGGTGACGGCGTCAAGCTG
>DATAZN010000655.1:0-22226 GCA_036272035.1 Mycobacterium sp. | reverse complement strand
TGCTGCACATCAGGATGTCGATACCGGATAGGATCTCGTCTGCCTGTGCCGCAATAGCTGCTGCGGCAACAGGATCCGTTGCATCACCGCCGACAAAGTGTGCGGCGGCCCCGAGTTCGGCGATCGACTTCGCGGCCAGCTCGCCGCGTTCGGCGTTGCGACCGGCGATCACGATCCGGGGTACGCCGGCCGCTGCGAGCGCCCGGGCGGAGGCCAGCCCGATGCCGGCCGTGCCACCCACGATTAGTGCGGTAGATGCGTCAAGGTCTTTGGGGGCCGGCAGATCCGCCCTGGTGTCAGTCATGTGTTCGTCCTCACTCTTGGACGCTCTGATACACGCTGTAGCCACTGCAGAAGGTCATCGATCACCTCTGCCCGGTTGACCTCGTTGAGGATCTCATGCCGACCATCGTCATAGACGCGGGCAGTGACATCGGTCAGACCCGCGGCGCGGTATCGGTCTACAAGCGTCCACAGCAGAGTGAGACCGCCGTTGACCGGGTCCTTCGATCCCACTGCCAAGTACATCGGCAGGTCGTGTGGCATGCGCGCCACCTCGGCGGGGTCGGCGAGTCTTCGGGCACCGACAAACATGTCTTCCGCCGACGCGGCGTCGATACCGAATCCGCACAGCGGATCGGCGAGATACGCGTCGACGACGGACTCGTCGCGCGAAAGCCAGTCGAAATCGGTTCGGGCCGGCTGGAACGGAGCATTGAAGGCCGAAAGGTCCAGATCATTGGAAAGGTCCAACACGGGCTCCAGAAGGTCGAGCGCGGTGGTCCCGGTCAACGCGACCGCGGCGACATCGGCGGCATGATCCAGCAGAAATTGTTGAGTCGCAAACGAACCCATGCTGTGGGCGATCATCGCAACAGGCAGGCGGGGATGGTCTGATTTCGCTTGAGCGATCACCAAATTCAGATCATCGACTAGCGCCGACCAGCCGCTAGGTCCGAGCTGGCCGGGCTCTTGGTTGCGGCCGAGCGAGGCGCCGTGTCCGCGATGATCATGGCCATAGACGGCAAAACCCTGGGCGGTCAGCGCTCTGGCTACGTGATCATATCGGCGGAGGTGCTCGCCCATGCCATGGACGAGCACAACGACTCCGGTGCCCCTTTGGCCCCCGTCAGCAGCCCAGCGATAACCGACAAGCTTTCGGCCGTCGGCGGAACGGTAGCTAAACGAGTCAGGCTCCATCATCGGGTTCCGCTCGCACGAGGACAACGGGAACCCGGATGGGGACCTATGCGAACCATGGTAATAACATTAGAATGGTCAGACCGAAACGGTCAAGTGTTAGCCGCGTGGTCGCCGCAGGTAATAGAGAGAGGCAGCCGCATGATCTCCTTCGATTTCACTCCAGATCAGACCGCGTTTCAGAAGACCCTTGCCGACTTTTCTCGCAAAGTCCTGCTTCCGGGATACCGCGATCGCGCGGCGTCCATCGAGTTTCCCTTCGAGATCCTGCGCCAGCTCGGCGAGCTCGGCGTCTTGGGAATCGGGCTGCCGGAAGAGTACGGTGGCACCGGCGCCGAGGACCCGGTGACGCTCGGGCTTGCCACGGAAACCCTCGCCTACGGCGATCTGAACGTCGCCTCCGCGCCCGTGCAGATCGGACTCATCGGCTCGCAATTGATGCACGGGACCGAGGAGATCCAACAGCGATATCTACCGGCGATGATCGAAGGTCGGGAAAATGTCGCGATCGCCCTGACTGAACCAGGGTCAGGCTCCGACGCAGGCGGACTGACAACCGTGGCGCGAACGGTCGACGGCGGCTGGAAGCTGACAGGGGAGAAGACTGCGATCTCCTGGGCTATGCATTCTTCCGCGGCGCTGGTCTACGCACGTGAGCCCGGTACGAAGGGTTCGGCTGGCGTCAGCTGTTATCTCGTGCCGCTCGATCAGGACAAGGTCACTGTGCGCCACATGCCGGGCATGGGCTGCCTGCCGCTCGGCTGGGGTTCGATTCATCTCGACGAGGTCTTCGTACCGAGCTCGCATCTGATCGGCCAACCGGGCAGAGGATTTCGCGCGGTGATGAGTCACTTCGACTTCAGCCGCGCCGCACTCGGACTGCTGTGCCTCGGAGCCGCGCAGGCCAGCCTCCACGAAGCCGCCGTGTACGCGACACAGCGGCACGCGTTCGGTAAACCGATCGCCGATAACCAGGGGGTGTCCTTTGCCCTCGCCGAGCATGCGACGTACCTCGAAGCGGCCCGCTGGCTCTGCTACCGCGCGCTGTGGCTACGTGAACAGGGCAAGCCCCACACTTCTCTCGCCTCGATGAGCAAATGGTGGCCACCTATTATCGCCAAAGACGCCATCGAAGCCGCGATGAGAATCCACGGCAACCTCGGCTACGCCACCGAGTTCCCTCTGCAACAACGATTCCGCGATGTGATGGCTTACCTGGTCGCCGATGGAACAGCCGAGATCCAGAAACGTGTGATCGCCAAGGACATCCTCGCTCGACAAAGCTCAGGGCTGAATGTCGGCAGTGGCCGCACGTGACACGACGCCGGCTACAGCCGCAGCAGCGACGCGAACAGCTGCTCGACACCGCAGCCGCGTTGTTCGCGGAAAACCCATATGAAGATGTCCTCATGGAGGACATCGCCGCGCGCGCGGGTGTGTCGAGATCGATGCTTTATCACCACTTTTCGAGTAAGCGAGCTTTGTACGTAGCGATATTCAAGCGCGGTAGTAACCGGTTTCTGGCACGTGTCAGCCCTGATTCGCAGTTGCCGCTCGCAGAACAGCTTGCCACCGCACTCGAGGCCCACATCCAATCTTTTGTCGATCATCCCTTTGAGGCAGTCACGATCAACCGCGGAGCATTGTCGGATGACCCGGCAATCCAGGCTATCATCGCCGAAGAGCTAAACGTCGTGGGCCAACGCCTGATCGATAAACTCGTCGCGGAGGGATGTCTGCGCGATGCCACCGAGATCGCAGTAGAGGGCTGGTTGGCGTTCGTTCGTGCAGCCTGCGTGAAATGGATTCAGTCGCCGAATATCTCGCGGGCCGACCTCGCCGAAATGTGTCTACGCGCATTCGACTGCGCTCTCGGCACCCGAACAAGCCGCGTGCGTGGCCGGATACCAACCCAGTTGCGTGGCCAGATATAGGGTGTATGCAACCTCCGGTGATCACTTCGCTGTACTGAGCGCCGACATTGGGGACGGCATGGCGTGGTGACATAGCGAAGACCTCCGTGACCGGACCCGTGAACTGGTCCGCGACTGGGATCAGGCCACTTCCTTCTGACGCATAGCGTGAGTGCGTGGCAACCGCCGAGATCGCTCCTACGCGCGGTGGCGTTGCGGCCGCACAGCGCGTAGCCTCCATCACCTCCATGCGAAGCTGGTTATACAAAGGGCGGCCAAAGATTTCATCGATGCCTAAGCGTCCGCCTGAGGGTCAGCAGGTTGGGTCCTCCGAGTTGCGGGTCGAAAGGGGCGTCAGCCCATGCTGCTGCCGCCGTTGACGTAGATCGTTTGGCCGGTGATGAATCGGCTGTCCTCGCCGGCGAGAAAGGCGACTGCCGCCGCGACCTCCGCTGGATCTCCCGGGCGTCCGATTGGGACGATAGCGGTTCCCTCCTCAACGACGTGCTCTAAACGTGTTGGTGTCTGGCCGGATTCGAGCGATGCCGCCAATTCAGGTGTCCGCACGTAACAGGGCGCCACGGTATTCGCCGTAATGCCGGCTGCGGCAAACTCGCGCGCGAGGCCGGTGACCATCGCATGCACACCGCCCTTAGCGGCGTTGTACATCGCGTGGTCCACCAGCCCGGTCCGCACCGAATCGGCGCCGATGTTAATGATGCGTCCGTGTCGTCGAGAAACCATGTGCGGCAGCACCGCTCGCACGCAGTGAATGGTCGTCCACAGATTATTATCGACGGTGGCGCGCAGGGTCTCTTCGGTGTGCTCCAGGGTTGGCCGGATCACCCCGCCACCGGCGTTGTTGACCAGAACATCGACGTGGCCGAGTGCGCCGACCGCCGCGGCGACCAGGTGGTCGGCCACGCCGTGCTCGTTGAGCTCGCCGACGAATCCGCCGACTATCGCCGCCTGTTCGTAGACGTGATCCAGGTCTTCTTTGCTGCGGGCCGCCGCGAAAACCGCTGCGCCTTCGTCGATAAGGCGTGCAGTGATGCCCAGGCCGATACCAGATGCCGCGCCAGTGACGACCGCGGTCCGGCCGCACAGTACGTCGCTCATAGGATGATCGCCACGTCGCCAACGTTCCGCAGGTCCGTCATGTCCAGTTCTGCGCGCTTGGCGGCAATGCGGAAGCCGTCGTCGGTTCGTCGCAGCCGGTAGCGGTACCGGCCGACATAGCAGCTCGACCGTCCAGCTCGGAATCGCCAGACCGTGAATGACGCGGTCACCGAAATATCCTCGGCTGAACCTTTCACCCGCACGTTGAACACTTGATGATTGGTGCGGGAATGTGGGTACTCGCGGTGGGCGCGTCGGCTGTTGAGTCGTGCGACTCTGGCCGCCAATCGCGCGTGGTTGTCGTCAATCAGCATCAGATCGCGCGCGGGATCGCCGTCGAGAGCGTCGTTAGAAGGCACCTCGTATTTGGCGTCCTCATCGAAAAGCTGCAGCCACGCGTCGAGCGCCCACGAGTCGAGCAGTGCCGCCTCGGCGTAGAGGAAATCCTCGATCTGCTGGCGGGACACCGCGACGGTCGCCGCGGTCATTGGGCACCCGCCAGGTCCGCCGCGGCACCCATCTGGTGCTGCCAGCGCCGCCAGAACACGCGCATTTGTTCTTCGTCGTTTGCCATCGGGACGCGCCCCATGCCGCGGGAGATGTCGTTCCATTCGACGCCGCCGCTGGCGAAGCCCTGTTGGCAGGATTCCAGCGCCTCCAGGTCGTCGGGGGTGGCGAAGCCGCCTGGACCGAGGAAAGTCAGGAAGCTGTCGAGCCGGCGGTGACGGAGGGGAGCCGGCTCGTCGGTGGGAGCTAGGGCCCATGCGGTGACGTCGACGGCGTCGGGAGCCGACGGATACAGCGTCCGCACCGTCACCGCCATGATGTCGTTGATGATCAGGTTCGGGTAGATCAGTAGGTTCCGGTTGACTTCGGTCATGGCGTGCGCGCGCTTCTCGCCATGGCGAGCAACCAGATCCGCCCGGAGCCGCTCGATTTCGGTGCGGGCTTCCTCACCGAACAGCGGCTCCCACTTCGCGACCGGACGGCCCCACGGGGAACTGTATTCGATCACAGCGTGACCATTGCCGAGGTCAACTTCTCGACCGCTGACGCCTCCGCGCAGATCGGTACCGATGGACACTAGATACTTGAAATAGGTGTCGTGGGTGGATTCGGCGTGGTAGCCGTCGAAACTGTTTTCCACCAATAACTTCCAGTTCGCCGAGAAGCTGTACTGGTTAGTGCCGCGGACCATTTCGACCGATCCGCCACAGCCGTCGACGACAAGATCGATATAGTCCTTGGCGCCGGCCAGATACGTTGGCAGGTCGACGATGTCGGGGTCGAAGCTGGCGAAGACAAAGCCCCGATAGGACTCCACGCGCGCCACCCGCTTGAGCCCCAACTCGTCAAAGTTGACCCCGCCGGCATAGGCGTCGCGGTCGGGCACGCCCTTGAGCTGCCCTTCGGAGTCGAAGGTCCACGCGTGATAGAAACACTGAAAGACCTTGGAATTGCCCGAGTCCTGGCGACAGACGAGCGCGCCGCGGTGTGTGCAGGTGTTGTGGAACACGTTGACGTTCCCGGTCTTCGCCCCGCGCACCATGAAGACCGGTCGGCCGCCCACGGGTCGCCGCACAAAGTCGCCCCGCTCCGGGATCTCTGATTCGTGGCCGACGTATAGCCACGACTTGGTGAAGATGCGCTCGATCTCGGCCCGATGGATATGCGGCGAGGTCATCGCCGACCGATGTACCCGGAACCGTTGGGTCGCCGGGTCGTCGTCGACGATCGGCAATTGCGGACGCATTTCGGCTTCCTTTGGGCGCCGAGTTTCGATGTCGGTGCTCATGACCGACCGAGGTAATCGGAGACCACAGCGGAGAACTCGTCGGCGCGCTCGATCTGGGTCCAGTGGCCGCATGCGCTGAACACATGCAGATCGGCGTTCGGCAGTAGCCCGAGCATCGCGACCGAGACCTGCGGGGCAACCACTTTGTCCTCGCGCCCATGAATGAGCAGTGTCGGGGTGGCGATGGCACGCACCTCGTCTTCGGTGATACCGAGCTCGGATCCGGCGTGCCGCGGGTCGAAGAACATGGCACGGTAAGCCTCGTAGGCGCCGTCGGCGATGCTGGCCTCATACCGGATCTGGACAAGCTCGTCGGTGATCATTGCCGGATCGACTGCGAAGTAGTTGCGCAGCAATTCGCGCATCGCATCATGCGACGGCTCGTATGCACGCAACGCGGCAAGGCCCTCGGTGGGTGTCATGCCAACGCCCGGTGTGCCCATCAGCACCATCTTGGCGATCCGGTCCGGCTGGTCAGTAGCCATCTGTAGCGCGATGCGCCCGCCCAGCGAGTTGCCGATGACTCTGGCCTTCTCCATGCCGCGTGCATCCATAAATGCCCAGACGTGATCGGTCCAGGTGCGCAGCGAGTAAACGATGTCTTCGGGCCGCTCGGTGGTTCCGAAGCCGACGATGTCGGGGGCGAGCACGCGGAACCGTTGCGCCAACGTTGGTATGTTGTGCTGCCAGTTGGCCAGCGCCGAAACGCCGGGGCCAGACCCGTGCAGCATGAGGACCGTTTCGCCGGAACCGGCCTCGAGGTAGCTGGTTTCGATACCTCCGGCATCGATCGTCTTTGGCTCAAACGCGATTCCTGCGACTGTCGATGTCATCGCGTGCCTCCTTCCGCGAACGCGGCAAAACACTTGTTGGAGTTGAAGACATCGGTAGTGACAAGCTCCGACCAGGAAAGTTCCAAGCCGAGCTCGTCGACAGCTCCAGTCAGGCAAAACCAGTTGAGCATCTCGTGCTGACCAGAGTCGACGATGTCGCGGCTCGGGGTGGCCTGCCACGTCTGGTAGTCGCGGTCGACGAACAGCTGATACAGCCGGCGGTCGGCGTCAGTGTCAGGAGTGATATGCCACGTTTTGTCAGTCAGAAATGCGTGCGACCAGCTCGACGAAGCCACCAGCGCGACCCGTAAGTCGGTGTCGCGGAACGCCTGCGCGACCGCGCGGCCCAGCGCGAAACAGCGGGCGGGCGTCGGCCCGGACGGGTCGAGCCGTTCGTCGGCGATCGCGGCGAACCGCGCCAGGCCGCCCTGGCGTGCGATCGCGTGCTGCCCGTAACAATTGACGGTGATGGGGATCAGCCGATAGTCGAAGTGCGACCCGGCGTTTGGGTAGTCCAGGAACAGCTGGGTGTTGAGGATTGCGTGCGGAAAAGGTGCTTCACTGCGCTTTCGGTAGGAGTAGGCGATATCGAATCCTCTGCCGATGAGTTGGTCCGCAAGTCTGCGGGCCCCATCCGCGTCGCCACGCAACGTTATGGTTGTGTCGTCGGGCAGGCTCCATGCGTTCGGGCTGCCGCGGCGCCTCATCAGCTCGAAAGGGTTGACGTCGACATCGCCGTAAGCGAGTACGCAGAACGGCGGGATGACCTCTTCGCGAAAGTTCTCGTATTGATCGTCGCCCCACACCACCACCACATCCGGCGCGAATTCGTCGAGGGCATCGCGGCAGCGAGCAAGGTTCTCCACCAATAGCTTTCGGTGATGCGCTGCTGAGGCGACTCCGCCGTCGCTACCCCATTCGGCGCGCATCGACGCAGGCCATGTCGCGGGATCCTTCGCCTCGGCGGGGATGTCGGGGTCAGCGAGCGTCCAGCCCAGCAGGTCGGCCATATGTTCGTCGGTGCCGGCCAGCAGGGGATAGTGGGTCATGCCTAGACCCAGGAAGTGCGCCATAGTGCTCCTCCAAATTGGTGCGGCAGATCCTGCGACGCAGGTCGGCGGGCAGGGTGGCGACGATGTCGTCGAGTGGCTCCGGCATCGCTTGGAACGGATAGTCCGATCCGAAGACGACGTGGTCGTGGCCGAAGACGTCGACCGCTGCGTGCAGCGCTTCGCGGTTGTAGGTCAGGGAGTCACACCACAACTGGCGCGCCAACCGGCTCGGAAGCTCGGGTGAGTCGGCGGACACGCCGGTGATCGTCGCTCCCTTGTCGAGTCGTCCGATCATTGCCGGCAACGCGCCTCCACCGTGCGCCAAGCAAATTCGCACTTCGGGCCGGCGTGCGAGGGCGCCGCGCGCGATCAGTGCTGCGGCTGCCAGCGCCGTCTCGATCGGCATCCCGGCACCAAAGCCCAGTCCCATTTCCATGACCCGGTGTGGTAGGTCCTGGTCCGACGGATGCACCAAGACCAATGCGCCGAGTTCGTGTGCGACCGCGAAAAACCGGTCGAGGCTGGGGTCGGCCAGCTCGGTATCTCCTACCCGCGTGCCGATCTCGACGCCAAAAAAGCCTCGGTAGCCCATGCAGCGGCGCATCTCATCAACAGCTCGGTCGGGGTCCTGCAAGGGGACGGCCCCCAACGCAGCGAAGCGTGTTGGGTGCGCGAGGGTGATTCGGGCGAAGAACTCGTTCTGTGCTGCTGCCAATTCCGCGGCGCCGGTCGCCGATGCGGAGCAGCAGAATGTTACCGGAATTGGCGAAAGCACCTGCATCGCAACGCCTTCACTGTCCATGTCAATGATCCGGGCTTTGGGTGACCAGCACCGATGATCGACGGCGCGGTAGGGGACCCCACCAAACATCAACTGCGCCTCGGTTTCATTGGCGCGCTGGACGATGGGCCAGCGATCGTGCGGATAGACGCGTCCCAGGTCGGGCAGCTCAGCGTCGATGGCATGTGTGTGAACATCGACGAGGCCGGTGGGGACAGTCAGTTGAGCGTTGATGGTTGGCTCCGCGCAACGGGTGATCGGGGTCGGGTTCACCCCAGGGTAAGTAATGTGCATACATAATTCAAGATGTATATGCACAATGCTGTGGATCACATCAATTAGGTGCTAGTTACCGGCATGCTCCGGACCAATCCCGGGATGGACCAGCGAACTGACTGTTCGGTCAGGGATGCTGCGGAGTGTTGGGGGTACGGTCCAGGTCGTCGGCGCGGATCAGGTCTTGATCGTGGCGGTTGATGGCCTCGACGAACGACGCCTGATCGTGCAGGGCGATGGCGGCCACGATGTCGTCGTGGACGTCGAGGCTTTTGGCGAGCAGCGGTTCGTGATTGTGGACGAACATCACGCGGCTGAGCACAGCCTTGATGCTGGTCACGACGAGCTGGTGCATACCCTCCAGGACGGGAATGTGGGCGGCCGCCGCGACGACGCCGTGAAACGCCAGTACAGCGTCGAAGAACTCCGGAGCACGGGCGCCGGCCCGCATCGTGACCATCGCCGACCGCATCGCAGCGACGTCATCGCTAGTCGCACGCTCGAAAGCCGCTTTGGTCATGCCGAACTCGAGGTACAACCGGGCTTCGAACAGGTCCAAGGGATGGGGGGTGGACGGCTGAAACGACAGATCCAGCGCCCCCAGACGCACCTGCGGGGGTGCACTCGCCACGGTGATTCCGCCGCCCGGTCCCGGCCGGACGGTCACCAGGTCGCGATCACGCAGGATGCGCAGCGTCTCGTTCATCACAGTCGGGCTGATAGCGAACCGATCCATGATCTCCGAGCGGCGTCCCAGGTGGGCTCCGACCGGCAGACGCGCAGTGAGGATCTCGTGTTCTAGATCGGCGGCGACGCGCTCAGCCCGAGACGACCGCAGCGCAGGATCGCGACGTTGCACACGGCCTCCTTCAAATCGCCCTCGGCCCGGTAGTGGTGCCGTCACCGCAAGTTTCCCAGATGAACCGATGTCGGGAGTCCAGACTGATGGACCCAACAATCGGCCGGGAGGCGTACCGGGGTCCGCGACCTCCTGGTACGACGCCGCGACGATTAAGGCCGCGCAGCTGCCTGCGGCAGTGTGGCATTCGACACTTCGTTCAACACGTGCGTAGCAAACCGCCCGGATGGCCGAATAACCGCAAAGTGACCCTGACGAGGGAGCCATAATCCCCCTTGGTGGAGCAGTGACTTTGCTGACGTCGTCGATATCGTTTCGCCATGGCGCCGGCCGAGCATGACTATTTGCAGCCGCGTACTGGGGATTTCCTCGCCGTGGTGGTGTCTCCGGGCGCACCCGCACGCGGTTTTTTTGCGCGTGATGTGGTGCATCGAGAGCCCGGCACAGGTGGTCGCCGACTGCTATGCCCGCAGGGAGTTTCACCTTTGCGCCGGCGATGCATACGTCGCGAGCATTCACGACTGAACCAACGATGCACCCAGTCGGCGGTGTCGTGGAGGCACCGGTGGTAACCGCCTATCAACTCGGCAAGCCGGTCCGCGCGATGGGCGACTTATTCGCGATGGGGCTGGACGGCATGGTGTTGACCTTCAAGCCGCCGTTCGCCTGGCGCGAATACCTACTCCAGACCTGGTTCGTGGCACGGGTGTCAATGCTGCCGGCGCTAATGATGACGCTCCCGTACTCGGTGATCCTGACCTTCATCTTCAACATTCTGCTGACCGAAATCGGTGCCGGGGATTTGTCCGGAACCGGCGCGGCGATCGGCACCGTGAACCAGATCGCCCCCATCGTCACGGTGCTGGTGGTCTCCGGTGCGGGCGCCACCGCGATGTGCGCCGATCTGGGAGCGCGGACCATCCGCGAAGAACTCGATGCGATGCGGGTGCTGGGCATCAACCCCATCCAGAGGCTGGTGGTCCCGCGCGTGCTGGCGGCCACCACGGTGGCTTTGGCGCTGGAGGCGGCGGTGACCGTGGTGGGTCTTGCCGGCGCGTTCTTTTTCACCGTGTATGTCCAACACGTCTCGGCGGGTGCGTTCGTGACGGGGCTGACGACGCTGACCGGCCTTTCCGACGTCCTCGTCTCACTGATCAAGGCGACGCTATTCGGCTATGCGGCGGGAATGATCGCCTGCTACAAGGGCATCTCGGTCGGCGGTGGTCCGGCCGGTGTCGGCAACGCGGTCAACGAGACCGTGGTGTTCACCTTCATGGTGTTGTTCGCGATCAACGTCATTGTGACCGCCGTCGGTATCCAGTTCACGGTGTCATGAGGTGAACCCATGACGCAGGCACTTCCGAGCAGGCTGCATCCCCGACTACAGCGCACAACGAACACCGTGGTGCGCGAGTGGAATCGGATCGGATCACAGATGCAGTTCTACGTTACGACACTCGGTTCGATTCCCGATGCAGTCGTCAACTACCGGACAGAGATGCTGCGGTTGATCGCGCAAATGGGGCTAGGTACCGCCGCGCTCGCAATGATCGGTGGGACCGTCGTGATCGTCGGCTTCCTGACGATGACCACCGGCGCCTTGGTGGCGGTGCAGGGCTACAACCAGTTGGCGTCCGTCGGTATCGAGGCGCTCACCGGGTTCGCCTCGGCGTACTTCAATGTCCGGCTCATTGTGCCGGGAACCGCCTCCGTCGCCTTGTCGGCGACCATCGGTGCCGGCGCCACCGCTCAGATGGGCGCGATGCGGATCAACGAGGAGATCGATGCGCTCGAGGTGCTCGGTGTCCGCAGCGTCAGCTATCTGGCGTCCACCCGGGTGGTCGCCGGGGTGGTTGTGGTGATCCCGCTGTACTGCATCGCAATCATGATGGCCTTCCTGGCCTCCCGCGCCGGCACCGTCACCATCTACGGCCAGGGCTCCGGTGTCTACGACCATTACTTCAACACGTTCCTCAGTCCCCGCGACATCATCTGGTCGTTCTTCCAGGTTTTAGCGATCACGGTCGTGGTCATGCTGGTGCACACCTTCTACGGGTACACCGCGAGCGGCGGGCCGGCCGGGGTTGGTGAGGCCGTGGGCCGGGCGGTGCGTACCTCGATGGTGGTCGCGGCGGTGGAGATCGTGCTGATCACGCTCGCCGTCTACGGCCAGTCCGGCAACTTCCACCTGGCGAGCTAGTGCCATGAAACAACGCAAGCCAGGAGAACACCTCATCCCCACCCCGTGGTGGACAGTGATCCTGTTGGTGGCGATCGGTGTGTTCCTGTTCGTGACCACGGCCGCCTTCAGTGGGACCTTCCGGTCATACGTGCCGGTGAAGATGACATCGGATCGAGCGGGGCTGGTGCTGGAGACCAACGCCAAGGTCATGCTGCGTGGCGTCCAAGTCGGCCGGGTCAGCCAGATCGGCAGTGGCAGGGATGAGGCCAGCTTGAGGCTGGAGATTGACCCTGATCAGATCCGGTATATCCCGGCCAACGTACAGGCGCAGATCAGTGCCACCACCGCGTTCGGTGCCAAGTTCGTCGACCTGGAATATCCGCCAAACCCAAGTCCCGCCCGGCTGGCTGCCGGCGCAGTGCTGCATTCCAAAAATGTCAGCACCGAAGTCAACACAGTCTTCGAAAACGTCGTCGACCTCCTCAACATGGTCGATCCGCTAAAGCTGAACGCGGTTCTGAGCGCGGTGGCCGAAGGCGTCCGCGGACAAGGTGAACGGATGGGCGAGGCCACCACCGACCTCAACCAGGTGTTGCTGGCGCTCAACGCGCGCAGTGACACCATCCGTGCGGACTGGCGCAAGCTGGGGGACCTCAGCGCCACCTACGACGCAGCTGCCCAGAACATCCTGACTATCCTGAACGCCGCCAGCACCACCAGCACCACCGTCGTGGATCACAAGAAGGCGCTGGACGACTTGCTGCTCAACACCGTCGGCTTCGCACAGGCCGGGACCAACCTGCTCGGCCAGAGCAAGGACAATTTCGTCGCATCGGTTAACACCCTCGAACCGACGACGAACCTGCTGCTCAAGTACAACCCCGAGTACACCTGCTTCTTACAGGGCGTCACCTGGTATCTCAACAACGGGGGCTATTCGGCGTGGGGCGGCGCCGACGGCCGGACGCTTCAACTCGACGTCGCGCTGTTGCTGGGCAACGACCCGTACATCTATCCCGACAACCTGCCCATTGCCGAGGCCAAGGGCGGGCCCGGCGGAAAGCCGGGGTGCGGGTCGCTGCCGGACTCCACGAAGAACTTCCCGGTGCGCCAGCTCGTCACGAACACCGGTTGGGGAACCGGGCTCGATATGCGGCCCAACCCTGGCATCGGGCGTCCGTGTTACGGGTCGTACTTCGGGGCCACCCACCCTGTGCCGGAGCCGCCGCAGGCGAGGCTCGATGAACCGGCCTCGGCAACGAGCAGGCGCTTCCGCAGTTGCATCCCCGGGACGGCGGTTGGGCCGCAGCCAACCCTTGGGCTTGCAACGCCGCCGTACGGCGCGCAGCTCTACGGGCCGGGCGGGGTGCCGCTGTTTCCCGGGGTACCGCCGGCACCGCCGCCGCCGGGTCCGCCGCCACCGGCAACGGGTCCGCCGCCACCCTGACCGCCGCCACCCTGACCGCCATTGTGGCCGCCGACGATCCACAGAAGCAGGAGAGAAGCTATGAAGGAAAACCTCAGAGGCACCATTGTGGGGCTGGGCGTTTTCCTGACCGTCTGCCTGCTTTCCGCGTTGCTGCTCGTTTCGGTCTTCGCCCAGGTTCGGTTCGGCGCAGGCAACACCTACTACGCCGAGTTCAACAACGTGACCAATCTGAGGAAAGGCAAGCTGGTCCGGATCGCCGGGGTGGAGGTCGGCAAGGTCAAGAACATCTCCATCAATCCGGACGCGACGGTGCGGGTCGAGTTCACCGCCGAAAAATCAGTCACCCTGACCGAGGGAACCCGGGCGGTGCTGCGATACGACAACCTGTTCGGCGACCGCTACCTGGCGCTCGAAGAAGGGGCCGGGGGGCTCAAGACGCTTAGGCCCGGTCAAGCGATCCCGCTGTCCCGTACCGAACCCGCGCTGGATCTGGATGCGCTGATCGGCGGCTTCCGCCCACTGTTCCGGGCGCTGAACCCGGACCAGGTCAATGAGCTGAGCAAACTGTTCATCCAGGCATTCCAGGACCAGGGACCCACGATCGGGACGTTTCTGGACCAGGCGGCCGCGGTGACCAACACGTTGGCCGACCGCGATCTGCTGATCGGACAGGTGGTCGACAACCTCAATGTGGTGCTGGGGTCGCTGGGCGGTCAGAGCGACCGATTGGACAAAGCGGTGACGTCGCTGTCCCAGTTGGTTCACGGGCTGGCCGCCCGCAAGACCGACATCTCCAACGCGGTGGCCTACACGAACGCCGCGGCCGGCTCAGTCGCCGACCTCATGTCACAGGCCCGGCAGCCGTTACGGAAAGTGGTCCAGCAGACCGACCGCGTCGCAAACATTGCGCTGGCCGACCATGACTACCTCGACAACCTGATCAACACGCTGCCGGACAAATACCGGGCGATGGACCGCCAGGCGATGTACGGCGACTACTTCAGCTTCTACTTCTGTGATGTCGTGCTCAAGCTCAACGGCAAAGGCGGCCAGCCGGTGTACATCAAGGTCGCCGGTCAAGCCTCGGGACGGTGCACGCCAAAATGAAGCTGTTCTCTGAACGCAACCCCATGATCATCGGCGCCGTCGGCCTCGTGGCCGTCGCTGTCGTTGTGCTGGCCGCGCTGGAGTGGCAGAAGCTGCCCTTTCTCAACCAGGGCAGAACCGTCTCCGCCTATTTCGCTGACGCCGGCGGCTTGAGGACCGGCAACGGCGTCGAGGTCTCCGGTTTCCCGGTGGGAAAGGTGTCCAGCATCGAACTCGACGGGTCCGGCGTGCTGGTGAAGTTCAAGGCCGCCAAGGACGTTCGTCTGGGCGACCGCACCGAGGTGGCGATCAAAACCAAAGGCCTCCTGGGCGCCAAGATCCTCGACGTCACACCGCGCGGCGAAGGCCAGCTCGAGGGCACCATCCCGATGGATCGGACGGTGTCGCCCTACCAGCTGCCTGACGTTCTCGGCGACCTGGCCACCACGATCAGCGGGATCAACACCGACCAGCTGTCCGGGTCGCTGGCCACCTTGGCGAAAACCTTTGCCCATACGCCGCCGGATCTGAGGAATGCGTTACAAGGGGTGGCGAGGTTTGCCCAAACACTCGACGAACGCGACGCCCACCTCCGCACCCTGCTCGACAACGCGGCCAAGGCGACAGGAGTTTTGGCCAAGCGCACCGACCAGGTGGTCAGCCTGGTGAAGGACACCAATGCGCTATTGGCGCAGCTGCGGACGCAGAGCGCGGCCCTGGACCAGATCTGGATGAATATCTCCGCGGCGTCGCGGCAACTGCAGGGATTCATCGCCGAGAACCGGCAGGAGCTGCGGCCCGCATTGGACAAGCTCAACGGGGTGTTGACGATCATCGACAACCGCAAGGAGCGTCTGCAGAAGGCCATCCCGATGGTCAATGCCTATGTCATGTCGCTTGGCGAGTCGGTTGCGTCGGGCCCGTTCTTCAAGGCATACGTGGTGAACCTGCTGCCAGGTCAATTCGTGCAGCCGTACATCAATTCCGCTTTCTCTGACCTGGGACTGGACCCGGCGACATTGCTGCCGTCGCAGCTGACGGACCCGCCGACCGGTCAGCGCGCGACTCCACCCTTGCCGATGCCATACCCGCGGACCGGCCAGGGCGGCCAGCCGCGGCAAAATCTGCCCGACGCGATCACCGGCAACCCGGACAACCATCAGTGCGGTGTGCCTGGGGTGGCTTTGCCCGGTCCTGGCTGCTACCCCTATCGACAGCCGCCTCAGGCGCCGCCACCTGGCGGTCCACCGCCGGGGCCGCCCCTAGTTCCCATTCCCGCGCCGGCGCCCAAGCCGATCATTGTGAACGACCCGCCGATGCGACCGGGGGGCCAACCGTGATGACCTGGCTTCGAAACAACTCCCGCCTGGTGCTCGCGAGCACCCTGGTCCTGATGCTCGTTGGCGGCTTGTTCGCCGCGATGCGAGTCAGCGATCAGGTCGCCCACACCTTGGTGGTCGGCTACTTCGACAACAGCAACGGCGTGTTTCCCGGCGACGACGTGCGCATCCGGGGCGTGCCAGTGGGCAAGGTCGAAAAGATTGAACCGCAGCCCCTGCGGTCGAAGATTTCTTTCTGGTTCGATCGCAAGTACAAGGTCCCCGCCGATGCTAAGGCCGTAATCCTGTCGCCGCAGCTGGTGACGGGTCGGGCCATCCAGCTGACCCCGCCCTTCACCAGCGGGCCCACGATGGGCAACGGCGCGGTCATTCCCCAGGACCGCACGGCGGTGCCAGTTGAGTGGGATGACTTGCGAGACCAACTCCAGCGCGTCACCGAATTGCTGAAGCCCACCCAGCCGGGCGGCGTGAGCACGCTGGGTTCGCTCATCAACACCGCCGCCGACAACCTGCGCGGGCAGGGCCCCACCATCCGCGACAGCATCATCAAACTGTCGCAGACGGTGTCCGCACTCGGTGACCACAGCAAGGACATCTTTTCAACGTTCAAAAACCTATCGACGCTGGTGACGGCGCTGCACGATAGTGCCGATCTGCTCGAACAGCTGAACCGCAACCTGGCCGCGGTCTCGTCGGTGCTGGCCGACAATCCGAACAAGGTCGGTCAGACGGTGGAGAGCCTCAACGGGGTCCTGAACGACTTGCAGAGCTTCGCCGCAGACAACCGTGAGGCCATCGGCACCACGTCGGACAAGCTGGCGTCGATCACCACGGCGGTGGTCCAAAGCCTCGACGACATCAAGCAGACGCTGCATATCGGCCCGACGGTATTGCAGGACTTCAACAACATCTTCGAGCCGGCTAACGGTGCGCTGACCGGCGCGCTGGCGATCAACAACTTCGCCAACCCGATCGCCTTTCTCTGCGGAGCGGTGCAGGCCGCCTCCCGCCTCGGGGCCGAGCAAGCGTCAAAACTTTGCGCGCAGTACCTGGCGCCGATTTTCAAAAACCGCCAGTACAACTTCCCGATGATCGGAGAGAACCTCTTCGTCGGACCACAGGCTAGGCCCAACGAGGTCACCTACAGCGAGGACTGGATGCGGCCCGACTACATTCCGCCAGCTAATACGTCGCCGCCGGCCCAAGTGACTGGCCCACCGCCTGCCGCCGGGCCCCCGAGTGCGCCGCTGCCCGCAGAAGCACCGGGACCAGGTGCGTTGGCCAACGAGACGGTTACCACTAATCCGGCGGCCGGACTGCCCGGCATGATGGTGCCCCCCGGAGGTGGCTCGTGAGACACACCCGCTGGCTCCGCGTGGCGACGAGTCTGGTGACGCTCGTGGTTGTGGCCGGGATATCTGGCTGCGGCTGGCGCGGGCTGAATTCGCTGCCGCTGCCCGGCACCCAGGGCAACGGCCCGGGCTTTTTCGTCATCCAGGCGCAGATGCCCGATGTCAACAACATTCAACCGAACTCGCGGGTGCGGGTCGCAGACGTGACGGTCGGCCATGTGACAAAAATCGAGCGCCAGGGCTGGCATGCGCTGCTCACCATGCGGCTCAACGGCGACGTCGACCTGCCCGCTAACGCGACCGCCAAGATCGGCACGACCAGCCTGCTGGGTTCGCAGCACATCGAGCTGGCATCGCCGAAACTCGAACCACCGCAAGGCGAGCTGCGCAACGGCTCACTCATTCCGCTGTCACATGGCGGCGCCTACCCGACCACCGATCACACGCTGGCGGCGCTGTCGCTGGTGCTCAACGGTGGCGGAATTAGCCAAGTACAGGACATCACCGAGGCGCTGAGCACCGCGTTCCGGGGCCGCGAGCAAGATGTGCGAAGCCTGATTGGACAGCTCGACAAATTCACCGCGTACCTCAACGACCAAAAGGGTGACATCATCGCAGCCGCCGAGAAGCTCAACCACCTAGTCGGCAAGTTCGGCGCTCAGCAACCCGTCCTGGACCGGGCCATCAAGACCATCCCCGACGCGCTCTCGGTACTCAACAACGAGCGAGACAGCCTGGTCGACGCCGCCGACCAGCTGGGCAAATTCAGCGCCTTGACCGCCGACACGGTCATCAAAACCAAACAAAACCTGGTCAAGGAGCTAAAGGAAGTCGGACCGGTGTTGGAGTCGCTCGCCAACGCTGGCCCCAGCCTGACACGATCGCTGAGCCTGATTCCCACCTTCCCATTTCCGAACGAAACCTTCGAAAACTTCATGCGCGGTGACTACGTCAACCTGACGGGGATCATCGACCTCACGCTCAGCCGCATCGACGCCGGACTATTCACCGGTACGAAGTGGGCGTGCGACCTGACCGAGCTAGAGCTGCAGTGGGGCCGCACCGTCGGCCAGTACCCCAGCCCGTGCCTGGCTGGCGGCCCGTTCAACCCGGGCAATCCGCTCACGATTCCCTACCACTGGGACCAGGGGCGCTAGATGCATCTACACAGACGAGTCAAGATTCAGCTAGTGGTCCTTACCGTTATCGCGCTTGTCGCGTTGACAGTGATGTCGCTGCACTTCGTGAAACTGCCGGCCATGCTGTTCGGCGTCGGCCGGTACACGGTGAGGATGGAACTGCCGCAATCCGGCGCGCTGTATCAGACCGGCAACGTCACCTATCGCGGCACCGAAGTTGGCCGGGTGCAGTCGGTGAACCTGACCGATGGCGGCGTCGAAGCTGTGCTGTCGCTGAAATCCGGCATCCACATCCCGAGAGACCTCAAAGCCGAGGTGCACAGTCAGTCGGCGGTCGGCGAATCGTACGTCGAGTTGCGGCCCCGCAACGGCACCTCGCCACCGCTCAAGGACGGCGACGTGATTCCGCTGAGCGACACCTCGGTACCGCCCGACATCAATGCCCTGCTCAGTGCCGCTAACACGGCTCTGCAAGCGATACCTCACGACAACCTGAAGACCGTCATTGACGAGTCGTACACGGCCGTGGGCGGCCTCGGTCCCGAACTTTCCCGCATCGTCAAGGGCGGATCTAACCTTTCGATCGACGCCCGCGAGAATCTCGACCCGCTGATTGCGCTGATCGATAATTGGCAGCCGGTAGCCAATTCCCAAATCCAGACGTCCGATGCGATAGCGGCGTGGGCATCGCATTTGGCCACGGTGACCACCGAATTGCAGACCCACGACAAGGCCGTCGCCGCCGTCATCGACAACGGCGGCTCGGGGCTCGCGGAGACACGCCAACTTCTAGAGCGGCTGCAACCGACCCTGCCGGTTCTGCTGGCCAACCTGGTCAGCGTCAGCCAGGTCGCGCTCACCTACCAAAACGACATCGAATCGCTGCTGGTGATATTCCCCGAGTCCATCCAAGCCGAACAGGCCGGCATCTTGGGGAACCTGAACACCAAGCAGGCCTATAGAGGCCAATACCTCAGCTTCAACCTCAACATCAACCTGCCGCCGCCGTGCACTACTGGGTTCTTACCGGCCCAGCAGCAGCGGAACCCCGTTTTCGAAGACTATCCGGAACGGCCCGCTGGCGACCTGTACTGCAGGATCCCACAGGACTCGCCCATTACCGCCGTGCGCGGCGTCCGCAACATCCCGTGCGAAACCAGGCCCGGCAAAAGCGCACCAACGGTGAAGCTGTGCGAAAGCGACGAAAAGTATGTGCCGCTCAACGACGGCTGGAACTGGAAAGGCGACCCCAGCGCCACCTACACCGGCCAAGACATCCCGCAACTGCCGCCCGGGTCGCCGCGGCAGGCAGCACCGGCCCCACCGGCTCCCGCGCCACCGCCGGTGGCGGCCGCCGAGTACAACCCGGCCACCGGCACCTATATCGGGCCGGACGGGCGTCAGTACACCCAATCCGATCTGGCGCGTACCGCGCCGAAGGACAAATCATGGCAAACGATGTTGGTGCCGCCGGGCAACTGACAGCAATGGCGCACGGCCCTAACGACCACGACGGACGGAGAACGGTATGCAAGTAGCGACTGATTCTGAACTGGCCCAGGACGACGACGTCGACATCGACATCGAGGACTTCGAGTCCGAGCCCGCTGCGGACGACGCCGATGGCGAGCCGATCCCGCCGTCCAAAAGGCCGATGGAGGCGTTGCGGCGCACGACGCTGTTCGGTCTGGCCGTGGTTGTCGTGTTGGCAGGACTGGTCGGATGGTTGGGGTTTCGCGCCTACCAGTCGCACCAGGCGCAGGCCCAGCGAAGTCAGCTTCTGCAGGTGGCCAGGCAGGGCGCGCTGAATTTGACAACGATCGACTGGCAGCACGCCGACGCCGATGTGCATCGCATTCTGGACGGGGCCACGGGGGAGTTCTACGACGACTTCGCCAAGCGGTCACAGCCGTTCATCGAGGTGCTCAAGAAAGCTCAGGCGAAGACGGTCGGCACGATTACGGAGGCCGGCTTGGAGTCGCAGACGACCGATTCAGCGCAGGCGCTGGTGGCGCTATCGGTGCAGACCTCGAATGCCGGTGAGCCAGAGCAAGTTCCGCGGGAATGGCGAATGCGAATCAATGTGCAGAAGGTAGGTAACCAGGTGAAGGTTTCTAATGTCGGGTTCGTGCCATGAGGCGGCTGACACCGCGCCGCGCGGGCAACCCAAGTGAGAGCGACTCGGTGGACGAAACACAGGCCGAGTCGGTGCAGACAGTGACCATAACGGACAATACCGACGCGACCGAAGCCGCCACGGAGGTCAATGGATCGGACCACGACGAGCAGCCGACGACCACGGCGCGGCACGTCCGCTGGTCGCGGGCGATCGTGTACTTGGTGCTACCCGCGCTGGCGCTGTTGCTGGCTTCTGCCGCGGGCTTTCTGAAGTGGCAGGACGGCTCGGCTCGCGACGCTAGGGGAGCCCGCGCCGAATCCGTGCGGGCCGCCACCGACAGCACAATCGCGCTGCTTTCCTATAAGCCCGACACTGTCGAGAAGGACCTTGACGGCGCGCGGGGCCGGCTGACCGGTACGTTCCTGAACGCCTACACAACGCTGACCCACGATGTGGTCATCCCGGGAGCCAAGCAGAAGCAGATCTCGGCCGTCGCAACCGTTCCCGCTGCCGCATCGACTTCAGCGACCGAAAACCACGCTGTGGTACTACTTTTCGTGAACCAGACCGTCATCGTCGGCCAAGACGCGCCGACCGGCACGGCATCGAGCGTTCGGGTCACCCTCGACAAGGTTGGCGGCCGATGGCTGATTTCGCAATTCGACCCGGTATGACCGAGATGCGGTGAACCGGTGAAGATTTGGACGTGTTTCTGCGCTCTGGCGATCGCGGCCGCGAGTGTCGCCGGCTCGCTCTTGCCGGGGCCGGTGCCGCGGGCATCCGCCGCCCCGGCACCTGAGGTCGAATACGTATACGACGTGATGGTGCGGCGACACTACAACAACTTTGCGAATCCTGCCGACGCGGTCAATTACGGCTACGGAATCTGTGACAAGTTGGGCCACGGCGAAGGTTACTCGCAAGTCATGGGTGATGTGAAGAGCGACATTGTGCCAAATGACGAATCCGCCGCCAATTACCTTGTCTCGTATGCAGTTAACCTGTTATGCCCAGCGCAGATTTGGCAACTGCGCGACTCGGCAGCTTACTACCAGCCACCAACCGGCGGCTAAGAAAATGAAGGAGACCGACATGCGGTATTCGCCCCTTACTCTGCCTGGCTTGCTCGTCGCTGGCGCCCTGGTGGCCACGCCCAGCGCGCATGCGGATGGTGACAACAACACCCTCATACCGAACAACAAGCGGCTCAACGACAGTGTGGTTTCCAACGTCTTTACCATTGAGCATCAGGCCGGCTGCACCAACGACGTCAGGATCAACCCACAATTGCAACTCGCCGCCCAGTGGCATACCAGGGACGTGCTGAACAACCGCAACCTTGATGGGGACGTCGGCTCAGACGGGTCCGCACCACAAGATCGCGCCAACGCGGCAGGCTTCCATGGCCAGGTGGCGGAAACCGTGGCGATTAATCAGTCGATAGCTATCAGTGGCAACGATTTGCTAAACCGGTGGTACCACAACCCCGCCTATATGGCCATCATGTCCAATTGTGCCAACAGCCAAATGGGAGTCTGGTCGGAAAACAGTCCCGATCGCACCGTCGTTGTCGCCGTGTACGGACAGCCGCCGCCCTCGGCCAACGCCAACCAAAGAAACGTAGCGGAACTCCCTCCGGGCTCCCAGGCGAACAACATCCCGCTCGATCCCAGCCCCGACTACGACGCCAGCGACGAGCTCGAAACCGGTAACAACTGGTGGGCGTGGATCCTGCGAGGCGTGTATCCACC
>DATAZN010000654.1:0-6851 GCA_036272035.1 Mycobacterium sp. | reverse complement strand
TACGGCGAGGAGTACGTCTACCCGTCGGCGCGCCAGTACACCCGCAAGGTGAAGAACGCCCAGGAAGCTCACGAGGCGATCCGGCCCGCAGGAGAAACCTTCGCGACACCCGACGCGGTGCGCCGTGAGCTCGACGGTGACGACTTCCGGCTCTACGAGCTGATCTGGCAGCGCACGGTGGCCTCGCAGATGGCCGACGCCCGCGGTACCACGCTGAGCTTGCGGATCAACGGCGAATCCGACGGCCGCCAGGTCGTGTTCTCGGCCAGCGGTCGCACCATCACCTTCGCCGGATTCCTGAAGGCCTACGTGGAGACCGTCGACGAATTGGCTGGTGGCGAGGCCGACGACGCCGAGAGCCGGCTGCCGCAGCTGACCCAGGGACAGCGGGTGGATGCCACCGAGCTGACCCCCGATGGACACTCCACCAACCCGCCGGCCCGCTACACCGAGGCGTCGTTGATCAAGGCTCTCGAAGAACTGGGCATCGGGCGGCCGTCTACGTACTCGTCGATCATCAAGACCATCCAGGACCGCGGCTACGTCGTCAAAAAAGGCAGCGCGCTGGTGCCGTCCTGGGTCGCGTTCGCCGTCACCGGTTTGCTGGAGCAGCACTTCGGGCGTCTGGTCGACTACGGCTTCACCGCGGCGATGGAGGACGAACTCGACGCCATTGCCTCGGGCACTGAGCGACGCACCAACTGGCTGAACAACTTCTACTTCGGTGGCGACCACGGCGTGGCCGACTCGGTGGCGCGCTCGGGTGGACTGAAAAAGCTCGTCGGCGTCAACCTCGAAGGCATCGACGCACGAGAAGTCAACTCCATCAAGCTCTTTGATGATGCCGAGGGGCGCGCGGTCAACGTGCGGGTCGGCAAGAACGGGCCGTATCTGGAGCGGATGGTGGTCGGCGATGACGGCGAACCGACGCCGCAGCGGGCCAACCTGCACGACTCGCTGACCCCCGACGAGCTGACCCTCGACGTCGCCGAAGAACTGTTCTCAACGCCGCAAGAAGGACGCACGCTCGGTGTCGACCCGGAGACCGGGCACGAAATCGTCGCCAAGGACGGCCGTTACGGTCCGTACGTCACCGAGGTGCTGCCCAAGCCGGACGACGACGACGGTGCTGCCGGGCAGCCGGCCAAGAAGGGCAAGAAGCCGACCGGCCCGAAGCCGCGGACCGGATCGCTGCTGCGCAGCATGGATCTGCAGACCGTGACGCTCGAGGACGCCTTGAAGCTGCTGTCGCTGCCGCGGGTGGTCGGTGTCGACCCCGACTCCAAAGAAGAGATCACTGCGCAGAACGGCCGCTACGGCCCATACCTCAAGCGCGGCACCGACTCTCGGTCCTTGGCGACTGAAGACCAGATGTTCGACGTGACGCTCGAGGAGGCGCTGAAGCTCTACGCCGAGCCCAAGCGACGCGGCCGGCAGGGTGCCGCCGCCCCGCCGCTGCGCGAGCTGGGCACCGACCCGGCGTCGGGCAAGCCGATGGTGATCAAGGACGGTCGGTTCGGCCCCTACGTCACCGACGGCGAGACAAACGCGAGCCTGCGCAAGGGCGACGACGTGCTGTCGATCACCGATGCACGCGCGTCCGAGCTGCTGGCCGATCGGCGGGCCCGCGGCCCGGTGAAGCGGACGGCCAAGAAAACTGCGAAGAAGGCACCCGCCAAGAAGACCGCCGCCAAGAAGGCCGCCAAGCGCAGCTAGCAGGGCATATTCGGTGACTCAGGCCGACTGAGCGATCTCTTAGCAAACTTTCTTCGGGTGTTTCGAAAAATAACTGATGATTCTCAGCCACTTCTCAGGTACAGTGTCCCTACACGCGTTGTGGAACCGTCACGGCGTCACCTAGGGAGAGTCATGCGACCCGCTGTCCGATACTGCATCACCGCTGGTGTTGCGCTCGGCGGCGTCAGCATCCTGATCGCCGCCCCGTCGTCGCCGCCGCTGCGCGATGTCGAGGTGCCCTCGATGCAACTCTCCGACAACTCGCGTGACAGCCTCGACGCGAACAGCCCCTCCGTTCTGGACTTGCTGCAGGTCATGGGTGGTACGGAGAGCCCGGTGGTGGTTCAGAACATCACCGAGTCCGACGGCGGAGTGCTCTTGGGCGGTCAGCCGGCGAACGTGCCAGGCCTCAGTGACCTGCTGAACCTGGGCAACGACCCCGCCGTCACCCCGGACCCGCAGGGCAAGACGTTCATCGACATCGGGCCGCTGCTGCCCGGCAACCTGAGCCTCGCGCCAGCAGTCCCGCCCCCCGCTAGCCGCTGAGTTCGCCGGACACTTCCACAGGCGCGGCGAGGTTGAGCGGCCGAGCCAATTGAGTCGGCGCGGTGCGACCGCGTAACGCCACCACCTCGGCCACATCCCAGCACAACGCTTCGGCGTCAAGCGCGCCGCTGACCGCGACGGACGAGGCCAGCACGTGGCCGTCCTCGAGCTTGGCCAGCTCGGTGAGCCGGGCCGCCTCGTTGACCGGGTCGCCGATCACGGTGTACTCGAAACGGGCCAGCGCGCCGATATGCCCTGCGATGGCGCGACCCGACGACACCCCGATACCGAACTCCGCCGAGCCGATCACCGGCAGCAGTTCGTCGTGCAGCTCGCGGGCCGCCGCCAGTGCGCCGCCGGAGGCGTCCGGATGCTCGATCGGCGCCCCGAAAATGGCCAGTGCGGCGTCACCCTGGAACTTGTTGACGAAACCACCGTGCCGGCCGACGGTGTCGACCACGACCCGGAAGAACTCGTTGAGCATGCTGACCACTTCGGCGGGCGGTCGCGTCGACGCCAGCTTGGTCGAGCCGACCAGGTCGACGAACAGCACCGCGACGTCGCGTTCTTGACCGCCCAGCTCGGTGCCGCGCTCCAGCGCACGCCGCGCGACGTCTTCGCCCACGTAGCGACCGAACAGGTCGCGCAGCCGTTGCCGCTCGGACAGGTCGCGGACCATGTCGTTGAAGCCGGCCTGCAGCAGACCCAGCTCGCTGGCGTCGTAAATCTGCATGTGAGCGTTGTAGTTACCGCGTTGCACCTCACCGAGCGCCCAGCGCAGCTGACGCAGCGGGTCGGCGATCGACATCGCCACCAGCAGCGTGCTGGCCAGCCCGATGCCCAGCGCCAGCAACGCCAGCAGCAGGATCGGGTTCAGCAGCTTCTCCGGCGGCCCATGCAGATACTCAGCCTTGTCGCCGACCACGGCCAGCACGATCGCCAGCAGCGGAACCCCGGTGGACAGCGCCCAGGTCAGCATCTGGCGCCCGATCACGCCCGATGCCCGGATGTTCTCCGGCAGCCCGCCGCGCAGGGCAGCAACGGCCACCGGACGCAGCACCCGCTCGGACTGCAGATAACCGATGATCGCGGTTGCGGTGGCCCCCAGGCCGGTGGCAACGGCCACCACCGGCGCGGCGTGATGGGCCACCGGCCAGCTCGCCACGATGAAAATCACACCGCCGATCAGCCAGGACGCCAGGTTGATCACCGTGCGGTGGAACGGCGTTCGCAGCGCACGGCTACGGGCCAGCTCGGTGGCGGCCGGGTCGGTGTCGGCGAGCAGACTGTCGCGGCGCTGCCACCGGAACACCGGCACCAGTAGACGCGCGCTGATCGCGGTTCCGACCAGGAACAGCACCGCGATCGATGCGGTGAAGGTGGCCAGGTTGAGGGCCGGCAACTCTTGCAGTTCGATGCGGTCTTCGGGGGGCAGTCCGTAGCGCAGAAAGCCGAGCACCAGCAGCGCGCCGATGATGTCGGCCTGCAGCTGGCTCAGCGTGAACACCGGCCACGGGGTGCGCACGAACCACTGGACGAATCCACTGATTCGTCTGGGAAGTGCCCCGGCCCTACTCACCTGCCCACCGTATCGGTCGGCGGGGACCAAAAAGTAGCCAAAACGGCAGTGTGCGGGCGCTGGTCGTGCGGAGCGGTCAGCGGTGGCCACTACTGTTGCCGGTGATGTCGCGGGTATTCACACGGTTGGTTGGCCAGGAGTCGGTCGAGGCTGACTTGACGGCCGCCGCCGCGGCCGCCCGCGGTGATTCGACTCACAGCTCCGCGATGACGCATGCCTGGCTGATCACCGGCCCGCCCGGTTCGGGGCGCTCGGTGGCCGCGCTGTGCTTCGCTGCGGCCCTGCAGTGCACGTCTGAGGGCGTACCCGGTTGCGGAGAGTGTCGGTCCTGCACGACAACGATGGCCGGGACCCACGGCGACGTGCGACGGGTCATCCCGGAGGGATTGTCGATCGGCGTCGACGACATGCGCGCGATCGTCCAGGTTGCATCGCGCCGGCCCAGCACCGGCCGCTGGCAGATCGTCCTGGTCGAGGATGCCGACCGGCTGACCGAAGGTGCGGCGAATGCTTTGCTGAAGGTCGTCGAGGAGCCGCCGCCGTCGACGGTCTTCCTGCTGTGCGCGCCGTCGGTGGACCCCGAAGACATCGCGATCACGCTGCGGTCGCGGTGCCGGCATATCGCGCTGGTGACGCCCCAGCCGGAGGCCATCGCGCAGGTCTTGATCGACAGCGACGGGCTCTCGGCCGAGACAGCGAGCTGGGCGGCATCGGTCAGCGGCGGCCACGTGGGGCGGGCCCGACGGCTGGCCACCGATCCGGAGGCGCGTGAGCGCCGGCTACAGGCGTTGGGCCTGGCCCGCGACGCCGCGACCCGGTCGAAGGCGTTCAGCGCCGCCGAGGCGCTGGTCGCCGCCGCCGAGGCCGAGGCGGCAGTGCTGACCGCCGGGCGCGACGAAGCCGAGACCGAGGAGCTGCGCACCGCGCTGGGCGCCGGAGGCACCGGCAAGGGCACCGCCGGTGCGTTGCGCGGTGCCACCGGGGCGATCAAAGACCTTGAGCGACGGCAGAAGTCGCGTCAGACCCGTGCGTCGCGGGATGCGTTGGACCGCGCGCTGATCGACCTGGCGACCTACTTTCGTGACGCGCTGCTGGTCGCTGCCAGTGCGGGTGGCGTGCGGCCGAACCACCCCGATATGGCCGCGCAGATCGGGTCGATGGCCGCCCACGTCTCCGCCGATCGGCTGCTGCGCTGCATCGAAGCCGTTCTGGAGTGCCGCGAGGCGCTGGCGATCAACGTCAAGCCCAAGTTCGCCGTCGACGCCATGGTCGCCACCATCGGCCAGGCGCTGCGTGACTGAACTTGGGTGTGCAAGTGGCCCTGCCGTAGACTCGTCCCGCCCGACAGGGCACGCCACCTTAGCTCAGTCGGTAGAGCGGCTCACTCGTAATGAGCAGGTCAGGAGTTCGATTCTCCTAGGTGGCTCCATCTTTGCCCCGCGTCAGCGCGGCAGCACGAATCCCACCGGCCCGGCGGCGATGCACACGCTCAGCGCCGCCGTGTTGGCCCGCACCCGCATGGCATTGCCCGCGCCTGGTAGTCGCACGTAGACCCGATTGAGCCCGGGATGTACTTGGACCCGGGCGTCGATCCCCTCCGACAGTGAGACCGTTATCGACCCGTCGCTGTTGGCCAGGTAGTTGATCTCGGCCGCCCAGTCCATCGGCAGCAGTGGGCCGTCGAGACCAATCTCAACCGGCCGGTCGGGCTGGACCAGGTATCCGCACTGCGGGACCGGGCCGGGCGCCATCGCGCGCACCCACGTCACCTGGGCGTCGACCAACCGGCCCTTGCTGTCCAGCGTCTTCAATTGCGTTGTTGAAGAACCGAATTCGGGGCGATTCGGCAGCAGCGCGAACATGTGGCTGGCCAGGTTGTCCGGCCAGGCCACCCGTCCGAGCACCAGCGGATCGACCTCCTGGTCGAGCAACGACGCACTCGAGTTCGCTTGTGCGGCAGCCAAATCGCGCCGGGCGTTCTGCAGATACGGCTGTGCGGGATTGTCCCGCCAGGACGTCAGGAACGTTGCTGTCGAATACCAACTGCTCGCCACGAACGCCGCCGCGGCCGCGGTCGCGACCACCGTGCGGGCTGCCGACGCATCGAGCCAGCCGGACGACGGGCGGTTGGGCGCGCAGAACCCGACCGCGGCCAGCAACGCCAGCACCACGACGAGATCCGGAAAATAACGCAAGGTTTGAGCCAGCTCGAGCACGGTGAAGCGCGACGAGCGCATCAGATAGATCGGCACCTGGCAGGCGACGACGTAGCCGGCCGCGGTCAACCACACCGGCGCGATGCGCTGCTTGCGGGCCAGCGAGATCCCGAGCGCGGCGCCCAGCACCAGCCAGCCGAGCGCCTTGACCGTCGTCGGGGGAACTGCCCACGGCGAGGCCGGTGCCCACCTGCCCCACACCCAAGGGCCACCGGCCAAACCCGGGACGATGCCGTGAGTTACCGAGCGGCGCAACAGATCCCACGTCATCGTCAGGTCTGAACTCCAGCGATGCTGGTTGACCACGGCCAGATACACCACGACCCAGCCACCGGTCAGCGCCAGCGATGCCGTCCACAATCGGATGCCGGCCCGCCACACCGTCCGTATCGCCGACCGATCGCCCTGCACGTGGCACAGCAGCGCCGCGACGGCGAACGCGACAAACGGAATCACCGCGGCCTTTTCGAAGAACAGCAGCCCACCGAGGTAGGCCAGCACGCCGGTCGCGGCGTATCGTTGGTTTCCGCTGCGGACCAACAGGATCGCGTCCGCGCAGACCCAGGCCAGCGCTGCCAGTATCGGCAGCGAGTTAAGGGCCGCCGCCCACCAGGCGAACCCCGGCACGCCGAGTGGGGTGAACAGCGCGAAGGTCAGCGGTACGAGCAGCACCGGCCGCCAGCCCAGGATCACGTACAGACTGCGCAACAGGGCCAGCGAGGCCAGCAGTTGTAGCACCACCAGGCTGGTGGCCGGCCCGACCCAGTTCAGCG
>DATAZN010000653.1:0-27032 GCA_036272035.1 Mycobacterium sp. | reverse complement strand
CGCCTCCGGCGACTTCGTGTCGATCGACCTGTCGGCCAACATCGACGGCGAGGACGTGCCCGAGGCATCCACGAAGGGCCTGTCCCACGAGGTCGGCTCCGGCCAACTCGTCGACGGCCTCGACGACGCGATCATCGGCCTAAAGGCCGGTGAGACCGGGACGTTCACCACCGAGATGGCCGCCGGCCCGCACGCCGGCAAGGAGGCTGAAGTCACCGTCACCGTCGTCTCGGTCAAAGAACGCGAGCTGCCCGAACCCGATGACGAATTCGCCCAACTGGCAAGCGAATTCGACACGATCGACGAGTTGCGTGCCAATCTCTCCAATCAGGTCAGCCGGACCAAGCGCGTCCAGCAGGCCGAAGAGATTCGTACCGCCGCGTTGGATGCCTTGATCGAGCAGGTCGACATGCCGTTGCCCGAAGCGGTGGTGCAGGCCCAGGTGGACAGCACTGTGCACAATGCGCTGCACGGGCTCGACCACGACGAAGCCAAGCTCGCCGAAGCGCTCGAAAAGCAGGGTTCGTCGCGCGAGAAATTCGACGCCGACGCCCGCGCGGAGGCCGAGAAGGCGATCAAGACGCAGTTGCTGCTCGACGCGCTGGGCGACGACCTCGACATCCAGGTGGGCCAGGAAGACCTCACCGAACGTCTGGTGGTGACCTCGCGGCAGTACGGCATCCAGCCGCAGGAACTGCTTGGCTACCTGCAGCAGCAAAACCAGCTGCCGGCGATGTTCGCCGATGTGCGCCGTGGGCTGACCATTGCTGCCGCGGTCGAGGCGGCCACCGTCAAAGACAGCGACGGCACCGTCATCGACACCAACGAGTTCTTCGGCAAGCACAGGCCGGAGGACGGCGACGTCGAAGAGTCCCACGATGACGATGCGGACGCCGCAGACGACGCGAAGTGACGCTGTGAGCGAACGCAAGGGCTTCGGGGAGTGCTCGACGGCCCCGGTTGGTTAGTGTCGGTGAATACGGAACTCGAGAAAGCAGGTAACCCACTGTGAGCCGTGGGACTGAAATGCGCGCCAGCGCGATGGGTCTGAACCTCACCGATTCGGTCTATGAGCGATTGCTCTCCGAGCGCATCATCTTCCTGGGGTCGCAGGTCGATGACGACATCGCCAACCGGCTGTGCGCGCAGATCCTGCTGCTCGCTGCCGAAGACGCGAACAAGGACATCCACCTGTACATCAATTCGCCCGGCGGATCGATCAGCGCGGGCATGGCGATTTACGACACGATGGTGCTGGCCCCGTGCGACATCGCCACCTACGCAATGGGCATGGCGGCTTCGATGGGGGAGTTCCTATTGGCCGCGGGCACCAAGGGCAAGCGCTACGCGCTGCCGCACGCTCGCATCCTGATGCACCAGCCGCTCGGCGGGGTGACGGGTAGCGCGGCCGACATCGCCATCCAGGCAGAGCAATTCACCGTCATCAAGAAAGAGATGTTCCGGCTCAACGCCGAATTCACCGGCCAGTCCATGGAGCGTATCGAGGCCGATTCCGATCGTGACCGGTGGTTCACCGCACCCGAAGCGCTGGAATACGGGTTCGTCGACCACATCATCACCCGCGCCGCTCACATCACCGGAGAAGCCGAATGAACCCCAAGCCACAGCCGCAGGCGCGCTACATCCTGCCGTCCTTCGTCGAGCACTCCAGCTGGGGTGTCAAAGAGTCGAACCCGTACAACAAGCTGTTCGAGGAACGCATCATCTTCCTCGGTGTGCAGGTCGACGACGCGTCGGCCAACGACGTCATGGCTCAGTTGCTGGTGCTGGAGTCGCTGGACCCCGACCGCGACATCACTATGTACATCAACTCGCCCGGCGGCAGTTTCACGTCGTTGATGGCGATCTACGACACCATGCAGTACGTGCGTGCCGACATCCAGACGGTGTGCCTGGGTCAAGCCGCCTCGGCCGCGGCAGTGCTCCTGGCCGCGGGTAGCCCGGGTAAGCGCATGGCGCTGCCCAACGCCCGGATACTGATTCACCAGCCGTCGCTGGCCGGCGTGATCCAGGGCCAGTTCTCCGACTTGGAGATTCAGGCCGCCGAGATCGAGCGGATGCGCACGCTGATGGAGACGACGTTGGCGCACCACACGAACAAGGACGCCTCGGTCGTCCGCAAGGACACCGACCGGGACAAGATTCTGACCGCCGCCGAGGCGAAGGAATACGGGATCATCGACACCGTGCTGGAGTACCGGAAGCTCTCGGCATCGACCTCCTAACTGGCAGCCACGCAAGCCATTAGGTCAGGGCGGCCGCCAACTCGGCCAGGCCGCGGTCGGCGATCAACACGGTATCCTCGGCCACGGCGACTCCCACGCCTGACATATGGCTGACGGGTTCGGCTGCCTCTCAGTCGCATAACGGCCGCGACACGCCAAAGACACGGCGGCGCGTTCAGGCGCGCGTAGGGGTCTCCAAGACGATATGTTCAGGCGCACAACACGAATATCACCGACGCGATTCACCTCTAACGGTCGCATCGCCGTGGAGCAAGCGGGTAGCGTCGGGAATACACGCGACATAGCACAATCACAACGGTGAACAGGAAGTAGGCCCCCAGCACCATGGCGCGCATCGGAGACGGCGGCGACTTGCTGAAGTGCTCGTTCTGCGGGAAGAGCCAGAAGCAGGTCAAAAAGCTTATTGCGGGGCCAGGCGTGTACATCTGCGATGAGTGCATTGATCTGTGCAACGAGATCATCGAAGAGGAACTCGCTGACGCCGACGAGGTAAAACTCGACGAGCTTCCCAAGCCTGCCGAGATCCGGGAATTCCTGGAGGGCTATGTCATCGGTCAGGACACCGCCAAGCGCACCCTCGCGGTCGCGGTCTACAACCACTACAAGCGAATCCAGGCCGGTGAGAAGGGTCGCGACTCCCGCTCCAGCGAGCTGGTCGAATTGACCAAGTCCAACATCTTGATGCTGGGCCCCACCGGCTGCGGAAAGACCTACCTGGCCCAAACGCTGGCCAAGATGCTCAACGTCCCGTTCGCGATTGCCGACGCCACGGCGCTGACCGAGGCCGGCTATGTCGGTGAAGACGTGGAGAACATTCTGCTCAAGCTGATCCAGGCCGCCGACTACGACGTCAAGCGCGCCGAGACCGGCATCATCTACATCGACGAGGTCGACAAGATCGCCCGCAAGAGCGAGAACCCTTCGATCACCCGCGACGTGTCCGGCGAAGGCGTGCAGCAGGCCCTGCTGAAGATCCTCGAGGGAACCCAGGCGTCGGTGCCGCCGCAGGGCGGCCGTAAGCACCCGCACCAGGAGTTCATCCAGATCGACACCACCAATGTGTTGTTCATCGTGGCGGGCGCGTTCGCGGGTCTGGAGAAGATCGTCTCCGACCGGGTCGGCAAGCGCGGTCTTGGCTTCGGGGCCGAGGTGCGCTCCAAGGCCGAGATCGACACCACCGATCACTTCGCCGAGGTCATGCCTGAAGACCTGATCAAGTACGGCCTGATTCCGGAGTTCATCGGCCGGTTGCCGGTGGTCGCCTCGGTGACGAACCTGGACATGGACTCGCTGGTCACGATCTTGTCCGAGCCCAAGAACGCCTTGGTCAAGCAGTACACCCGGCTGTTCGAGATGGACAACGTGGAACTTGAGTTCAGCCAGGACGCCTTGGAGGCGATCGCCGACCAGGCGATCCACCGCGGCACTGGGGCCCGTGGCCTGCGCGCGATCATGGAAGAAGTCCTGCTGCCGGTGATGTATGACATCCCCAGCCGCGACGACGTCGCCAAGGTCGTGGTGACCAAGGAGACCGTCCAGGACAACGTGCTGCCGACGATCGTTCCGCGCAAGGCGTCACGCGCCGAGCGCCGCGACAAGAGCGCGTAGTAACCCCGCCCGCGGCTGGATCCTGGTCGCCGTCGGCTACGACGCAAGCCTTAAATATTGCTGGAGTTTTCGTCGTGGCGGGCCTGGCGCTGTACGCCACGGCCATGTCTGAAACTGGGCCCGGCGCGGCTAGAAACGGCGGGTTAACCCAGGCCAGCGGCCTCCCCCGAACGGGGGAGACGCAAGGGTAGAGAGCCGCTAGCAAACGTTACTCACGCGTAACTTTCGTTCTTAGACTTTGCCGCCCAGCAAAAGTGACGAACGCCACACTTGGTCTTGTCTCGGATTGAAGAGGCGTGTTTGACCTCGTGTTTTGGCGGCGAAGAAGTAGCGTGACGGTATAGACGAGTGTCCATGAATACCTAAGAGAAGTGCAATAATCGGTACTACCAGTGACATAAAAATCGGCCGAGGGCTGCACTCGGGTGGTTCGCATCGGTTTCGACCACATGCCGGTGCGGTAAACAGCGACGGAAGGCGGCGACGTGGGTCCGAGTGAAAACGGAGCCAGGTCAGGATCTGCATCAGATTCGCATCGACCCAATTCGGCGTTCCCCGAGCGGGAAAAGCTGGAGAAAGTCGTCATCCGTTTCGCCGGAGACTCCGGTGACGGCATGCAGCTCACCGGTGACCGGTTCACTTCGGAGGCAGCGCTTTTCGGTAACGACCTGGCGACCCAACCAAGCTATCCCGCCGAGATCCGCGCGCCGCAGGGCACGTTGCCCGGCGTCTCGTCGTTCCAGATTCAGATCGCCGACTACGACATCCTCACCGCCGGTGACCGGCCCGATGTGCTGGTGGCGATGAACCCGGCAGCGTTGATGGCCAACATCATGGACCTGCCGATTGGCGGGCTGGTGATCGCCAACTCCGACGAGTTCACCAAACGCAACCTGGCCAAAGTCGGGTATGAGAACAACCCGCTGGATACCGCGGAGCTGTCTGACTACAAGGTCGAAGCGGTTCCGATGACCACGCTGACGCTGGGCGCCGTCGAGGCCATCGGCGCGTCGAAGAAGGACGGCCAGCGCGCCAAGAACATGTTCGCGCTCGGCTTGTTGTCGTGGATGTACGGGCGACCGATCGAGACCAGCGAGCGTTTCATCAGAGAGAAGTTCGGCCGCAAGCCCGACATCGCCGAGGCCAATGTGTTGGCGCTCAAGGCTGGATGGAACTACGGCGAAACCACCGAAGCCTTCGCGACTACCTACGAGATCTCACCGGCGAAACTGCCGGCCGGCGAGTATCGCCAGATTTCGGGCAACACAGCTTTGGCCTACGGACTCGTCGCGGCCGGACAGCTCGCCGACCTTCAGGTCGTGTTGGGCAGTTACCCGATCACGCCTGCGTCGGACATCCTGCATGAGCTGTCCAAGCACAAGAACTTCAATGTGCTGACGTTCCAGGCCGAGGACGAGATCGGCGGTATCTGCGCCGCCTTGGGCGCTTCGTACGGTGGTGCGCTCGGGGTCACCAGCACCTCGGGTCCCGGTCTGTCGCTGAAGTCCGAGGCGCTCGGCCTCGCGGTGATGACCGAACTTCCGCTGATCGTCATCGACGTGCAGCGCGGTGGCCCGTCCACCGGTCTGCCGACCAAGACCGAGCAGGCTGACTTGCTGCAAGCGCTCTATGGCCGCAACGGCGAGTCGCCAGTGGCCGTCGTCGCGCCGCGATCACCGTCGGACTGCTTTGACGCCGCGCTGGAGGCGGTGCGCATCGCGGTGTCGTACCACACCCCGGTGATTGTGCTGTCCGACGGCGCGATCGCCAATGGCTCAGAGCCGTGGCGGATTCCGAATGTCGATGAGCTGCAACCGATTCAGCACACCTTCGCCAACCCCGACGAACCGTTCATGCCTTATGCGCGTGATCCGGAGACGTTGGCTCGCCTGTTCGCCGTCCCCGGTACTCCCGGACTCGAGCACCGCATCGGTGGGTTGGAATCCGCGAACGGCACCGGCGACATCTCCTATGACCCGGCCAACCACGACCTCATGGTGCGGTTGCGGCAAGCCAAGATCGACGGGATCTCGGTTCCCGATATCGAGGTCGACGACCCGACCGGAGACGCCGAACTGCTGCTGATCGGCTGGGGCAGCTCATACGGTCCCATCGGGGAAGCCTGCCGGCGCGCGCGGCGCAACGACATCAAGGTCGCCCACGCCCATCTGCGCCACCTGCGGCCGTTCCCGGCCAACCTGGGCGAGGTGCTGCGGCGCTACCCGCAGGTGGTATGCCCCGAGATGAACCTCGGCCAGTTGGCGCTGCTGCTACGCGGCAAGTATCTGGTCGACGTGCAATCGGTCACCAAGGTTCAAGGTGTCGCTTTCCTGGCCGACGAGGTGGGGCGCCTGATCCGCGCCGCACTGGGCGGGACATTGGCCGAGATCGAGCAAGACAAGACCATGGTCGCAAGACTCGCGGCCGCCACGGCTGGAGCGGGAGCTGACGTATGACTGATCTGATCGGCGCGGACCTGGGACTGACGGACATCCTGTCCAAGCACAGCCGCGTCCCTACCACCGACCAGCCGCAGAAGGCCAAGGACTTCACCAGCGACCAGGAAGTCCGCTGGTGCCCCGGGTGCGGCGACTACGTCATCCTCAACACAATGCGAAACTTTTTGCCCGAGTTGGGGTTACGTCGCGAGAACATCGTCTTCGTCAGCGGCATTGGTTGCTCGAGCCGATTCCCGTACTACCTGGAGACCTACGGCCTGCACTCGATCCACGGCCGCGCGCCGGCGATCGCTACGGGTCTGGCTCTGGCCCGCGAGGACCTCTCGGTCTGGGTGGTCACCGGCGACGGGGACGCGTTGTCGATCGGTGGTAATCACCTGATCCATGCGCTTCGCCGCAACATCAACCTGACCATCCTGCTGTTCAACAACCGGATCTACGGCCTGACCAAAGGGCAGTACTCGCCGACCTCCGAGGTCGGAAAGGTCACCAAGTCGACGCCGATGGGTTCACTGGACCAGCCGTTCAACCCGGTGTCGCTGGCGCTGGGTGCCGAGGCGAGTTTCGTTGGCCGTGCACTGGATTCCGACCGCAAGGGTCTGTCCGAGGTGCTGCGCGCCGCTGCCGAGCATCGCGGGTCCGCGCTGGTCGAGATCCTGCAGGACTGCCCGATCTTCAACGATGGCTCGTTCGACGCGCTGCGTAAAGAAGGCGCCGAGGAGCGGCTGATCAACGTTCACCACGGTGAGCCGATCGTGTTCGGTGCCAACGACGAGTACTGCGTGGTGCGGTCAGGCTTCGCGCTCGAAGTGGCCAAGACCGCCGACGTCCGCGTCGAGGAGGTCGTGGTGCACGACGCGCATGCGACCGATTCCGCTTACGCGTACGCTCTTTCACGACTGTCCCAGCAAAACCTGGAGCACACCGTGATGGGTATCTTCCGTCAGGTCAGCCGGCCCACCTACGACGACGCGGCGCGATCACAGATCCGCGCCGCGCGAGAGTCGACCCCGTCCGACCGTGCAGCGTTGCAATCGTTAATGCACGGCCGCGACACGTGGACCGTGAATTGAGATGGTGGCTGCGGGTGAGCCGGCTTCACTAGCCGGCGTGGTGTTGGCTGGCGGCGCATCGCTCCGGCATGGTCGGGACAAGGCTCTGAAGACGGTCCCCGACGGCCTGTCGGGTTCCCAGGGACACACCACGATGGTCGAGCATGTCGTCAACGTCGTCGGGCAGCGTTGCGAGCCGGTGTTCGTGGTCGCCGCCCCCGGGCAGTCGCTGCCAGAACTACCGGCACTAATAGTGCGCGACGACGTGCGCGGAGTGGGTCCGTTGCTGGCGATCGCGCGTGGATTGCACGCGGCAGCCGATGCCGGCGCCGAGCGAGCGTTCCTCTGCAGCGTCGACGTACCGTTCCTGACCGCCGACTTGATCGACGCCGTCGCGGCCCGAGCGGCCGAGGTTGACGCCGACATCGTGTTGCCCTGGGACGGCAGCAACCACTATCTCGCCGCGGTGTATCGGACCGAATTGGCCAGGCAGGTCGATGATCTGGTTGCAGCCGGCGAGCGGAACCTCCCCGCGTTGATCGACCGAGTCGATTCCCAACGGGTCGTGATATCTGATTCCCGTCCGTCTGCCGACGTCAAGCCGGCGACCGGCCTGCGCAGCCTGCTGGGCATCGGACGCTGATTCACGCGGAACCCCCTTGCCGGGTGTTTCGAATTTAAGCTGAGAAAAATTGTCGCGACAAATTAATTCTAATTTCGCGTTGGTATTTGCATCAATTCTATTTGCTCGTTAGTCGTCTTATTTGATGGTCGAACTAATATGTGACGCCACTCTATTTTTATAGTTGATTTATACCTGCGCCTCCCGTATTGCATTGTGGCGGTTGACTTTTCGGGCACACCACGAAGTCGCGACGGCGGGCGCGCTTCCGGCCGCGAGCATGCGGCGTCGACGCTCCGGCAAAGCGACCGACTGGCCGCGCCTACGAGACATACGACGTCTTGCTGTGATCCAAATACATTGTTAGACAGTGACATTCGGTATTAATGCTATCTGGCTCCGAATGCCGCAGCGCGGCGGTCCGAACCCTGTCTTCCTTCAGGGGTCTGATCTGAAAGAACCTGTGCAACAGTAGATTTAGGGAATATCCGAATGGTTCATGCGGCCGGGCGGGCCGAAATCGCTTGCGACACGCCCGACTAACTTGTGATCTTGATTACCTTTTCCCGGTTAACCAGAGTTCGACGGGCGCCCCCATTCGTTTGTGTCTCATGGCGGCCAGGTGCGTGGCACAGGTCACAATAATTGCGTGATTTGGCTCACTATCGGGTTGGAACCCAAAGAACTGACGCCAGCGACAAAGATATGTTTGACCTGGGTGGTCCATTAACTGTGCGACCGTAATCGAGCCGTTATCGGGCAGAGACATCGGCGTGTCACGACATGACGAATGCAATTTGTTCTCGTACGGTCCATTTCGGCCTGAAAAGGCAAGAAAAATCGAATCCACGGAACCGCGTGTGAGCGGGGCTACGGAAGGCGACGACGCCCCCGTGCGGCCGCCGGGCATCAGCCCGGTCGGCGGCTTACGTCCCCGCTGTCGTGCCTGAACGAGACGGCGCGATTCGAAGTATCTAACCGGCCGAGAAACCGGGACCTGCCCAGATCACTGGGCTTACTTCGGCGCGCGCACCCGCGAAAGGAACGATCTTGAAGAACGTCCGCCAAACGCTTCGCATGGCTGCGCTCACCGCGGTGCTTGCCTCAGCCCCGCTGACGCTGACCAACGCGATCGCCTCCGCCGATTACGAGCGGGTGGCCTCGAACGTGCCGTCCACGCCCTTCGCCCCGGCCGGCTTCGTGCCGACACCGGATGCAGCGCCCGCAGACGACGCGCCCCCGGCTCCGGACGCGCCTCCTGCGCCGGATGCCCCGAACGTTGCGCCGGTCGCCGACGCGCCGCCGGCCCCGGCTGACCTGCCGCCGGCCCCGGATGCGCCGCCGGCCCCGGCTCCCGACGCCCCGCCCGCGCCTCCTGCCCCGGAAGCTGCGCCTGCACCGCCCGCACCCGAGGCGCCGCCCGCGCCTCCTGCCCCGCCCGCACCCGAGGCGCCTCCTGCGCCGGACGCCCCGCCCGCACCCGAGGCGCCGCCCGCGCCTCCTGCGCCGGACGCCCCGCCCGCACCTGAGGCGCCTGCGCCCGCCAACGACGCACCGGCCCCGGAGCAGGCTCCGGCGCCCGTGAAGAGGGCCTACAGCGTCAACTGGGACGCGATCGCTTCTTGCGAGTCCGGTGGTAACTGGGGCATCAGTACCGGTAACGGCTACGCCGGCGGTCTGCAGTTCACCTCCAGCACCTGGCACTCCAACGGTGGCTCGGGCTCCCCGAACGGCGCCAGCCGTGACGAGCAGATCCGGGTGGCCGAGAACGTGCTGCACTCGCAGGGCATCGGCGCGTGGCCGGTCTGCGGCCGTCGCGGCTGACCAAGCATTACCCACTGAAAGCGGTGGTCGGGCTCAGGCCCGCCACCGCTTTCGGCGCCTCGGGAGTCAGAGGTCGAATATCAGCAGGGTGCTGGTCGCGGTTGCCACGACCTTGCCTGACGCATCGGCGACCACGCCCTCGGTGAACCCCACCCGCGCACCCGACTTGACCACCGTCCCGGTGGCGCTCAACGGGCCCGCATCTAGGCGCACCGGCTTCAAGTAGTTCACCTTGATTTCGATGGACGTGTATCCCTTGCCGGCGGGCAGGGTGCTGTGCAGCGCCAGTCCGGCCACCGAGTCGAGAACTGTGCACACCAGGCCGCCGTGGATCGCGCCGCTGGGGTTGTACATCGAAGCGTCGGGTTCGCAGGTGAACACGACCTTGCCGGGCTCGACGTCAACGAGATCGAACTGCATCAGCCTGGCCATCGGTGGTGGCGGAAGCTCGCGGGCGATCATCGCCTTGAGGTAGTCGATCCCGGGCATGGACAGGCCGCGCGTAACGGTTGGGGCTGGGTCGTGCCAGGTGACTGTCCGGGACTGTTGCTGGCCCCAGTCCTCATTCCCGGTTATTGCGGCGTCTTTGCTTGCCGTTGTCATCGTGCCCCTCCTGCTTTCTGCTTGTTCTTTGCCCAGTGGTAAGGGTCGCGGTCCGGGTCGTTCGCGGGGACCACATGGTCGAGTCCCCAGGCCAGCAGCGCATCCAGCACCGGAAGCAGTGCACGGCCAGCATCGGTGAGCTGGTAGTCGAATCGCGGTGGCGACGTTTGATAGGGAACGCGCCGGATCACCCCGGCTTCGTCCAGCGCCTTGATCCGGGCCGCCACCCGGTCCCGCGGCGCGCCAGTGCCGCGGACGATGTCCTGGAAGCGGCTGTTTCCCAGCGCCAACTCGCGGACGATCAATAGTGCCCAACGTTCACCGACCACATCCAGCGCGGCGGCGATGGGACAAGGCCGGCCCGGCAGGTCGGCCAGCGTGATCGCAGGCATGCGGACCAGCATGTCAGCATCGAGTTTGAAAATCAAACTCAGCTGGCCGCCTGGCGCTCACCCGGCCGGAGTCGCGGTGTGTTACCAACGACTCGTGACCGCAACGGCATTCGGCAACCTCGACGACTACCTGGCACTGCCACGCGTTTCCGGCCTGGCCGTATCGGCGGACGGGTCGCGGGTGGTGACCACGGTGGCCGAACTCAACGACAAGCGCACCGACTATGTCAGCGCCATCTGGGAAGTCGACCCCGGCGGCGAAAAACCCGCGCGCCGACTTACCCGTGGATCAAACGGAGATTCGGCACCGGCGTTCACCGTCGACGGCGATCTGCTGTTCGTGTCTTCGCGACCCACTGGCGAGAACGCCGATGGCGCCGACAAACCGCCGACCTCGCTGTGGCGGCTACCCGCGGGCGGCGGCGAGGCTATCGAAGTGCTGAGCATGCCCGGTGGTGTGAGCCTGGTCCGCGCCGCCCGTGGCGCCGACGCCACCGTGATCGGCGCGCCGGTGCTGGCTTCCGCGCGTGACATCGAAGATGATCGGCGGCTACGCGGCTTACGTAAGGCCAACAATGTCAGCGCGATCCTGCACTCGGGGTATCCGGTCCGCTTCTGGGACAAGGACATTGGCCCTGATGAACCGCATCTGTTCGACGCGACGAATCTGCGCGATCTCACGCCACAGCCCGGCGAAGCGCTGCGCGAAGCCGGATTCGATGACGCCGCATTCGACATCAGCGCTGACGGCCGATTCCTGGTGACGACGTGGCGGGTGCCAGGACCCGAAGCCACCGAGCGCTCGGTGCTGCTGCGGGTCGACCTGGCCTCCGGGGAACGCCGCGTGATCGCCGATGATCCGGACGCCGAACTGCAACGCCCCGCAATCTCACCAGACGGGTCAGCGATCGCGTTCAGCCGGGAGACCATCTCCACGCCGCACTGCGCTCCGCGAATGACGCTGCAATACTTGCGATTCGGCGACCAACCGCGACCGCTTGCCGAAGCATGGGATCGCCGGCCGACCTCGCTGACCTGGTCGAGCGATGGCACCTGGCTGGTTGTCACGGCCGATCAGGACGGTCGGGCCCCGGTATTTCTCGTCGAGCTGTCCACGTCGGCGGTCACCCAACTCACCGACGACGACTACGCCTACACGGACGTCGTCGCCGCGCCGGGCGGTGTGCTGTTTGCGTTGCGAAGTTCGTATGCGGCACCGCCACATCCGGTGCGGATCGATCCCGGCGGCGTCATCACCGTGCTGCCGTGCGTCGACTTGCCAAGCCTGCCAGGGACATTGACGGAGGTCACCGCGGCTGCCGCAGATGGCACAGCGGTCAGGTCCTGGTTGGTGCTGCCAGAAGACCGGGCGCCGGCTGCACTGCTGTTATGGGTGCACGGTGGCCCGTTGGGCAGCTGGAACGAGTGGGCCTGGCGATGGAATCCGTGGCTGATGGCAGCCAGGGGCTACGCGGTGCTGCTGCCCGATCCCGCACTGTCGACCGGCTACGGCCAAGACTTCATCCAGCGGGGCTGGGGAGCGTGGGGCGGACCGCCGTTCGACGACTTGATGACGGCGACCGATGCGGCGTGTGCCCATCCGCGCATCGATGCGACCCGGATTGCGGCGATGGGCGGCTCGTTCGGCGGATACATGGCCAACTGGATCGCCGGTCACACCAACCGTTTCGCCGCGATCGTGACCCACGCCAGCCTATGGGCGCTGGACCAATTCAGTCCGACCACCGATCACGCCTACTACTGGCGCCGGGAGATGACACCGGAGATGACCACCGCCAACTCGCCACACCACTTCGTCGACCGGATCAGCACGCCGATGCTGGTCATCCACGGCGACAAGGACTACCGCGTACCGATCGGTGAAGGCCTGCGGCTCTGGTACGAGCTGTTGGCCTCCTCGGCGCTGCCGGCCCGCGAAGACGGCAGCAGTCCGCATCGATTCCTGTATTTCCCGTCCGAGGACCACTGGGTCGTTGCGCCACAACACGCCAAGATCTGGTACCAGGTGGTGCTCGCTTTCCTGGCCGAACACGTGCTGGGGGAGAGCGCCGAATTGCCTGAGGTACTCGGAGTAGCGTCGCGCCCGTGACTGCAACGCGCGAATTCGACATCGTCTTGTACGGGGCAACCGGCTTCGTGGGCAAGTTGACCGCTGAATACCTGGCCCGAGCCGGCGGGAACGCGCGGATCGCGCTGGCCGGGCGCTCCGCCGATCGCCTGCTGGCGATCCGCGAAACGCTCGGCGAGTCGGCGCAGTCCTGGCAGGTGTTGACCGCGGATGCGTCGTCGCCGTCAACGCTGGACGCGATGGCCGCCCGGACGCAGGTCGTCATCACCACGGTCGGCCCGTACAGCCGCTACGGTCTGCCGTTGGTCGCCGCGTGCGCGGCCGCGGGCACCGACTACGCCGACCTGACCGGCGAGCCGCCATTCGTTCGCGACAGCATCGACCTGTATCACAAGCAGGCTGAGGACACCGGCGCACGCATCGTGCACGCGTGTGGATTCGACTCCATCCCTTCGGATCTCACCGTGTATGCGCTGTATCGCCGGGCCCGCGAAGACGGCAGCGGTGAGCTGGCCAACACCGACTTCGTGGTTCGCTCGTTCTCCGGCGGGCTCTCCGGCGGCACGATCGCCTCAGGCGTGGAAGTGTTCGACGCGGTGTCGCGGGATGCCGACGTGCGTCGGCAATTCGCCGATCCCTACACACTGAGTCCCGACCGCGGCGCAGAACCCGAACTCGGTGCGCAGCCAGACCTGCGTCGGCGCCGCGGCCGCCAGATCGCGCCGGAGCTCACCGGCCTGTGGACCGCCGGGTTCATGATGGCACCGGCCAACACGCGAATTGTCCGGCGCAGCAATGCATTACAAGAGTGGGCATACGGCAAGCGGTTCCGCTACAGCGAACACATGAGTGTGGGGTCCTCAGCCGTGGCGCCGCTGACCTCCGCCGTCATGAACGGGGTCGGCAACGTGATGACGGCACTGGGCAGCCGCTACTTTCGGCTGCTGCCACGCCGACTGGTTGAGCGTGTGCTGCCCAAACCTGGCACCGGCCCGAGTGACGCCGTCCGCGAGCGCGGCTTCTACAAGGCCGAGACTTACACGACGACCACGTCAGGTGCCCGTTATGTGGCCACCATGGCTCAGCGCGGCGACCCGGGATACAAGGCCACCTCGGTGCTGCTGGGTGAGAGCGGTCTGGCGCTGGCGATGGATCGCGACGCGCTCTCGGAGCTGCGCGGCGTTCTGACCCCGGCGGCCGCAATGGGCGACGCGCTAATGGCGCGATTGCCTGCCGCAGATGTCTCGCTGGAAACCGCACGGTTGATGCACCGCTGACGGCAAGGCCGGCGCTCAATCTGCTCTGTAAATTACCGCTGTCGGACAAGATCAGCTGGGCTAGTGTCAACCCTGAACCAAAGCATCCCAGCAACGTTAGGTGGACGGGTCCATGTCTGGCCTTGAAGATCTTCTGTCTCAGATTCCCACGAGTGACATTGCGAGCAAGATCGGCGTCGACGAAGCCGAGGTGAACAAAGCGGTCCAGTTGCTGGTACCGGTGCTGGTTGGCGGCCTGTCCGAAAACGCACAGGATCCCGAGCACGCCAGCAAGATCGAGTCCGCGGCCGACAGCCACGCCGGCTTGCTCGACGGCGGCGTGAATGTCGACCAGGTCGACCAGAACGAAGGTCAGCAGGCGATCGCGAGAATCTTCGGTGGCAACGACGCCGCCCAGGTCGCCAGCGCGCTGGCCGGCGGTGGTGGCGGCAACAGCGCTCTGCTCAAGCAGCTGCTGCCGATCTTGGCTCCGATCGTTCTGGCCTATATCGGAAAGCAGCTCGGCCAAAAGAGCGAGCCGGCCAAGGAAGAGGGGTCCTCCGGAGGCGGGCTCAACGACGTCCTGGGCAGCATCCTCGGCGGCATGGCCGGCGGCAACAAGTCGCTGGGCACTGTGTTGGGCAACGCGCTGGGCTCCAAGGCGGGCGACATTCTCGGCGGATTGCTGGGCGGCAAGAAGTAACCAAAGCCGCCCAACATGGGCGGTGTTCGTAACGGGCGGCGGCGCTTTCTAGACTTGAAGCGTGACCGCAAGCCCAGAACGCGCCGCTGACCCGCGGGCTGAAGACCTGCCCAAAGTGTGGGATCCGGGCGCGGCCGAAAGCGCGACATATCAGCGCTGGGTGGATGCCGGTTATTTCACCGCCGATCCGGCCAGCACCAAACCCGGTTATTCGATCGTGCTGCCGCCGCCCAACGTGACCGGCAGCCTGCACATGGGTCACGCGCTCGAGCACACCATGATGGATGCCCTGACCCGTCGCAAGCGCATGCAGGGTTACGAGGTGCTGTGGCAGCCGGGCATGGACCACGCGGGCATCGCCACCCAGAGCGTCGTGGAGAGGCAGCTCGCCGTCGACGGCAAGACCAAAGAAGACTTCGGCCGCACGCTGTTCATCGACAAGGTCTGGGACTGGAAGCGCGAATCGGGCGGAGCCATCGGCGGTCAGATGCGCCGCCTCGGCGATGGTGTGGACTGGAACCGCGAACGCTTCACCATGGACGACGGGCTGTCCCGGGCAGTGCGCACGATCTTCAAGCGGCTCTATGACGCCGGCCTGATCTATCAGGCCGAACGGCTGGTCAACTGGTCGCCGGTGCTGGAAACGGCGATATCGGATCTCGAGGTTCGTTACGAGGACGTTGAAGGCGAACTGGTGTCGTTCCGCTACGGTTCGCTCGACGACTCCGAGCCGCACATCGTGGTGGCCACCACCCGGGTGGAGACGATGCTGGGTGACACCGCGATCGCGGTGCATCCCGACGACGACCGCTACCGGCGGCTGGTCGGCTCGGCGCTGGCGCACCCGTTCCTGGACCGCCAGATCGTCATCGTCGCCGACGATCACGTCGACCCTGAATTCGGTACCGGCGCAGTCAAAGTCACCCCGGCTCATGACCCGAACGACTTCGAGATCGGGCTGCGTCATCAGCTGGCCATGCCGTCGATCATGGACACCAAAGGTCGGATCGCCGACACCGGAACGCAATTCGACGGCATGGAGCGATTCGACGCCCGTATCGCGGTGCGCGAAGCCTTGGCGGCGCAGGGCAGGATCGTCGACGAGAAGCGACCCTACCTGCACAGTGTCGGGCACTCGGAGCGCAGCGGCGAGCCGATCGAACCGCGGCTGTCGCTGCAGTGGTGGGTGCGAGTCGAATCGCTGGCCAAGGCCGCCGGCGACGCGGTGCGCAACGGCGACACCGTGATTCACCCCGCCAGGCTGGAGCCGCGCTGGTTCGCATGGGTCGACGACATGCACGACTGGTGCATCTCACGTCAGCTGTGGTGGGGACACCGAATCCCGATCTGGTACGGGCCGGACGGTCAGCAGATCTGCGTGGGTCCGGACGAGACTCCGCCCGACGGTTGGGAGCAGGATCCCGACGTCCTGGACACCTGGTTCTCCTCTGCGCTGTGGCCGTTCTCCACCCTCGGCTGGCCCGACAAGACGCCGGACTTAGAAAAGTTCTATCCGACAAGCGTTCTGGTGACCGGCTACGACATTCTGTTCTTCTGGGTGGCCCGGATGATGATGTTCGGGACCTTCGTCGGCGGTGACGACGCCGTCACCCTGGACGGCGCCCGAGGCCCGCAGGTGCCGTTCACCGACGTCTTTCTGCACGGGTTGATCCGTGACGAGTCCGGGCGAAAGATGAGCAAATCCAAGGGCAATGTCATCGATCCACTGGACTGGCTGGATGGCTACGGCGCGGACGCCTTGCGATTCACCCTGGCTCGTGGTTCCAGTCCCGGCAGCGATCTGAGCGTCGGTGAGGACGATGTCCGGGCGTCGCGCAACTTCGTCACCAAGCTGTTCAACGCCACCCGCTTCGCGTTGATGAACGGCGCCGCGCCAGCGCCGCTGCCGGGTCTTGACGAGCTCACCGACGCCGACCGGTGGATCTTGGGCCGACTCGAAGAGGTTCGCGCCGAAGTCGATTCGGCCTTCGACGGCTACGAGTTCAGCCGGGCGTGCGAATCGCTCTACCACTTCACCTGGGACGAATTCTGCGACTGGTACCTCGAACTGGCCAAGACGCAGGTTGCCGACGGGGTCTCGCACACCACTGCCGTGTTGGCTGCCGCGCTGGACACGCTGTTGCGATTGCTGCACCCGGTGATCCCGTTCGTCACGGAGACGCTGTGGAAGAACCTGACCGGCGGGGAGTCAGTCGTGATCGCCGATTGGCCACAGACTTCCGGCATCGCTCTAAACGGCGTTGCCGTGCAACGGATCACCGATATGCAGAAATTGGTGACCGAGATTCGCCGGTTCCGTAGCGATCAGGGTGTGGCCGATCGGCAGAAGGTGTCGGCGCGGCTGTCGGGCATCGACACCGCCGACCTGAGCACCCAGATCGTTGCCGTTTCCTCATTGGCGTGGCTGACCGAGCCGGGCCCGGATTTCAGCCCTTCGGCGTCCCTGGAGGTCGGGCTCAAGGGCGGCACGGTCGTCGTCGAACTCGACACCTCTGGCACCATCGACGTGGCGGCCGAGCGTCGCCGCCTGGACAAGGACCTGGCCGCCGCGCACAAGGAATTAGCCTCGACCACAGCAAAATTGGGTAATGCGGACTTCATGGCCAAGGCCCCGGAAGCTGTCGTCGACAAGCAACGCGAGCGTCAACGCGTGGCGCGCGAGGAAGCTGACCGGATCACGGCCAGGCTGGCCGGGCTGCAGTGACATCGGATCCCGACGACGCAGAAGCAACCGAGGTGGTTCCTACCCCGGATGAGATCGCGGCACTGCTACAGGTCGAGCATTTACTCGACCAGCGTTGGCCGGAAACCAAGATCGAGCCCAGCCTGGCCCGCATCGCGGCGCTGATGGACCTGCTCGGCTCACCGCAACGCAGCTACCCGTCGATCCACATCGCCGGAACCAACGGCAAAACCTCAGTCGCGCGGATGGTCGATGCGCTGCTGACCGCTCTGCAGAGGCGCACCGGGCGCACCACCAGCCCGCACCTGCAGTCGGCGGTCGAGCGTATCGCGATCGACGGAAAGCCGATCAGCCCGGCGACATACGTGGCGACCTACGCCGAACTCGAGCCGTTCGTGCAGATGATCGACCAGCAGTCGCAAGACAGCGGCGGCCCGGCGATGAGCAAGTTCGAGGTCCTCACCGCGATGGCCTTCGCGGCGTTCGCCGATGCCCCGATCGAGGTGGGGGTCATCGAGGTCGGTCTGGGCGGACGTTGGGACGCTACCAATGTGATCGACGCGCCGGTCGCGGTGATCACGCCGATCAGCATCGACCACGTCGAGTACCTCGGCGACGACCTCGCCGGCATCGCCGGTGAGAAGGCTGGCATCATCCACCACGCCGAAGATGGAGCACCGGACACGGTGGCGGTCATCGGCCGTCAGGTACCGGAGGCGATGGAGGTTGTGCTGGCGCAAACCGTCCACGCTGATGCCGCTGTAGCGCGCGAAGATTCGGAGTTCGCGGTGTTGAGCCGCCAGGTCGCAATCGGCGGACAGATGCTGGAGCTACAGGGCCTCGGCGGGGTCTACTCCGAGATCTTTCTCCCGCTGCACGGCGAACATCAGGCGCACAACGCCGCTGTCGCGCTGGCTGCCGTCGAGGCGTTCTTCGGTGCCGGTGCGCAGCGTCAACTCGACATCGACGCCGTCAGGGCCGGATTCGCCGCCGCGACCAGTCCCGGCCGGTTGGAGCGGATGCGCAGTACGCCAACGGTATTCATCGACGCCGCACACAACCCGGCGGGCGCCGCGGCGCTGGCCCAGACGCTGGCTGAGGAGTTCGATTTCCGATTCCTGGTCGGCGTGGTCAGCGTGATGTCCGACAAGGATGTCGGGGGAATCCTGGCCGCACTCGAGCCGGTGTTCGATCGAATCGTGGTCACCCACAACGGATCACCGCGAGCGTTGGACGTGGAGTCGCTGGCGTTGGTCGCGCAGCAGTACTTCGGACCCGATCGCGTGATCACGGCCGAAAGCCTGCGCGATGCTATCGATACCGCCACCGCGCTGGTCGACGACGCCGACGCCGAGGACGAGGCCTTTTCCGGAACGGGCATCGTCATCACCGGTTCGGTGGTCACCGCGGGCGCCGCGCGCTCGTTGTTCGGTCGTGATCCCTCGTGAGCGCCGATGACGATGGAGCCGGCGGAGCCGGGTTTGAGGAGTGGCGCCATCATGAGGCGCCCGACCAGCCACCCGGAGGGTCGAAACCCGACCCGTGGAAGAGCTTTCGCGGTGTCACGGCCGGCACGCTGATTCTGGAGGCGATCGTGGTGTTGCTGGCGCTGCCGGTGGTCGGCGCGGTCGGTGGCGGGTTGGGTGCGGGCGCTTTGACGTACCTGCTGGGATTGGCGGCGGTGCTGATCCTTCTCGCCGGCTTGCAGGGCCGGTCGTGGGCCATCTGGGCGGACCTGGCTGTGCAGCTGATACCGATCGCAGGCTTTGCCGTGTACCCGGGCGTGGGTTTCATCGGCCTGCTGTTCGCCGCGGTATGGGCGCTGATCCTCTACGTCCGCTCTGAAGTGCTGCGCCGGGAGCGACTCGGGCTGCTCCCAGGTCAAGACGGGCCGCCGGACTGATCCACCGCGCTGGGCCCGCCGGATTGGTTCGGTACGCTGTCCGCCGTGACCGCGCTGACGACGATGCAGAGCGCAGCGATGAGGAGGAGTGGCGCCGATGACTGAGCGGACGCTTCTGTTAATCAAGCCCGATGGGGTCGAGCGGCGCCTGGTGGGCGAGATCCTCAGCCGCATCGAGCGCAAAGGCCTGACCATCGCTGCGCTGGAAATGCGGATCGTCAGCGACAAGCTGGCCCGTAGTCACTACGCCGAGCACGACGGCAAGCCGTTCTTCGATTCCCTGGTGGAGTTCATCACGTCATCGCCGCTGGTCGCGGCGATTGTCGAGGGCCCGCGGGCGATAGCGGCAGTCCGGCAACTCGCGGGTGGGACCGACCCGGTGGAGAAGGCGACGCCCGGCACCATCCGCGGCGATTTCGGCCTTGAAACGCAGTTCAACCTGGTCCACGGCTCCGATTCACCGGAGTCGGCAGAGCGCGAGATCGCGCTCTGGTTCAGCAAGGCTTAGTAACGGGTCGGCGCACTTGGTCCGACCCGGCAGATCGATATGGGATACTGGTAACCGGGTGAACGTCGCCGGACCGGCTTCCGACGCCCGAATGAAGACTTCGACAAGGGCGACCACCGCGATCCGCGATGCGGCGCCGACCGTCCAGCCATCATTCAGACCGGCACTGAGTGCGTTCGACCCGAACCGCTTGGAGCAAGACCATCACAAGTCCGGGAGGAAGTGACCCGGGCCCATAGCGAAGCCCTCGCGTGGCCGCGTCGAAAGGACGCGCCCGGGGGCTTGAGGAGAATACGTGATAGACGGTGGCCCATCCTCAGAGGTTCCGGAAGACTCGTCGCAGCACGAGGAGCTGCCAGAACGGCTCAGGGTTCACTCCCTGGCGCGGGCGCTGGGGACGACCAGCCGCCAGGTGCTTGACGCGCTGACTGAGCTCGACGGCCGGATCCGCAGCGCGCACTCCACCGTGGAACGCGTCGACGCGGTTCGCGTTCGCGACCTGCTGGCCAGCGCGCCCGCGACAGTCTCTACGACGCTCGCGACCGAGGCCGGCGCCGCCGGCGACGTCGATGAACCCGAGTCGCGGACGATGCTGGAAACCACAGCGGTCGACCGGCCCGAGTACATGCCGCTGTTCGTCGCGCCGCAGCCGGTTGAGCGACGTCCGGACTCGGTTGCGGCCGAGGAGCCCGCGGATTCCGACGACGACGATGACTTCGACGGTGACAGTGACGGTGACGGCGACGACGACGAGCAGGGCGATCGCCCGGCCAACCGGCGGCGGCGCCGCGGGCGTCGCGGACGGGGCCGTGGCCGCGGCGAGCAGAACGGAGCCGACGGCGGCGAGAACGGCACCAAACCGGACGCTACATCGGGTGACAATGCGGACGACGACGACGACTCCGACGACGACGCGGACGACTCCGATGCCGACGACAACGGTTCCGGCGACGGCGCCACCAAGCGTCGCCGACGCCGTCGTCGCCGCAAATCCGGCTCCGGCGACGACTCCGAGGACAGCCCGTCACCGGACGACCCACCGAACACCGTGGTGCACGAGCGGGCCCCCCGCGCCAAGGACAAGCCCGACTCGAGCAACAACGAGATTCAGGGCATCGACGGCTCGACCCGGCTGGAGGCCAAACGGCAGCGTCGTCGTGATGGTCGTGACGCCGGACGACGCCGCCCGCCGGTCCTGAGCGAGGCTGAGTTCCTAGCCCGCCGCGAGGCAGTCGAGCGGGTGATGGTGGTGCGTGACAAGGTCCGCACCGAACCACCGCATCCCGACAGCCGCTACACCCAGATCGCCGTGCTCGAGGACGGCATCGTCGTGGAGCACTTCGTCACCAGCGCGGCCTCAGCGTCGCTGGTGGGCAACATCTACCTGGGCATCGTGCAGAACGTGCTGCCGTCGATGGAAGCGGCGTTCGTCGACATCGGCCGCGGCCGAAACGGCGTGCTCTACGCGGGCGAGGTGAACTGGGAGGCCGCTGGCCTCGGCGGATCCAACCGGAAGATCGAGCAGGCCCTCAAACCCGGCGACTACGTCGTCGTGCAGGTCAGCAAGGACCCCGTGGGCCACAAGGGCGCCCGACTGACCACGCAGGTGTCCCTGGCCGGTCGCTACCTGGTGTACGTGCCGGGCGCATCGTCGACCGGGATCAGCCGCAAACTTCCCGACACCGAACGCCAGCGGCTCAAGGAGATCTTGCGCGAGGTCGTGCCGTCGGACGCCGGGGTGATCATCCGTACCGCCTCCGAGGGCGTCAAAGAGGACGACATCCGCGCCGACGTGAACCGGCTGCAGGAGCGTTGGACGCAGATCGCCGAGCGCGCTAAGGGCACCAAGGAGAAGGCGGCCGGCGCCGCGGTCGCGCTCTACGAGGAGCCCGACGTCCTGGTCAAGGTCATTCGTGACCTGTTCAACGAAGACTTCGTTCAGCTGATCGTCTCTGGCGACGACGCCTGGACCACTATAAACGAATACGTGAGTTCGGTTGCGCCCGAGCTTGTTTCGAAGCTCAACAAGTATGAGCCTGCGGAATCCGTCGAGGGGGTGGCAGGCCCCGACATCTTCGCGGTGCACCGCATCGACGAGCAACTGGCCAAGGCGATGGACCGCAAGGTCTGGCTGCCCTCGGGCGGCACGCTGGTGATCGACCGAACCGAGGCGATGACCGTCGTCGACGTCAACACCGGCAAGTTCACCGGGTCCGGTGGCAACCTCGAGCAAACCGTCACCAAGAACAACCTGGAGGCGGCCGAGGAGATCGTGCGTCAGCTCCGACTGCGCGACATCGGCGGCATCATCGTCATCGACTTCATCGACATGGTGCTCGAATCCAACCGTGACCTGGTATTGCGTCGGCTGACCGAGGCGCTGGCCCGCGATCGCACCCGCCACCAGGTGTCCGAGGTGACCTCACTGGGGTTGGTGCAGCTGACGCGCAAGCGGCTCGGAACCGGGCTGATCGAGGCGTTCTCGACGACGTGTCCGCACTGCAGCGGCCGCGGGATCATGCTGCACGCCGATCCCGTCGACTCCGCACCGGCGACCGGCCGCAAATCGGAGTCGGGCGGCGGCCGGCGGGGCCGTCGGTCCAAGAAGGGCAAGGCCGAAGAACCGTCGGTCGCCAAGGTGCCCGCCCACACAGCCGAGCACCCGATGTTCAAGGCCATGGCCGCGGCCAATGGTCGCCATGACGACGACACCGACGAGTCTGCGCACACCGATCATGAGGAAGAAGCAGTCGGTGATCAGGGCCGGGAGGACGCCGCGTCCGACGAGCAGCTGCAGAAGCAGGTCGCGCGGGAGGCGGCGGAAGAAGACCTGGCGGACGACGACTTCGAGGACAGCGACGACGACGGTGACGACGAAGACGCTGACGACGAAGACGATGCTGACGACGACGACACCGAACAGGTCGATCTCGACGACGAAGACCTCGACGATGAAGACGACCTCGACGACGATGATGAAGACGACAGCGACGACGAAGACGACGATGAGGATGACGAGGACGACGAGGACTCTGACGAGACGCCCGAGTCCTATGTCGCCGCCGTCACCGCGCCCGATGGGCGACCCCGTCGACGCCGTGCGGCGGCACGACCGGCCGGTCCGCCGGCCCACGAGGACTAATGGCCCTGCCCCTCCGCAGTCCGCTTCGCGGACGGCATCGCCGCAAGGTGGAATGACTGGCCGGTTTGACCCTGTAGCCGCTGGTCACGTACCCTGGACCAGTTGTCGTCAGGCCCGCTGACCGGTTTTGGCCGACACTCCCAGACCAGCCTGCGCACCTTTTGGCTGCGCGACGCCCGCACGGACCAGTACGAACCAGCAAGAATCAGTAGAACCAGAAATTGAGGTAGACGTAACCATGGCGACCTACGCAATCGTCAAAACCGGCGGTAAGCAGTACAAAGTTGCCGTCGGTGACGTCGTCAAGGTCGAGAAGCTCGACTCTGAACCCGGCGCCAAGGTGTCGCTTCCGGTCGCGCTGGTCGTCGACGGCGCCACCGTCACCTCCGACTCCACCGCGCTGGCCAAGGTCGCGGTGACCGGTGAGGTGCTCGAGCACACCAAAGGCCCCAAGATCCGTATCCACAAGTTCAAGAACAAGACCGGCTATCACAAGCGTCAGGGTCACCGTCAGCAGCTGACGGTCCTGAAGGTCACCGGCATCAAGTAGCGGAGGCGACAAGACATGGCACACAAGAAGGGCGCTTCCAGCTCACGTAACGGCCGCGACTCAAACTCTCAGCGACTGGGCGTCAAGCGGTTCGGCGGTCAGATCGTCAAGGCCGGCGAGATCTTGGTCCGCCAGCGCGGCACGCACTTCCACCCGGGCGTCAACGTGGGCCGCGGCGGCGACGACACGTTGTTCGCCAAGGCAGCCGGCGCCGTCGAGTTCGGTGTCAAGCGCGGACGCAAGACGATCAACATCGTCTCGGCCGCGTTGTCGACCAACTGAGCGTCGCGAGCGTGAGGCAGCACTAGCTTCACCCTCGACGAGTAAGAGGAATTCCGATGCCTCCCCGGTTTGTCGACCGAGTCGTCATCCATACGCGGGCAGGCTCCGGCGGAAATGGGTGCGCCTCGGTCCATCGCGAGAAATTCAAGCCCCTAGGTGGACCCGACGGCGGTAATGGCGGCCGCGGCGGCAGCATCGTGCTGGTCGTCGACCCGCAGGTGCACACCCTGCTCGACTTTCACTTCCATCCGCATGTCGACGCTGCATCGGGCAAGCAGGGCATGGGCGATAACCGCGCCGGTGCCGCAGGTGCCGATCTGGAGATCAAGGTTCCCGACGGCACGGTGGTGCTCGACGAGGACGGCCGCATGCTCGCCGACCTGGTCGGCGCGGGCACCCGATTCGAAGCCGCCGCCGGAGGTCGTGGTGGGCTGGGCAATGCCGCGCTCGCATCGCGGGCCCGCAAGGCGCCCGGGTTCGCCCTGCTCGGCGAGAAGGGCGAAGCTCGCGACCTTACCCTCGAACTCAAAACCGTCGCCGATATCGGATTGATCGGATTCCCGTCAGCGGGCAAATCCTCACTGGTGTCGGCGATCTCGGCGGCCAAGCCGAAGATCGCCGACTACCCGTTCACCACGCTGGCCCCCAACCTCGGGGTGGTGTCGGCGGGGGAGCGCACGTTCACCGTCGCCGACGTACCGGGTCTGATCCCCGGCGCGTCACAAGGCCGCGGCCTGGGGTTGGACTTCCTGCGCCACATCGAGCGGTGTGCCGTGCTGGTGCACGTTGTCGACTGCGCCACTGCGGAACCGGGCCGCGACCCGATCTCCGACATCGACGCGCTGGAAGCCGAGCTGGCCGCCTACACGCCGACGCTGCAAGGGGATTCGATCCTGGTCGACCTCGTCGAGCGCCCGCGCGCGGTGGTGCTCAACAAGATCGACGTGCCGGAAGCCCGTGAGATGGCCGAGTTTGTCCGCGACGAGATCGCCGAGCGCGGCTGGCCGGTGTTCGTGGTTTCGACAGTTGCTCGAGAAGGACTGCAGCCGTTGATATTCGGGCTCGCCGACATGGTCGCCGAATACCAGGCTGCGCAACCGGTACTGGTACCGCGACGGCCGGTGATCCGCCCGGTGCCCGTCGACGAGTCCGGCTTCACCGTGGAATCGGATGGCCAGGGTGGGTTCGTGGTCCGCGGCAGGCGGCCTGAACGCTGGGTCGCCCAGACCAGCTTTGAAAACGACGAAGCGGTCGGCTATCTCGGCGACCGGCTGGCCCGGCTGGGTGTCGAAGAAGAACTGGTGCGGCTGGGCGCACGGCCGGGCTGCGCGGTCACCATCGGTGATGTCACCTTCGACTGGGAGCCGCAGACGCCCTCCGGTATCGACACCGTTATGACGAGGCGAGGTACCGACGCGCGCCTGGAAGGCAACGATCGCGTCGGCGCCGACGAGCGCAAAGCGGCCCGACGGCAACGCCGCGAACACGGCGACTCTGATGAATAGCGGCGCATGAATAGCGCTGCGCGCGAGGCTGTTCGGACGGCACGAAGCGTCGTCGTCAAGGTCGGCACCACCGCGCTGACGACTCCGACCGGCATGTTCGACGCCGGCCGGCTCGCCGGGCTGGTCGATGCCATCGAGGCACGCATGAAAGCGGGCTCCGACGTCATCATCGTGTCCTCAGGAGCCATTGCCGCCGGCATCGAGCCACTGGGGCTGACTAAACGCCCCACCGACTTGGCCACCAAGCAGGCCGCGGCAAGTGTCGGTCAGGTGGCGCTGGTCAACGCGTGGAGTAGCGCATTCGCCCGTTACCAGCGCAGCGTCGGTCAGGTCTTGCTGACCGCGCATGACATTTCGATGCGGGTGCAGCACACCAACGCCCAGCGCACGCTGGACCGGTTGCGTGCTTTGCACGCGGTGGCGATCGTCAACGAGAACGACACCGTGGCCACCAACGAAATCCGGTTCGGTGACAACGACCGGCTCTCGGCCATGGTGGCGCACCTGGTCGGCGCCGACGCGCTGGTACTGCTCAGCGATATCGACGGCCTCCACGACTCCGACCCGCGCAAGTCCGACGAAACACATTTCATCCCAGAGGTTTCCGGACCGGCTGAGCTGAAAGGCGTGATCGCGGGGCAGAGCAGCCACCTGGGCACCGGCGGGATGGCATCTAAGGTGTCGGCGGCGCTGCTGGCCGCCGACGCCGGCGTGCCCGTGCTGCTGGCCGCCGCCGCCAATGCCGAAGCGGCACTGGCGGATGCTTCGGTGGGCACGGTGTTCGCCGCGCGGCCCAACCGCATGTCGGCGCGCCGGTTCTGGGTGCGATACGCCGCCGAATCCGCCGGTGTGCTCACCCTCGACGATGGTGCGGTGAGTGCCGTTCTGGGTCAACGCCGTTCACTGTTGCCAGCGGGAATCACCGCCCTGTCGGGCCGATTTCACGGCGGCGACGTCGTCGACTTGACCGGGCCGGACGAGGCCCTGGTGGCTCGCGGGGTCGTCGCCTACGACGCCGCCGAGTTGGCCTCCATGATCGGCCGGTCGACCTCGGAGCTACCCGCCGAGCTGCGTCGTCCCGCAGTGCACGCCGACGACCTGGTGGCCGTCTAAGTTGCCACAGGCTTCAGATACAGAGCACCCCAGATGATTTCGGTCAGCGTGCCGGCGAGCTCCGCATCGTATGTGGCCGGGTTGCTCGGCAGGTTCTGTTGACAGGTTCGCTCGACCATCCAGGTGAGCGCGCTTGCCGTGGTCGGTGCCGGCAGCTCGCGGCGGATTGAGCCATCGGCCTGGCCGTCTTCGATGACACGGGTCAATCGACCCGTGATAGCGGTCAGCAGATTGCGGTAGGTCGCACCGACCAACGAGTCGTAGGCGGCCATCTCATTCAGCGCCACCAGCACCGGTTGGTGTAGCCGGTAGCTGGCGATGATGGCGGCCATCCCGGCGCGTACGTCATCGGGATCGTGTCGCCACGCCACGCTCCACCAGCGTTCGGCGCTTTCGGCGAGATCGGCGAACACCTGGCCGGCCAGCCGGCGCAGCAGGTGGCCTTTGTCC
>DATAZN010000652.1:0-8744 GCA_036272035.1 Mycobacterium sp. | reverse complement strand
GCGCTGACGTCGGGCGGCAGCTGAAAGTCCAGGTAGACCGCTCCCTGATAGGGCGGGTTGTCGTGGTCCTTGCACGACATGAAGAGGTAGCTGGCCGTCGGCTGCTGAAGAGCTGCGATCGCGACGACGTCTTTCGCCTGCTCGACGACCTCGCTTTGAGTCTGCGCGTCGGTGGCGGCGGGACCGGGGTGCTCCACAGCATCAGCCGCCGACGAGTGCAGCCGATTGATCACCAGGAGGGCTGCACCGACGAGCACGGCAGTGAACAGGACGGCAGCGATCACCGTCCGTGGCGCGGGCGAGCGGGTGTTCGACGTGTCGCGGTCGTCAGTCATGGCTGACCACGAACCGGGCTAAGCCACGTGGTGGCGTCAGCCCCCCAGAGCCGCGAGGAGTTCTTTGATCCTGGCCGCCTCGTCGTCGGTCGGGATCTCCTCGGCCTCGATCGCGTCGAGCAGCTCGGGTGTGAGTCCCACGCCGTTCGCGGTTTCCTGCGCCGAGAGCTTCGAGCGCCGTCGAACGACATAGATCTGCTGGCCCAACGTCGCGCCGGGCGCCTCGGATGCCATCGCCATCAGGTCGTCATAGCGGGTCCGAACTCCGCTGAGGGACACGATGACTGACGGAGTCGCCCTACCGCGGGACGCTGCTTTGGTGAGCGCCGTCTGCAGCTTGCGCAGACCGGACAGAATCACGTTCGCGCGTCCGGAGAACTCTGGATCTTTGATGTCGGGCAAGGCGTCGATCGCAGCGGAGAACATCTGCATCGCCGCCTCGACCAAGCTGACGATGACCGGTGCTTCGCCGTCATCCGGTCCCCCGTCGTTCTTGGACCGCTTTGTGCTGTGGAAGGAATCGTCGATGGTAATCACTCCGTCCGAATCTTGATTGAAGACGTCGAAACGCTAGCGCGGATCCATCGTCTGGACAAGGTTGACCCCAACCGGACGATCGGGCCAGCGTATCGCCGGAAGTCGAACCCGCCAGCGCAATATCTTGCATTCGGTTCGCAACCATTTTCGCCCCCGGCTTTCGTGTAGTTTTCCGAATATCCGTGTGGCGCACAATGCAGGGACTCGTTGGACATCGGCATTTCCGCGCACCCGCCGGCCACGAGCATGCTTGGATCAGCCCATGCAGGGCTCTGCGACAGTTCATATGGCAGCACCGGCGGACAAGATCTGGGACCTGGTCGCCGACGTTCGCAACATCGGCAGCTACTCCCCCGAAGTCTTCGAAGCCAAATGGCTCGACGGAGTGACCGGGCCCGCGCTGGGCGCGCGATTCCGCGGCCACGTCAAGCGCAACGAAATCGGCCCGGCGTACTGGACCGTCTGCCGCGTCACCGCATGCGAGCCCGGCCGGGAATTCGGCTTCGCGGTGCTCGTGGGCGACCGAGCGGTGAACAACTGGCACTACCGGCTGGCGCCGTCGGGCGACGGTACCGACGTGACCGAATCATTCCGGATGGCGTCGTCGCCGTTTGTCGGGACCAAGACATTGCATCGCATCAAGGATGTGGCCGAGGCATGAATGGACAGTGGTCGCGCGAGGAAATCGAATCGGCTTTCGAGCGCCACAAGCAAGTCGTCGTAGAGATCGGTTCCAGCTGGGACTGGTCACGCTTCGCCGACCAATTCACCGAGGACGCAACCTACGTCGAGCACACCTACGGAACGATGCACGGTCGCGAGCAGATCCGCGACTGGATCGTCTCGACGATGAACGTCTTTCCCGGCAGCGAGATGCCCAACTATCCGACGTCATGGCACTCCATCGACGTCGACCGCGGCTGGGTCTTCTGCGAGTTCCAGAACCAGATGCGCGATCCCGGCGACGGGAGCATCCACCAGGCGGCCAATCTGTCGGTGATGAAATACGCCGGCGACGACTTGTGGGGTTATGAAGAAGACGCCTACAACCCGATGAACTTCCTGCCGATGGTGCGCGAGTACGTCCAGCGGAGTTACACGTTGGGCACTGCCAGCGACGACGCGATCGCGTTCGCGAAAAACATGAACTGGGAATTGGGCTGACTGCCGGCTTCCACTTTGGGCCGTAGGCTTTGGGATAAGCACTGCGCGACGATGTGGAGGGCCTCACCCGTGGAGATCGCACTCAAGCAGAGGTTGCACTGGCTGGCGCTGCACGGATTTGTCCGCGGCGGCGCCTCGATCGGCGCACGACGGGGTGACCTGCAGGCCCGCTTGATCGCCGACCCGACCGTCAAGGCGAACCCGGCGCCTTTCTACGAGGAGGTGCGGTCCCGAGGTCCGCTGGTGCGATCCCGGATCGGCTACATCACCGCAGACCATGCGATCGGGCACGAGTTACTGCGTTCCGATGACTTCCGAGTGCTGTCGATCGGATCGAACCTGCCCGCGCCGCTGCGGTGGCTCGAGCGTCGTCTCCGCGACGACCTGCTGCACCCACTGCGTCCGCCGTCACTGCTGGCCGTGGAGCCACCGGAGCACACCCGCTACCGCAAGACGGTGTCGTCGGTGTTCACCCATCGTGCGGTTTCCGCACTACGGGACGGGGTCGAACAGACCGCGGAGTCGTTGCTGGATGGGCTTTCTCGTGAGCCGGGCGTCGTCGATATCGTCGACCGATACTGCGCCCAGCTTCCGGTGGCGATCATCAGCGACATCCTGGGAGTGCCGGACGACGATCGTCAGCACATTCTCGAGTTCGGTGAGCTTGCCGCGCCCAGCCTGGATTTCGGGTTGCCCTGGCCGCAATACCGCCGGGTGCAGCGCGGGATCGCCGGCTTCAACTTTTGGCTGGACACCCATCTGGACAAGTTGCGCCGCGCTCCCGGTGACGATTTGATGACCCAGCTGATCCGCAAGGCCGAAAGTGGTTCGCCGGAAACGTATCTCGATCACGACGAGCTTCGGGCGGTCGCCGGGCTGGTCTTGGCAGCTGGATTCGAGACCACAGTCAACCTGCTGGGCAACGGGATTCGCATGCTGCTCGACAACCCCGAGCATCTGCGCACGCTCAGTCAGCGGCCCGAGCTGTGGCCCAACGCCGTCGAAGAGATCCTGCGGCTGGAATCGCCCGTCCAACTGACCGCCCGGATCGCGTTGAACGACACCGAGATAGCTGGTCGCCCGGTCAACCAAGGCCAACTGGTCATCGTGTACGTCGCCGCGGCCAACCGCGATCCGGCCGTTTTCACCGACCCGAACGCGTTCGACATCGAACGCGACAACGCCGGCAAACATCTGGCGTTTTCCGGCGGTCGGCACTTCTGCCTGGGCGCGGCTTTGGCTCGCGCCGAAGGCGAAGTGGGATTGCGATCGTTTTTCGATCGCTTCCCCGACGTGCGGTCTGCGGGCGCAGGCAGCCGCCGGGACACCCGGGTTCTGCATGGGTGGTCGACGCTGCCGGTGGCCTTGGGTCCGGCGAGGTCGATGGCTACGCGCTAGCCGCTCGACTTTCCGCCGAAGTAACATTCCAGCGTCATGGTGCACACCAGCTGACCGGTGCGGTTGAACATGGTGCCCTGTGCCAGTCCTCGACCGCCGATGCCGCTGGGTGAATGCTGCTCGTAGAGCAGCCAATCCGACACGTCCGGCGGGTGATGGAACCACACCGCCAGATCCATCAGAGCCGAGAAGCCCGGTCCCAGTGGCGTCGTGCCGCGCGCGACCATGGCCGACTCGAGCAGCGTGCGGCCCGCGACGAAGGCAGCAAGGCAGCCGCCGACTACCGGGTCGGCCGGGACAATGCCGTTAGGACGCCACCACATTCGTATGCGTGCAGGCGGGGGCTCGGCCATGTCGGATGCCAGCCGGGCCGAGGGGTCCACGTATCGCCAGTCGATGGGCTGCTCGCGCACCCACCAGCCACCACGTTCATCGGCGTGGTCGCTGTGCTGCTGGGCGAAGGTCGGCACGGATTCAGGATCCGGCAGATCCGGTGGAAGTTGTTGGTAGACAGCGCTTTCAACGGACTTACTGAACGACGCGATGCCTTCGAGCAATATCGAGCCGAACTGGCGGGCAGTCACGCGCCGGGCTGAGAAGGTGCCGCCGTCATGCAGCGCCGTGACTTCGAAGTCCACCGGATGCCGAGCGTCACCCGGCCGGAGGAAATACATGTGCATGCTGTGCGGTAAGCGCTCAGGCACAGTGCGACTGGCTGCCATCAGAGCCTGTGCTGCGATGTGGCCGCCGGAGATGTGATGCTCGATTTCGTCGATCTGGTTTCCGACGAAGAACTCCGCGTTGACCTGTTCGAGGTCGAGCGTATCCAGGAGTTGGCTCAGCGTGATGACGGGCGGCGGAGAGGTCACGCACGCATCATGCCGCTAAGACAGGTAGCGGCCAAACCACTCCAGCACCCGACGCCAGGCATCCTCGGCGGCGGCGGCCTGGTAGCGCGGTCCGGTGTTGTTGAAAAACGCATGGTCGGCATCGGGTTCGACAACGATCTCGTGGATCAGCCCGGCGCGCTCGAGCGCGGCCTTGGCCGCCGGCTCCGAATCGGTGACGCGCTTGTCCAGGGCGCCGTAAAACGCCAGTACCGCAGTGGCCTTGTCGCCGCTGAAGTCGGGGTTGTCGGGAAGCGGACCGTAGAACGGCACCGCAGCCGACAAGCGTGCTGTGTGGGAGCCCAGTAACTGCCACACCAGGCCGCCGCCGAAGCAGAATCCGACGACCGCGAGTTTCCCGCCAGGGACCCGGTTCTGCAGCTCCTGGATGCCGGAGTCCAGATCGGCGATGAACCTGTCCTGCGCCGCGCCGGCCAGTGCGGCGGTCGCCTTTGCGGGGTCGTTGAACTGTCCGGTCCCGCCCTCCTCGGACAGCAGGTCGATCGCCAGCGCCGAGTACCCGGCTCCGGCGAAACGTTCGGCCACCGATCGGACCCAGTCGTTGAGCCCCTTGTTTTCATGAATGATCAGCACCCCGCGGCGGGCGTTGTGGGCCTGTGCCCAGGCGCCTTGAAGTTCGCCACGCGGACCGGGCCAGGTGATCGGCTCGGTGGGCAGTGCCTGGTTGGCGCCAGGCGGCTCGACTCCCTCGCCCGAGTGTGAGTGAAGCGGTTGGCTTGGCTTGTCGTCGCAGGCCGCGATCAACGAGGCCGCAGCACCGGTGCCGAGCCCGAGCAGCGCCAGGCGCCGGAACGCTTCACGTCTGGTCAGCAATCCGTCGACGTGATCGGTGGCGATTTCCTCGGCGATGTATTGCTGTAGCGAAGTCATCATGGCGAGTATGCGCCACAATCTGTCCTCGTGCCCGGATGACGCTGCCGCACTGGATCAGTCGAAGCTGTCCGGGTCGGCCACCGGGATCAGCAAGTGAGATGGAGTTGGCCCACCTTGGTGCAGCTGATAGCTGCCGCCGGCCAGCGCGCGGCGGGCGGGCACGGTCGGGACGAGGTGCGGAAAGTCGAACGTGGTCACAGTGAGTCGCAGCCGGTGACCTGACTCCAGCAGCGCGGCGGTCGGGAAGACCTCGATGTCGTAGCGGGTCAATTCGCCGGGAACCACAGGTTCGACGGCTGACCGAGTGCTGATGTGATGCGGCTTGAGCACGGTGCCGTCGGACAGATACCAGGTGCGGTCCGGGTCCAGCGCGCGATGCGAGCCCAGCAGCGCGCCCTGGGTCAGCGGTCGGCATGCCTCGTCGGGTGCAACGTCGTCGATATGGGCGACCCACAGCGACTCCGTGGTGTCCGCGGTCGCATGCACGGTCAGCGTGATCGGCCCGGCGATCAACGTCGGCGAAGCGAAGGCCTCGGTGGTGTAGGTGAGCGCGCCGCGCTGCACTCGCCGATTGTCTTGGTCGTAGCGGGTGTTTCCGCCGCGCTGGGTGCGGATAAAGCTGGTCATCCCGAGCGTCCACTGCTCGACGCTTCGGCCGGCCACCGGACCTCGGCCCACGTATTTGATTGTGGCCGTTGAGGTTTCGGGAGCGCAGTCGGCGGTCAGGCGGCCGGCCTCGGAGAGATAGAACCGGGTCGGTGTCGCCGGGGGAAGCGGATATTCGCGGGCATGGAACCACCGCGGGCTTCCGATGGCCTGAAAGGTGAACGGAGATCCCGACATCGCCGCTGCCGAGTCGTCGTTCAGCCAGTAGTCGAACCAGCGCAGCTGTAGCGCGTGAAGATGCAGCCCGCCGTAGTCGGAGACGTGATACCAGGGGCCCATCATCAACCGCAGCTGCTCGGACACCGGCTGGCCGGGTTGCATCGGCTGTTCGTCGGGCCGCCCCGCGTACGCGTTCTGCAGCGCGGCGTAATTCAGCGGAGCGCCGCGCTGGAAGGCGTCATGCCAACCGCCGACGAGGAAGACCGCCACCTTGTTGGCGACCACGCTCGGCAGCACCGTGCCCGGCCGCATGGCATCCCAGAACGGCCCGTCGAACGCCGTCTCGCCGCCGGCCACGGCGTCGGCGATCAACGGGCGAAAGTAGCTGCGCTGATTGCGCCCGCGCTTGCGCACACCGGCAATCCCGCCGGCCCGGGGCCGCGGATGCTTGCCGCGATTGATGACTTCCAGCGCCGGGTTGACGACGTTGAGCAGCCGGTAGACCCCGCCGTAGGCCCGCACCGTGCGAAGGTGCGGCGCCCCGCCCATCGCCGCCGCGTCGCGGTAGAAGTCGCGCGCCGACATGACCGGGAAGATCGCCTTGACCGGAGAATCCGGCCCGATAGCGGCGGCGGTGAACAGCTGGTTGATCGCCAGGTAGGACACCCCGAACATGCCGACCCGCCCGTTGGCGTTGGGCAGCTTGGATGCCCAGTCGACGAGCTCAACCCCGTCCTGCGCCTGCCGTGCGCCAAACATTTCGAACGAGCCGCCCGAGACGCCGCATCCCCGGACGTCGACCATCACCTCGATGTAGCCCCGCTTGATCAAATACGGGGTGGGGCCGCCGCCGATTTGGGCGGCCGGCGGCGGGGCCTTCTTGCCGTACGGCGTCATCGACATCAGTACCGGGAACGGCCCGGCGGCGGGCCGGTCGGTGCCGGGCTCGGTGGGGTAATGAATGTCGACCCGCAACTCGACGCCGTCGCTCATCGGCACCGCGACGTTGTGGTGAATGCCCGCCCCGTACTGCGCCGCCCGGGGCTCCCACGACGGCGAATACGGCGACGGACGGGTCTCACGGACACGTCTGCGTCGCGATCGCAGCGTTGGCACCCCACCTCCCGCACACATGATTGCCTGGTCAGACTCTAAAGAGCCGCTGATCCTTGCCCCGCACGGGGTTGCCTGCAAGCCTTGGTCCATGTCGGTTGAGAAAGCGGTGCTCGGACTGTGGCAGGCCTTATCGGACCGAGACTGGGCAGCCGTCAAAACGTTCCTGTCCGCGGATTGCATCTATGTCGATATGCCGGTCGGGCCGACCCTGGCGGCTCGCGGACCCGACGACATCGTCAAGCGACTCAAAGTCGGGATCGAGCCGCTGGCGGGCTACGAGAACCACGACGGGGTGCTGATGTCCGCCGGCTCCGACGTCATGTACGAGCATTCCGAGACCTGGCGGTGGTCCAGTGGCGAGACGGCTCTGCAGCGGTTCGTTTCGGTGCACCGCGTCGCTGACGGCAAAGTGACGCTGTGGAAGGACTATTGGGACATGGGCAGCATGACCGCGCAGGCGCCGCCGACCTGGTTGGAGGATCTCGCGACAGCGGACACGTCGTGGATTTTCGACGCCACAGGACTGATCTGACCGCCTCGGCTTGCTGCCCGAATTCGCGTCAGACCGGTGGATGTTTGAGAGACTGCTGCGCTGCTCACGCGTTGGAGACGCGACTCGCAACACTACTCGGGTGTTCGAATTCTGTTCGGGCCTGGTCGATTTGGTCGTATGCGTAGGTCGCGATAGCGGCGGTGGTCATCATCTCACCCTTGCGGGCGAGCGATTCGTAGGTCGCCTCACCGAGGACTTCGCGGAGGTGGGTGATCGCGGTGGTGATTTCGGGGACCGCCACTGCGGCAAGGGGACTGAGCGCGAACCCGGCGATAGCGGCCGCCGATTCGTAGCGTCCGAGCCGGTCGAAAAGAACGCCGAGGACGGCCATCGGGGCGCGGATCGCGGTGGTGTCGCCCGCATTGTGGAAGTTGCGGATCACCAGCATAAGGTGATCGAACGCGGACACGGTCTCGCCGTGGTCGGCCTCAAATCGTGCCAGAGACGGCGCGAGGGTTGACGCGTAAGTGCGGTTGCCGCTGTCTTGAGCGATCACCAGACCCCCGCCCAGGGCGTCAAGCGCCCCGACGGGATCCGCGTCACAAAAAGCCAAACCGTAGGCACCGACCGCCCACGCGAGCAACAACGGGTTGCCTGTTACCTCCGCTGCCTCGATCAGGCCCTCCGCGGATCATGCCACCGTCCAGGTTGCGGGCCTGAAACGAGCTCGGTTGAGGCGGGTGATGGCGTCGGTGCTCGTCGTCGCTGGTCGTGTCTTCTTAAACCTGTCGTCCTGGCGCTGACGACGATGAGGTGCTGGTGTCTTGCGCTAGAAAGACACAGCCGATCAACACAATTCACCAACATTCGTCGCAGATCATAGCCCTGAGTCGAAGTGCGGTCCGCTCAGTGGACCGGCCTATTTGATGCGGTCGCGGTCCGCTGCTACGAAGGGGAAGTTGACGGGATTGCTCCAGTCAATCACGAGGGATTCAACTACCAGCGGCGCGTCGTGCGGCGGTCGCGAGACACGAGGAGAAGAAAGAAATGGGTACATACACGGTCACGCCGGGTGACACGCTCTGGGGAATCGCA
>DATAZN010000651.1:0-4125 GCA_036272035.1 Mycobacterium sp. | reverse complement strand
GCGCGTGCTGACGGCACCCTGACCACTGCCGACGTGCCCCGTAGCGACTACCGGTCCTTGCTCGCCGGTTGACGCCAGGGGAGCCGCTTCACCCTGACATCGATTTGCCAATCAAGTTCGAGCGGCGCATCATGGTGAGGTGCCTCATGATGATGTCGCTCTCGATCCTCGGCGTGAACTGTCTCCTGCCGCGGTGTCTGACCTCTATGTGACCTCGCATCTGCAGCTCAAGCGCGTCGTCGATGACGCCATGCAGGCAGCAGGGTTGTCTCTGGCCCGCACCAAGCTGTTGGAGCAACTCCGCCAGGGTGCGATGCGGCAGCAGGCCTTGGCCATGTGCTTTGGATTCGCGCCGCGCTCCATCACCGACATGGTGGATGGTCTGGAACGCGACGGTTTGGCGGAGCGGCTTGATGATCCGAACGACCGGCGGGCCAAGCTGGTGCAGCTGACTGCTGCCGGCGAGGAAGCCCTGACGGCCGCTCTCGAGGTACGCGGGCGACTCATCGAACACATCTTCGGCGCTTTGAGCGTCGCGGACCGCAGGGAGCTGGTCCGGCTGGTCCGGCTCCTAGATGCCTCGGTGGCATCTTCTCCCGACTTCTTGACGCCAACGCACTGAGCGCGTCGAGCTCGACACCGCTGCGGGCGCATCCCGCCCCACCGCAGCCTCATCGCGACTGAGAAGGAATCCATGTCAACCATCAGTGCAACACCCACGAGCCCACCCGCTGCGGCCGGCCGCGATCATCGCTGGCTCATCCTCGTCATCGTTTCCGTCGCCCAACTCATGGTCGTGCTGGACGCGACGATCGTGAACATCGCCCTGCCCTCAGCCCAGAAAGCCTTGGGTTTCAGCAACGATGGGCGGCAGTGGATCGTCACGTCGTACGCGCTCGCCTTCGGCAGCCTGCTGCTCCTCGGTGGCCGCATCGGTGACATGTTCGGTCGCAAATGGGCCTTTCTCGGGGGCATGGCGGGCTTCGCCATCGCCTCCGCCGTGGGCGGTGCATCCACGTCGTTCGGCATGCTCGTCGCGGCGCGCGCACTGCAAGGTGCCTTCGGCGCCGTCCTCGCACCGGCGGCGCTGTCGACGTTGGTCAACACTTTCACCGATCCGAAGGAGCGCGGGAAGGCGTTCGGCATCTTCGGTTCGGTTGCCGGCGGCGGCGGTGCGGTCGGCCTGGTGCTCGGGGGAATTCTCACCGAGTACCTGTCGTGGCGCTGGTGCCTTTACGTCAATCTCGGGTTCGCGGCAGTGGCCGGGTTCGGAGGATGGCGGCTCATGGTCAACGTCCGTCCGCCGTCCAGGCCTCGGATCGACTTCGTTGGTGTCGGGTTGGCTTCGGCGGGCCTGTTCGCCGTGGTGTTCGGCTTCGCCCACGTGGCGACCGCCAGCTGGTCGAGTGGCGTCACGATCATCGCGCTCGTCGCCGGCGCACTGCTACTGAGCGCTTTCGTCTACTCCCAGACCCGGGTCAGCGCGCCGCTACTGCCGCTTCGGATCATCACCGACCCGGCCCGCGGTGGTGCCTACGCCGCGGTCGGAATCGCCGGCATCGCCATTTTCGGGGTATTCCTGTTCGTCAGCTACTACCTGCAGATCGTGAAGGGTTTCAGCCCGGTCAGTTCCGGGCTGGCGTTCCTGCCGATGATGGGCGGCATCCTGCTTGCGTCCAACACGTCGACGATCGTCCTGCTGCCGCGGTTCGGTCCTCGGGTCCTGATCGCGACGGGGATGAGTTTCGGTTGCGCAGCAATGATTTACCTCGCCCAACTGAGTGCATCGAGCACGTATGCCGGCGGGATCTTGCCGGCGCTGATCGTGATGGGCCTCGGCTTCGGCATGATCGTCGCTCCGGCGATCAACACCGCCACCAGTCGCGTCGCGCCGAATGATGCCGGGATTGCCTCGGCGCTGGTGAACACCATGCAGCAGGTGGGTGGTTCCGTCGGCACGGCCGTGCTCTCCACTGTCGCGGCGAGTGCCACCGCGAGCTACGCGCAGCATCATCGCGGGGCGGATCATCTCGCCGCGGTGGCCGCGACGCACGGCTACACGAGTGCCTTCACCATCGCCGCCATCCTCTTCGGAGTCGGCGCGGTGATCACCACGCTCATCATGCCGTCACGGCCGGTACATCAGGCGAGGTTGCAGGATCATCAAAGCCAGCTTTCGAGTCCGGTTCCCGCACACGGATAGCGCGAGCCAGCACAGCGAAACAGGCCCGGTTCCTCGCCAGCTTCTGCGAGTTACCGGGCCTGTCCGACGATCGACCGTCAGCTCGTCTGGAAGCTCTTCACGGTGACGATGTTGTCGGCGCCGCAGTTGTAGACGCCGAGGGTGTTGGGCTGGGTGACCTTCTTGTCGAAGACGAACCCGTCCTTCGTCAACCTCATGATGACGATGCAGTTCGTGGGGGTCTGTACCGACGGGTCGGTGTTGACCGGCGGGTACAGACCGCCGGCGGTCCACTCCGGGTGCTGGGACGCTTTCTGCAGGATGCAGTCCTGGGTCAGCGTGCTTCCGCACGCGGTGGCGGACTGGGCCCAGAGCACCCAGGCGTTGAAGGCGCCGTCAGTGAACGCGTTCAGGTTGGAACTCGGGACCGCGACCTTCATGATCTGCTTGGCCTGAGCGACGACCGGGAACTGGTCTGCCAGCTCCCACGGCAGGTTGGAAAAGGCGACGTAGCTGTTGGGCAGGACTGCTACCGACTTCGCCGCCGCGATCGACTTCGAGGAGTAGAAGGTCTGGGAAAAGAGCGTCCACTCGGGCTTGAAGCCGGTGTCGTTCATGGCGTTGAAGATCGGCGTCGGGTCCTGGGCGGTGATCTCGAAGTCCGCCTTGGCGCCGGTCTGCTTCATCTGCTCGATCCACGGCCGGTAGTTGTCGACGAGCGCGGGCCGCGGCTGCACCGTCGTGACCTTGTAGCCCAGCTCCTGGTAGGCCTGCTGGGCGCGCAGCCCCTGCGGGGTCAGCGACGCGAGGTTGCTACCGGCAATCCCGAGCGCCTGCTGGGTGTCGGGGAAAGCAAGAGCCAGCAGGCGCAGCGAGCCGACCGGGTACTTGGTCGGGAAGCTGGCAGACGGTGAGACCTGCAAGCCGGCTGAGCTGGCTTCCGGCGAGACCGTATATGCCGGAATCTGTCCCAGCTTGCAGGCCAGCCGCGGCTTCACGTCTGTGGCATCGAGGGCATTGCCGCCACCGACGAGCATAAAGTCCCGCTGGCAGGCCTGGATGACTTGCTGCCCACCGTTGAAGAGCTTCGCGTCGAGCTTGTCCACCACCAGCTGGTAGCCGTTGATGCCGCCGGCCGCGTTGCACCACTTGGTGAAGCCGTCAGCGGTGTCGAAGAACTCCTGCTCGAGACCAGGCGCTGCAGCCGCACCTGGATCGGCCAGGACACCCAGGTGGATGGTCTTGCCGACGATGCCGCGACCCGAAGCCCCGGTGGCTGGGCCTGGCGCGCAGACCTTCTTCTCGGAGCCGAAGTCGCCCTTGCCGATGGCGTTCGCTGAGGCGGAGGCGGAGGCCGACGCCGGCGCGCTCGAGGTGGTACCGCTTGGTGTGGATGAGCTGGATCGGCCACATCCGACGGCCACCAGACCGCCTACCACGACGGCGACGGTGAGTGTGACTCCTCGTGAACGCTGGCGTTTGAGACTTGGCAACGGACTCTCCCTGGGAACGATGGCGACGCTGCTGGTCGGTAGCAGGGCAGACTTGGACCCGGTGCGACGTGACCCTCGTCACAGCCCCTCGAGGTTTATACAACATACGACTGAAGGTGGCACTACAGGGTGCAACGCCGCGACCAGATCGTTATCGCACGTTCGGTTGAACGGCAGTCCGTAGGGAGAGCAGGATGCGGCGTTTCGAGCAGAAAACAGCCGTCGTGACGGGAGCGGCGTCAGGCATCGGGCGCGCGGCGGCCCTTCGATTGGCGGCGGAGGGCGCCCGGCTGGCGTGCCTCGACGTCGACGAAGCGGGTGCCGAACGGACGTGTATCGAGATCCGGGAGAGCGGCGGCACGGCCCGGGCGTACGCGTGCGACGTCAGTGACCCCGATCAGGTTTCGGCGGCCGCCCAAGCCGTGCTCGCTGACTTCGGAGATCCGCATG
>DATAZN010000650.1:0-2578 GCA_036272035.1 Mycobacterium sp. | reverse complement strand
ACGGTTACCCGGGCCGAAGAGCTTGAAGACGTTGAGGAAGGAGTAGTGGCCCTGGGTCTGAATCCAACGGATGATGCCTTTGAACTCGTCCATGGCATTCGGCGGCACCAAGAATTGGTGCTGGGCGAAACCCGCAGGGCCATAAGCGTATTGCCATCCGGTGGTCAGATCGAGCATGTGGTAGAACTGGGTCAAGTTGACGATCTTGTTTTGGTAGTTCCCGCTCATCCGGTAGAAGGCCTCGCCGATCATGCTGCCCGTCAGCTTGGTCACCATGCCAACCGGGAAGATGTTGGGCACCGCGGGCAGCTGTGGGGCAGTGAACTGCAGCGGATTCTTGGCGAGCTTGGGTGGTAGCTGGTCTACCCTGGCCAGGCTGCCGCGGCTGATCGCCGCACGGCCCAGCTTGGGCGGCGAGCTGATCGAGTCGAACCAGGCGCTGGAGTAGGTGTAGTTGTCCTCGGTGCCGTCCAAGTGCACCGCGACCGTTTCGTCCAGATCATGAGTGGCCACCCCGTCGGCGATGAAGTACGCCGTCTCGGTCGGCGTCATCGCAATGGTGGCCCGCAGCACGATGCCGGTCAGCCCGTTGCCGCCGACGGTGGCCCAGAACAGCTCGGATTCGTCGCCGTCCGCGGTGAGGTGGCGGATCTGCCCGTCGGCGGTCAAGAGCTCCATCGAGGTGACGTGGTTGCCGAAGCTGCCCGCGCTGTGGTGGTTCTTACCGTGGATGTCGCAGGCGATCGCGCCGCCGACGGTGACCTGCCGGGTGCCCGGCAGCACCGGCACCCACAGCCCGAACGGTAGCGCCGCCTTCATCAGCTGATCGAGGCTCACACCGGAGTCGACATCGGCCTGGCCGCTGGCGGAATCGATCGAATGGATCTTGTTCAGCGGCGTCATGTCGATGACCAGGCCGCCGCCGTTCTGGGCGTTGTCGCCGTAGGACCGGCCCAGTCCGCGGGCGATCACGCCCCGGCCACCGGCGTCGGCGACCTGGCCGACCGCCTTGGCGATCAGCTGGGGGTCCGGCGTGGATAGCACCTCCGCTACCGACGGCGCGGTGCGGCCGAAGCCCGTCAGCCGGGTTCTGGTGGTCGGAATGTCACTGCTCAACATCGTCAAAGAGGGTACCCGCCGCGTCCGTCGACGATGCGGGACGCGCGCGTCCCGAGGAGGAGGCGGACTTTCGACACAGTCACTGTTCAGCGCAGCCGGAAGATCACCGACCGCTGCACGATGAAGTTGATCACCGTGGCCGTGCCCTGCGCGATCACGAAAGCGGCCGGCACTCGCCACGGCTCGTTAGCGAACTGCAGGTAGAAGACGTAGTTGATGCCGACCTGCACGCAGTAGGTGAGCGCGTAGAGGACGCACACGGCGACGAAGCGGGCCTTGCTGGGCGGCGCCTGGAACGTCCACCGCCGGTTGATTAAATAGGCGGTCGTCGTGCCCGCGATGAAGCTGAGCGATTTGGCGACATTGACCTGCAGACCCAGTCGCAGCAACAGCACATACAGACCGAAGTCGACGATCGCCGACAGTCCGCCGGTGACGATGAATCGCCACGCCTGTGTTTTCAGCGGCAGCTGTGCATTCGCCGCGATCTCGGCCATCGGCGAAAAGTCTACGGGCGCTTACGACGGATACTTCACGTCCAACAACTTGACCTGTTGCTCGCCCTGCGGCGTGGTGTAGGTGATTTTGTCGCCGGCTTTCCGGCCGACGAGCGCCTGGCCGAGTGGGCTGCTCGCTGTCAACGCCTCGGCTTCACTGTCGATAGAGGCTTCTTCGATCACCGAGATCACTTGCATCGTCACCACGTCGCCGTCGGAGAACTTCAGTCTGACGACGGTGCCGAACGGCAGCTCATCACCGTTTGTTGGCGCCGGACCGGCGTGCAGCAACCGGTCGAGTTCGGCGACCCGCTCGTCGAGGCCGACCAATTCGTCGGCCCGCTGGATGGCGTCGGCGGCATCGGCGTGATCGCTGACGGCACCGCGGTCGTTGCGGACTTCGGCCTCCAGCCGATCCCGGCGCTCTTGCAGCCGGGCCAACTCCGCAGAGACGCGCTCGCGTGCCTCACCGGTAAGCCCCGAGGGCTCGATGTTTTTACTCAATTCGGGTCAACCTGTCCTGGTGGCAGTTGTCGCCAATATATTCCCGCGCGGTCGGGTCGATCGGTGTACGTGCGTGAGTCCTCAGGGGACCACTATCCAACGTGGCGCGTCTCGGATTTTCTAAGATATACATGTGTCTAATAAAACGGTTGCTGGTCGCAGCCTGTCCATGAGGTCCAGGTCGGCAGGTTTGCGCGATAGTTTGCCGACTGCGCTCGAAAAGCGGTCCACTCCAGCCTGTTTGCCGCTATCGGATGTCGACTGATTAGCTGCTCGATCTCAGCGCCGACAACTTTAAAAAAAGTTTTCGATTAACTGGTGATTTCCCACACAGCGGCGACCTTAAGAGCTACCTTAGGCGCGACTGAGAACGGCACTCAGGTGTTTCGGGTGGGAATCGGGCGGGATATTTAGGGGCGGAAGGCTTCATCGTGGCTGGAAAACACAGCAAGGGAAAT
>DATAZN010000649.1:0-3086 GCA_036272035.1 Mycobacterium sp. | reverse complement strand
TTGCTGAGGTTTTCGAACGCCTCGGCGATCACCTGGTCGACGCTATCGGCATCCGGCGGTGCCGTGTCCTCAGAGCTCAGGTGTCCGCGACTGTGTTCGAGTCGCCGCAGCGCCGGTGTGTTGGTCTTGCCGAGGATCAGGCCGAGCACGTCGACCCCTTTGTCGTGTAGCTCGCTCCACAGTGCTTCGGTGAACACCATGTCGAACGCCTTGGTGGCACCGTAGGCCACCATGTTCGGTCCGCCGGCGAGCCCGGCGCCCGAGCCGAACAACACGATGCCGCCGCTGCCGCGCTGCACCATCGGCTGGGCGAAGTGATGGCACAACTGCATCGGCACGATGCAATTGCGCTGCACCAGCGCTTCGGCGGTCTCGATCGAGTTGGCCAGAAACGGCTCAAAGTTCGGGTCGGCTCCGGCGCAGTACACCACAAAGCCGATGTCCAGATCGGTGGTCGCTTTCGCCACTCGCGACGCCGCGTCGCGCTCGGCGAGATCGATTGCCAGCGTGCGGGTTTGGGCGCCAGTGCGATCGGCGATCCCGGCGGCCACCTCGTCGAGCACAGCCTGGCGCCGCGCCACCAACACGACGTTGACTCCGCGCTCAGCAATCCCCTCGGCGAACGCGGCGCCCACACCGTCGGATGCGCCGGCCACCAGCGCCCACGGACCGTACTTGGATGCGAATGTCATGCCGGATCCCCCACCGGGGCCACCCGCACCTGGATGAATCGGCGACGGGCCACCCGCCAGCCGTCGTCGCCACGGACCAGCTCGTCGTCGTAGAAGCCGGCGGCATTGACACCGGAGTTGGTCTCGCCCACCATGATCAGTGCGTCGACGTAGGTTCGCGACTGGGCTTTGTCACCGTCGACCGCGATCACCTGGTTGGTCAACCGGTGCATGGTGTGGCCGGCCATCGAATGCGCCAGCTGCATGAACTCCGTGATCGCGTCGACGCCCTTCCAGGAACCGACCTCGCCGTAGTCCAGCTCGCAATCGTCGGTGAAGACCGTGCGGAACAAAGGCCAGTCCCGGCGATCGATCCCGGTCGCATAACGCACCAAGACGTCGGCTATTTCGTCCCGGTCCTGACGGTCATTTGGCTCGCTCACTTCACATCTCCGTTCGGGTGGACGATGATTCGCGCTGGGCCGGTCGACTTTCGGGCCGAGTCCAGGGCATCGGGCACCTCATCAAGACCGACGACCGCTCCGACACTGGGCAGCGGATCCAGATGACCGGCGGCGATCGCGTCGAGCGTGCCGTACCAGTCCTGCGGGTGCGGGCCGCCGCCGAATTGGATGGTGACACCCTGACGGGTCGCGTCGGTGATGCTCAGCGAGTCGCCGCTGTACCAGCCACCGGCGCAATAGATCCGGGTTCCCATATCAGCGGAGTCCACGATCTTCTGGATCAGCCCTGCCGCGCCCACGCATTCGAAGACGACCATCGGGCCCCACATTGCACGTTCGACGCGCAGCTTGCGCCACACGTCGAAGGGCGACCGTTCGGCAGGGTCGATGGCGATGTGCGCTCCGAAGCTTGTGCACGCGAGTTCGCGGCGCTCGGAGTTGTAGTCCGAGACGATGATCGGCTCGATACCCCGGCCGGCTAACGCGGCGACGGCCGACAACCCGATGGCGCCGGCGCCGATGACGAGCGGTATCTCGCCGACTTCCATCCGCGCGGAGCGCACATAGAACTCACCGACCGCGAACGCGTCGGTCAGGGCCGCGGCGTCGCTTGATACGTCGCCGTCCAAGGGTTTGGCCAATGTCTCTGCGACCACCACGAATTCACCGAAGCTGCCCTGCGCCTCCGGGTGTTGACCGATGATCCGCACGCCGTCCGCGCCGCCGTTGACCACCCGAATGGGAATGGAGGTGACGCGGGTGCCGACCGGAAACTGTTCGGTGCAGTCCGGCCCATACCCGATGACCTCGCCGACGAATTCGTGGCCGAGCACGATGTCGCGGTCGGCGTCATAGAGCGAGCGGCCGGTCGGATCGTTGATCCCCATCTCCGGGTGATCCATGAAATGCACGTCCGACGCGCAGATCGCGGTGCTCAACGTGCGCAGCAACACCTCCCCGGATCCGGGCACCGGGTCGGCGACCTCTCGGACGTCGAGCCGACCGTCGCGCAACACCACCGCACGCATCCGCGCACTCCTTCAGGCTTGGCAGTTCTCGACTATTCGAGATAGTATCTCGATAATCTGAAGTCAGACTACGAAGCGCCGCGAAAGGAAGTCAAGTCATTCCGTCGTCGCCACCGACCACGCGCGTGCTCGATGTGATCGAGCTGCTCGCCGCGCCCACCGAAGACCGGCTCCGGTTCTCCGATGTGGTGCGTGAACTCGGGCTGACCCAAGCGACCGCGCATGCGATCCTGACCACATTGTCTGATCGCGGCTGGATCAATCGCGATCCGATCGACAAGACGTTCTCGTTGGGGCCGGCGCTGGCAGTGGTGGCGGCGCGGGTCGAAACCGCCCGGCCACTGGCACACAGCGCGCGAATCACCGCGCTGAGCCTTGCCGGGGAATTCGGTTATGCCACATCGGTTGTCGAACGAGTCGGCGATTCGCTGGTGATCACTGCGTTTGAGAACGCCGGTCGGCGGTCCAGCGGCGCGCCCGGCGAACGGATCCGTTACGCCCCGCCCTTCGGCGTCGCATTCGCCGCCTGGGATACCCCAGCAGAGCAGCGGGCCTGGATCGAGCGCAGCGCTGCCACCAACGCCGTGCTCACGCGTCGCCTCGAAAAGGTGCTGGCGCGCACCCGTCAGCGTGGGTTCGACGTGGACTGCACGACGCCGGCATTGACTCAGGCCGCCCACGTGATGGGAACGCTGCCCAGTGACGGACTGCCCGACCACGTCCGCCAGATCACCGATCAGCTCCTGATGGAATTCACCACGATCGGCTTCCTGCCCGATGACGACAGCGCGCGTCAGGAGCAGCCGGTGGCGACGATCGCTGCGCCAGTCTTCGACCCCCGCGGCCGCGTCGCGATGATTGTGGCCGTCCATCCGCTGGAGGCACTGGCGCGTAAGCGGATCGATGCCATCGGACGGCGCGTC
>DATAZN010000648.1:0-3338 GCA_036272035.1 Mycobacterium sp. | reverse complement strand
CCCGGTGCGCGCGTCGGAGATCCGCGCGCTCGAGCATGCCGCCGCGCTGGCCTGGCCGGGTGTCGAGCAGCACTGGCTGGACGGCTGGCTGCTGCGCGCCGGACACGGCGTCACATACGGCGCCAATTCCGCTGTGCCAGTTGCGAACTCTGCGGGTCAAGCAGCGATCCCGGCGATCGTCGACTGGTACCGAAGCCGCGACCTGACCCCGCGGCTGGCGATCGCCGATCGCCTGTCCCCCGCTAGCGGGTGGTACGCCCAGCGGCTAACCGGTGCAGGCGAGCACGCCAATCGGGTGCTGGTGCGTGACCTACACGCCGACGAGCCCGATCCGTCGGTTCGGCTGTCGGCCCGCCCCGAAGACGCGTGGTTTCGGCTCTGCCAGTGCGAGATTCCGGTCGATGTGTTGACGGCGGTCGTCGACGGCGAGCTGGTTTTCGGCACGCACTCGAACGCGGCGGTAGGGCGCGCAGCGGTCACCGATGCTCCGGACGGCACCCGCTGGGTGGGCCTGTCGACGGTCTGGGTGGCAGGTCTCAACTCCGACGCAGGCCGCGCGCTGAGTGAGTCACTGTTGGCCTGGGGCGCATCGCGCGGCGCCACCCGCGGTTACCTCCGTATTCACGACGACAATCACGCGACCGCCGACTTGGCCAGCTCGCTGGGCTTCGTCCTGCGCCACCGGGCGCGCTACTTCACGCCAACCACGTAGGGTCGTCGCCATGCCCGACGGCATGATTGATGGCGGCGACCCGCTGCACCCGGCTTCGCCGCGCTTGCGATCGCCGCTCCTGCGGATAGCCACCTGGAACGTGAACTCGATTCGCACCCGGCTGGATCGTGTGCTCGATTGGCTGGAGCGCGCCGAGGTCGACGTGCTCGCCATGCAGGAAACCAAGTGCTCCGACCAACAGTTCCCGGCGATGCCATTCCTGGAACGTGGCTACGAAACGGCGCATTGCGGTTTCAACCAGTGGAACGGCGTGGCGATCGCATCGCGTGTCGGCCTGGACAACGTCGAAGTGGGCTTCGACGGCCAACCCACCTGGAGTAGCAAGCCGGAGGTCGCCGCCGCTGCCGAAGCCCGCGCGCTGGCCGCCACCTGCGCCGGAGTGCGGGTGTGGAGTCTGTACGTGCCCAACGGCCGCGCCCTGGACGACCCGCACTACACATACAAGCTGAATTGGCTTGCCGCACTGCGCGATACCGCGTCCGGCTGGCTACGCGACGACCCATCGGCCCAGATTGCATTGGTCGGTGACTGGAATATCGCTCCCACCGACGAGGACATCTGGAGCATCGAATTCTTCCAGGGCGCGACTCACGTCTCCGAACCGGAGCGCACAGCGTTCGACGCGATCGTCGACGCCCAATTTTCAGACGTGGTAAGGCCTTTCACCCCCGGCCCGGGTGTCTACACGTATTGGGACTACACCCAGTTGCGATTCCCGAAGAAACAGGGGATGCGCATCGACTTCATCCTCGGCTCGCCCGCGTTCGCCGGCCGGGTTGCCGACGCGCAGATCGTTCGTGAGGAGCGGAAAGGCAAGGCACCCAGCGATCACGCCCCGGTAGTGGTGGATTTGCGTGGAGATTGACGCGTGTAAAAGCTGCGTTGCGGGTATTCATCTCCTGTTCATTTGCCAATCAAGGTCATAGGATTGCCCGATGCTGCGCACTATCGTGACGGTTCGATGAACCCTGCGACTGTGCGCGTAAACGACCGCCGCCAATGTGGCCTGCAGCGGGTATTCGATTCACGGCCTCAAGAACCGACTATCAGGGAGTGATCATGGGTGTCGTTGACGGCGCCGTACACAATGTAAGCCGAACGGTCAGCCGCGCTGCCTCAGCAACCACCGCGGCCGCGGGCGCAGTGGGTGGTGCCGCGGTCAACGGCTTCGTCGGCGCCGTGACGGGTGCCGCGGCGGGCGTGCAGAAAGGCATCGACAAGGGCAGCCACTCGACGCCTGCGGCCGCATTGACATTGGGAGCAATCGGTGTCGCCGGGCTCGTGGAGTGGCCGCTGTTGCTGGCTGTCGGCGGCGGTGCGCTGTTGCTGCGCCGGCTGAACGACTCGCACAACGACAGCCCGCACATCGCGTCGGTCACGTCGGTGAAGGCGACTCCTGCCAAGTCGACCAGTTCCGCTCGGCCGCGCAAGACGCCCGCCAAGCGGGCTCCGGCGCGGCGATCCAGCGGAACCCAGTCACGTACCCGCCGTTGATTCCTGGGAGTAGGTAGCTTCGGATTGGTGCGAGCATCCTTCCCGCTGCGCGCGGTAACGCTGGGCTTGCAGGTGACGTCTGCGCTCGTTGGCGCCGGCGTACAAACCGCGGCAAGCGCCGCAGGATCATTGGGCACGGTGGCTTCGACGGGTATGTCGATGGCCGTGATCCCGGTTCGCGAAGGCGTCAAGGCACTCTCGGAAGGGCTGCCCGCACCGACGCTGACCAGGCATAGCTGGCGCGGTAAGGGACGCGCATGGGTGGAGGTCCGCGGCCTCGACGGCCCGGACGGCGGCGAACTCGGGCGCTTGGTGGTCGACACCGTCCGCGCGCGCTCCGGTGTCACATCGGTCAGCGTGAACCGGCCACTGTCGCGGGTCGTGGTCACGCTCAACCACGACCAGATCTCGCTGCGTGACTTGTGCCGCGATGTCGACGAGGCCGAAAAGCGTTGGCGTGCAAGCGGTAGTGTCGATCGACGGCGTAGCGAGACCCGTCCGAAGCCACTGCCGGGCGACGGTCTACTGCTGGCCACCAACGCATTAGGGGTCGGCGCCACCGCCGTCGGTGTGAGCGCCGCGGTCGCGGGGCGGGTGCTGCGCTGGCCGCGCCTGTTCAGCGGTGCCGAGGCGATGGTGGTGGCCGTCGACTACCAGCCACGACTGCGCCGCCTGCTCGAGGACCGCATCGGGCACTCGGCGACGGACGCGGTGCTGTCGGTCGCGATGGTCACCGCGCACGTCCTCGAACTATCGCCGGCGTCGCTGGCCGTCGATCTCGCGATGGAGACGTTGAAAACCGCCGAATACCAGGCCGAGGCCCAAGCGTGGCGTCGTCACGAACCGGCGCTGGCCCGCCACGCCGAGCACCCGGAGGTCCACCCGCCGTCCCGTCCGGTGCCCCCGCCGGAAGGGCCGGTCGAGCAGCACGCACGGCGCAGCGCGTGGGTTCAGGTGATCGGCACCGCGACCGTCGGGGCCTTCACCCGCAACCCGGAGATGGCCGCGACCGCGACGTTGGTCACCACCCCGAAGGCCACCCGCACCACACGCGAGTCCTTCGCCGCAGCGCTCGGCCAAGGGCTGGCCGACCAGCATGCGGTGCTGGCGC
>DATAZN010000647.1:0-15340 GCA_036272035.1 Mycobacterium sp. | reverse complement strand
GAGCTTGCAGATCCGCATCCCACGATGCCGACACACGTTCAGGAACGCGGCAATAGACCCATCATCCTGACGGACCACCACTACCGGATCCTCACCCAAATATGCACCAACGAAGTCCCCGGCCCGCGGAATCTGCGACTCGTGCCCCACGAACTGCCAACACCGCGCGAAAATCCGCTGCAACTCCATCTCATATATCGCCGGATCAGAGAACACGTGCCGGCTAACCAAACCTCGATCCGTATCGATCAACTCGTCAATCTTATCGACACCACTAAACCCAATTGTCATTTCCGCTCCCCTTTTCCGACTCTCCACCAGCGGACGCTCGACGCTATAACTGAACTCGATCCGCTCAGAACAAATTTGACCGCAACAGTCGCCTGGTCAACCATTACGCGACAGCAGTTGCACACTGGCGCGGCGCAAATCCGGAGGGCATCCCGCGCGGGGGACGCCCACGTGCAGGCCGCTCGGTGGCTCTTGGAAGTTTAGGCGATCGGACTGGGCGCGGCCGCACGGAGAAATCGGGAGCTTGGTGGAGGCTGTGAGAGACACGTCGGATGGTTGGGCGCACCCGCTAGTCCTAGAACAGGCTACGAGCGGAGATGGCGGAGGCCACGCTGAAATCAAATACCAAAACGCCCGGGCTCCCCGTCCGACCAGCCGTGGGCCGCACATCGACTGCGATGAATTCGTCATAAGGCCTGAGGCTTCCGGATCCATCACGGCGAGCCGGCCGGTGCTTCGTCCGGGTTTACGGGCCGGTACTGTGGCGCGTATTCGATTTTGGCCGCTCGTATCTGTTGTCCGAGCCACGTGTCCCATCTTTCGAGCTTGCGTTCTTCGTTCAGCTTCTGTCTCAACGGATTCCGCACCTGATCGAGGGACAGTGGTACAGCGGGTGAAATTTCGAAAACCTGGCCAATGTTCCAACCGTTCTGGGTCTGGACCGGGCCGAAGTGGGAGTTCAGGCCAGCTCCGAAGGCCGCGTCCGCATATCGGGGATCCAGTTCGGCGCGGGTCAGGGTTCCGATGTCGCCACCCTTGTCTTTGGTGCTTCCGTCTAGTGAGGCGGTGCGGGCGACTGTCGCAAAGTCCTCGTGGGCATTCAGTCTTGCTAGTATCTGGAGGGCCTCAACCTCGGAGCCGACCACAATATTGCGCAGGTGACGCTTCTCTGGGTCAACCATTTCGTTGCGCCGGGCATCGTAGGCCCGCTGAATGTCGGGTTCAGTCGCTTCGGGAACGGCGTGGGTAACTTCCTCGAAAAGCCGAGAGTTCGCGATCTGTCGTTTGATCTCGCCAAGTATGTTGGGCTCCGACAGCCCGACCTGCCCGACCCGCGCTATGAAGTCGTTTCGCCCTCCCGGGTATGCCTGAGCGACTAGGCGGTCCAGTTGATCCTGCGCGGCCTTCTCGGGAATTACGATGCCGGCCTCCCTCGTCTTTCGTTCAATGACGTCGCTGACTGCAACAGCTTTCGCGGTGTCTCGAGTGAATCGATCTGCCCCGGCTGGGTCTTTGGGTGGCTGAACCCCGTAGAGCGCCTTGAGGAGTTGTACGCGGCTGGCTAGCTGCTGCTGGGTGGTCACGACGCCGGCGATACGGAAGGCAGCGTCGGCGGGGAGCGCGGCGTGGGCGGCGACTGCGATGTGGGCTCCCGCACCTGCGGTAAGCACCGCTAAGGCTAGTGCACTGACGCAGCGCGACTTTCCTGTCTGCGGTACCGCTAACGGCTGCCGGCGCAGCCAACCCATGGCCTTACCCGTGGCTGTGCGGAGCATGCGGACACTTCTCACACGGTTACCTCCGTTCCGCTCAGTAGCCGCACCCTCTCAGGGTTACTCGCACTCTTCATATGAGGTTTCGTGGGCGGAAACAGCCAGATCACTGCCTTCGCCGCGAGGTAGGACAGCAGCAGAGCGGCTGTAAGTACCAGGCCGAATTCCCGGACGAGCCACAAGCGGGACGCCGAGAGCGCGGCATATCCGATCGCCGAGGTTAGACAGGCGAACGCTACGCTGCGATGGAGCCATAGTTCACCGCTACGGCTGGCCTCAGCAAGTAGTACTAGGAATTCACAACCGGTCACGGTGACGAGGGATCCAAATGCGACGGTGAGCGGGCTCAACGATCCGCTAGTTGCCCAAATAATGGCCAGCCCCCACCCAGTTGCTAGCAGGGCCGCCCCGACAGCCCGGAGAGCATCCGTTCGGCGACGCAGCCCGGCTGCCAACACTATTCCCGCGATTGCGATGCCCGCGAGGTTGGCCAGATAACGGTGCCCGGAGATGAGTTCGTATGCTCGATCTGCCGCGACGGGCAGGCCAACAAGATCAGCGGAATATCCCGGAGGCGGGACTGGCAATGCATCTCGGACTTGCTGCAGCAACTGGGTTTGCGAATCCAGGTCGGCCAGCTTGAGCCCGAAAATTAGCAGTGCGGATCTGCGGTCCGGCGTAACTACCGCAGAGCTTAGGTAAGAGGGGAACAGATCCAATGCCGCGTCTATTTGCTCTGCGGTAGGAGCGTCGCCGAGAAAGGAAAGCAAGGTAGGTAGACTCAACACCGGCCGGGCCCTGTCGCCATACCCGGCGGTCACAGCCGCTTCGGCCCGGCGAGCCCAGTCCAGCGCCTCCGGGCTAGCAACGTCGGGACCCCGTAGCTGAACGCTAATCTCGCCTGAGGAGCCCAGTATCTGCTCCGCCGCCAGCGCTTCGTCAAGTTCGGGCAGTCCCCGGGCGAGGGCAAGCGGGTTCGCCTCGACGGCAAGATGCGGCAGTACAGCCCAACCCAGGCCGGCGACCAACGCGAGAGCAACCAGGACCGCGCGTCGGGTGGAGCGTGAGTACGTCGTACGGGGAATGACGACATCCCAGGGGGTCGTCCTCATCGCTGTCATGGCGACAAGGGGGATTTCCCCAGTCCGGGTTGCAACCCGACGTAGCAATAGTGCGATGGCTACGGTGCACAGCACGCCCAATGCCAGCGCGATTCCGAGTTCTCGTACGAAAGGCAGCGGTGATACGGCGAGCGCCACGAAGCCGCCTGCGCTCGCAAGTCCCATCGCCACCACTCGCCGTTGGTTGCGCATCACAGCGACGTACAGCGGCAGTGTGCTCCCGACGCCGAGCAGCACAGGCAACAGGACAACTGATCCGAACGAAAGTGGCTGGTGAAGCCACCCGAACATGGCCAGTGCAACCGCTGCACCAAGGAGAGCGGCAGCCAGCGGCCATAGCCGAGCAGTACGCCGGCCGGGTCCCGGCATAAGCGCGAACCGCAAAGCGATGGCGATCGCGACGAGCAATCCGAGCAGGGGTAATTCCGAGGTCACCCGCCGCGCAAGCCCGGCGGCGACGACGGGGGACCCCGTAATGGTGACCCTGTTCGTTGCGAGGCCCGCGTCTGTCGTCACGCGGCGTACTGCGTCCACTAGTCGCTGCGTACCTGCCTGGTCTAGTCCTTCTCTGGGGCGCACTAGGATCGCTACGGTGTCTGGGGCCGGAAGCACGAAGCGCCAGAGTGGGCGCGGGTTTCCGGTGTGCTGGTCGAACGCAACGGTCCGAACGAAACCTGGGTTCTCGAGGGTCGGCAGTCCGGCGGGCATGCCCCGCACCAGCAGGCCGCCATAACGCAGGTCGAAATCGTGCACGGCTTGCTCGACCATTCGGCGGACCTCTGGCTCAGATTTGCCCGACGCGCGGGCCTGTTGCGCGGCCTGAATCCGGAGTCCGTCGCGGCGGCCGGCAATTTCGGCGAGGAGGTTCTGGGCCGAGATCGCGATTTGGTTGAGCACCGTGGCTGGCCCGTATACCGCCGCTACGTCGGGGAGCTCGGCCAACGAGCCCTCGGTCCGGAGCAACGCGCCCAGCTGCCGCTGGTCAAGGAGCAGCTGTCGTGGTTGCTGTGACTGCAGCAGCACGACCAGGGGATCACCTCCGAAGTTGCGCGATTCTTGGTCTAGCGCAGCGAGAGTTGGATCGCCTGTGGGAAGAAAGGAATCAGTGTCGGTATCTACGCGCAACTGCAGGAGCCCTCCGCCGACGCCTGCGGCCAGCCCGAGGAACAGCACTGTCCCGAGAACCTGGCCTCGAGTTGGCCGATATCGGAGCAATCGCCGCGCAGCTTGCCTGATCGCCTTCGCCGCTCCGCCTAATTGGCGCCACGCTGTCACTGATCGGGACCTAGGCGCGGGAAGTCCCTGTCGAGTGGCTTGGGGTCGGCTAGTCCGCCGGGTTCGGGATAGGGGTTGTAGCCGGCCAGGAGCCCCGGTCCGATGTAAAGGGGGTTGGGTACGAGGGAGTATGGGTTCTGGATAGGCTGCGCAGCGAGGAAGTTTTCTCCTCGGTCACCGCGTTGATGGAGCGCCGCGCCAAAGTTCGGGAAGAACTGTGACAGGTCCTTGCCGTAAGGCTTCAGGTAGCGCAACGCTGGGTTGAGGTCTCGGAGGAGGCTCGTCGCCGGGGGGATCAGGGCCCTGACTTGCTCGCCCATGGGTGGGACTCGGTTCAGGGTGTCTGGAACGCGGCTCAACGCGCCGTCGAGCGGAGAGAGCAGTCCCCTAATGTCACGGGTTGTTCCCGGTAATTCCAGCAGGGCGGCGTTGAGGTCGGGAGCGGCTCTGTGAAGGTCCGCGGCCACAGGGCTTAGCGCGCGGGAGAGGTCCGTGAGATGGCCTGTTGCGGTGGAGGCGCTCGCAAGCACTCCGGGCAGTCGTCGGACGGTTCCCTCGATCGCGCCTCGTTGCCCGGCCGTGGCGGCCGTGATCCGGTTCGCCTGGTCGACTAGTTGAACGATCTGACCGTCGCCGGTGTCCAGAGTGCTGAACAACGTCTCCAGTTCGCTGACCAATTGCTTAAGGTCTGCTGATTGGGCGGCGATCGCCTTCGTGGCGGTGTTACCGTTGTTGCCGAGATTCGTCAGTCCGGACATAAGTGCTGAAATGTCTTGTGCGCGTCCGTCGGTGCTTGCGCCGAGCGACCGGATTAGGCCGCCGAGACTGTTTCGGGTGGGGGCGTCGAGGCTCGCGAGTATATCGCGCAGATCGACGGGCGGTATCACCGCAGTGGTCGGTAGAGCTGTGCCGCTGGCCAGCCGAGGGCCGTCTCCGTCAATGATCTTCAGGTAGGACTGCCCGACTAGGGATTTCTCACTGACCTGCACCTGTACACCATTGTGTAGAGGTACCGCAGCATTATCCAGCCCCAACTTGAGACGAAGTTGATTGCCGACGCGATCGATACTCTCAACAGCGCCGATCGGAACGCCGGCCTCCTCGATATCGGAGAATGTTGCGAGGTTTCGGATATTTGCCAGCTCGACGGTGACATGGTAGTTGCGCGTATTACTGAATCCTGGGACGAACCCGCCACCTTGTTGCCACAGGTAGGCGAAGAACACCACGCAGGCAAGCACAAAAGCCAATACAGCGGCAAGTCGAAAATGGGGGCGCTGCGCTGCGGAGAGTTTCATCGCGGGCCTCCTTCGCCAGGTTTCGGGTACGGGCCGAGCGGATCCTCGCCGTCCCGGAAGGTATTAGTCGTTGTGTCCTGCGGAGTTTCGATGCTGGTGGGGTTTGCGACGTTAAGGGTTAGTTGCGCCCTGGCCACGCCACCATGAGTGTCGGACACGCTGAATATTGAACTCGTGTTAAAAATGAACCCACCCAGGTCGTACATCCAGGGTGCGATCTGCGCTGTTGCGTAGTCCGCCCAGCGGGTCACTGGTGCAAGTTCGTCGAACGCGCCGTGCACGTCGGTGACGATTGGCCGCAAATCGTCGACTACAGGTCTCGCTTTCGCCACCACAGGAGCAGCAGCCGCGATAGTGTCACGGACATGCTGGGTGGTCTTACTAATCCGCTTCAGTGCGCCGGGCAGATCATCGGCGGCGACGTTGAGATTGTCCAAGGTCGGGTTCAGCTGCGTCGTCAGTGCGGACGTGCTGCTCATTGCCTGTCGAAGGTCCGCGGATAGACCGGGCAGTTCTCCGAGAGTTTGGCGCAGCTCTGTGTCCCGTTGAGTGAGGACATTAAGTGTCTGTTGCGCGGAGTTCACTAGGTTGGTTAGGCGTTGGTCGTTGTCACCGGCCGCGGTCGCTATCTGGGATAGAGCGGTGACCAGCGCGCGGAGGTGCTCACGGCGATCCGCCAGCTGTTGCATCACAGGCCGCAGGTCAATCAAACTGGTACGACCGGCACGGAGGTCTGCCGGCAAGGTCTGCGGCGCGTTAGCCAGCGCGCTGTCTGACTCCTCCAACAGGGCGGTGAGCGCAAGCCTGCTGCGCTCATCGAGGTGGCTCAGTACCTCCTCCGGTTGGATCGGGCGCGACGTCTGGGTCGCCGGTATCGTCCCGTCCTCGGGCAGAAATTGCCCTGGGGGGCCACCTGGATTGAGTTCAATATACATCTCGTTCAACGGATTTATCGGACGCAATACGGCCCGGGCGTTGTCATAAATCGGGTGCCCCTGATCGAGCGCTACGGTCACCATAGAGGTGTTGTGCGCGGTGGCATGCAGCCCCGTAATTACGCCTACTGGGACACCCGCAATGCGGACCTCCTGCCCGTTTCCGGGACTGACCGCGACTGCTTCGTCAAATTCGAGGTTGAACGATTCCTTACCGCTCCACGGCGGGACAAAGTTCATTTGAGACAGAATGATGACGGTCGCGACCACGCCAACCGCGACGAGCCCAATGAGCGCCAGGCTGTCGCGGCCAAGCCCCGGGACCGTCCGTAACCGATGCCAGGCCCGGCGCATGTTTAATGCCTTTGCCGGACTCACCGCGACGGCCCGCTCGGGAGCGCCGGCGTATGCTGCGTCAGCGGGTTCTGCTTCAGAAGCGGGCCCCGGTTCGGGGGCGGCGGGCCACCCAGCTCACTCAACTGCACCAACAGAGCGTCCAGTCCGCCAGGTGTATTTGCCGGTGTCGAAGTGCCTGCGCCGAGCTGTATCCGGACATCGCGGCCGTTCTGGTCGTAGAACTTGGCGGCGTTATTCCAGTGAGTGGCCATGTATCCGAGCTCCTCGTAGAACTTGTTCCCGTTCCCGCCTTGGGGATATTTGGGCCCCGCTCCGTGCCATTCGGACATGATCGTGTTGCTGATGGGACCGTTGATTCTGTCCAATACCGGCCCCCGCACGTCGTCGAGGATGTGAGTTCCTGTCCGGGCGGTGGGTACCAGTTCTTCAACCATTGGCTGAGCCTGCGCCAACAGCGGGCCCAAATCGCTTACCACCGGCCGGGCCTCGGCCAGGGTTGGGTCGATTTTCTCTAATAGCGGATCGAGTTCTTGGATTGCGGGGCGGATCGATTCCGCAGTCGTCGTGAGCCGATCAAGGGTACCCGACAGATCCTGGGCTCCGGTCCTGGTCAGCTCTAACGTCTTCGGCAGGGTAGCCACCGTGTCCGCGAGTGGTCGGCTCTGAGCGGCGAGGGCATCGCTGGCGGTCGCGACCGAGTCGACGATTGAGCCCAGTTGGCCGTCTCGCCGGGTCACGACCTCTGCGAGGCGATTGAGGTCGGTGACGAGCCCGGCCAGGTCGGTGTCGGGCCGTGTCCCCCGCGCGGCGTCGAGCACCACGCCCGTGGGAGCCAGCGCGTCGGGAGCGTCGCGGGCTAGGTCACGTAGCGCGTTCCCGGTGCCGGCGCGCAGGGCGTCGTCAAGGTGTCCGGTGGTCTTTTGTAGGGATACCTGGTCGCGCGGCGGAACCGCTCGCAGCAGCGTGTCCAGTTCGACTGAGACCCGGGTGCGCTGCACCGGGATGGTCCGGTCAGTGAACTCACCAGTCCCGCCACCCGCGGTCAACGCGACGTAATAGACGCCGCCTAGCACCGTGGTGGGCCGGATCTCGGCCACAGGCTCCGTCCCAATCTTGAACAGCGCACTCGTGTCAATCTTGAGCGAGACAGCAACGGTGCCATGGTTAGTCGGCTCAATCGCCGACACCACCCCCACCGGGGTGCCAGCCAGCTTAACCGCGCTGTGGTTCGCCTCGAGTTTGTACTGCCGAGAGAACTCGGCGACAACGACAACTCCAGGTCTCAGCGCGGTCAGGATCGCCGACTTTTGGAACAACGCCACCATGAAGATCGCGAGCAGGACGAAGCCGACCAACCCCATGACTGCAGCTCTGCCTGGGAACAGGTGCTTCATGGGTTCCTTCTTCCTGGGATTAAGGCACCGTCAGTATCGCGGTCCTTAATCGCCTGACCAGGCGCCGGATACGGATTGGACGGTTCAGATCCGATTGGGCCCAGGCCGCTCACAGTCGCCGTGTTGGGAATATACAAGCCGAGTCTCAACCAGTGCCGGAAGCCAGTATGCTGGGCCATCGCACTGCTTCCGTCGTCACCAAACAATCCGATGTCAGATGCGTACGGCGCGAGCACCCGCAGCGGCGGCGCAGCAGAAGACAGACCGTCGGCCACCCGCGGAACGAACGGTTGTGCATCAATGAATGTGTGTGTCAGGTCGTCCACCGCGGGTTCGGCGTCCTCCGCTACCGTCGCCACTCTGTCCAACGGAACTCGTGCCTCACGCAGCACCCCACGGAGATCCGGTGTGGCGACTCCGAGTGCCTGTCCGCCTGAGCGGATCACCTGCATCGCCGTGCGAGTGTCCGCAAGCGGCCCATCGAGGGAGTCCAACGCGCTTCTCGCGTGTAAGAGGGTATCTGGCAACCGCCGCAACGACTCGTCAAGTGGCTTCGCGTCGTCAATGTTCACTGCCGCGAGGGTTGATTCAGTTTGACGCAGCAATGTGCGGAACTCTTCTGAGCGGCCCTGAAATCGCGCCGCCAGATGGTCGACGCTTCGCAGAAACCCCGGAAGGTGTGCTTCCGGTGATGACGCCGCTGCAGCCACCGTGGCGACGTCCGGGAGCAGTTTGGGCGCGGCACCAAGAAATCCGTTCAAGCCCGGCCCGTAGCCACCTACGCCGTCGCCGAGTTCGCGAAGTGTGACGCGAAGGGCACCCCGGGTAGGTTCGTCGAACACGTCTAGGACTTCGGAGAGGTCGTGGGCTGGCTCAGTGTGGCTGATTGGGATCTCTCCGTCGGGGAGAGGGCCCGCCGTGGGATCACCTGGGTCCAGTTCAATGAATTTCTGGCCAAGCGCTGACTGATCCCACAGCGCCGCACTCGAATTCCCGTACATCGGAACGTTGCCGTCGAGGGTCATCGTAACTTCCGCATGATCATCAACGACATGGATATTCGAAACTGATCCGATCCGCTGACCGTTACGCCTGACCTCGGAGTTGAGGTCCGCCTGGCCGACATTGGTGAAGTTCGCCTTCACAATCGTGGTGGAGGCACCGGGCAATCGGCCTTGGTTAGCCGTGAACATAATGTAGCCGATTAACGCGATCACGATCAAAGACCCGAGTCCAACTAGAAAGGAACGATTTCGTCGTTTAGCCTCCGGTCCCACCACTGTCATCTCCCCCCACCGAGCAGCTCGCCGACCATGGAATGTTCCTGCTCCTCGCTCAGTCCGGTGGCGTTCCCCGGGTCCTTTGGGTGCGAAGGCGGCGCCAAGTTGGGGAATAGCCCTGGTATGGAGGCCGTCGGACCGGGCAGGATAGGGCCGGGAACTGCTGGGATGTGAGCTGGGACGAGCGCGGGCGGTGCGAACCCGGCAACCATCTTGCGAGCCATCTCTGGGGTGACTATGGCCGCCCCCCGGAAGTAGTGCGATACACCGTCGTAGCCGTTAGTAGTCATAGCCCAGTCCGCAAGCGTGGTCATCAAATTCTCCAGGCTGCTCGGAGTGCCCGGCGCGTGGACGAGCAGTCTCTCCGCGATCGGCCGCACAGAGCCGGTGACGCTGTGTAGGTCGTTCGCGGCCGGACGCAGTCGCTCGGCCACCGGGCGGGCGTCGTCGAGCATTTTGTTGAGCTGCGTGAGCACCGGCGGCAGCGAGGTCAGCGCTGGATCGGCCGCATCAGCAAACTGGTGCAGCTCGTGGCTGATCTGAACCAGCTCATCAGTCACCGGCCGTACCGAGGCGAGCACCGGAGTTGTGGCGTCCGCTGCGCCCGCCAATACTTGCAGCGTCCGGCGCGCCGAGACCAGCGTGGCGGGGAGCTGTGCAATTGCCTCGTTCACCGGTTCCCGGTCGGCCGCGGTGATACTGAGCGTCTTTTGAGCGGCGCTAACCAGCGCATTCAAAGTGGCGCCGTCGCGGTCGGCGAACGCGCTCGCGTGCAGCTGCCCGATATCCAGGATCCGGTTGAGTGAAGCATTCTGAGCGGTGAGGACGCTGGTCAACTGATCAACCTGCGTCAACGCGGGTTTGACCGCCGTCAGGGCGGCGGCCACGTCATTTCCATGACCGTTCAAGCCCTCGCCCAGCGTGGTGATCATTGCGGCCAGCGCGGTCGAGGTCGGGTCATCGAAGGTGTTCAGAACGTCGTCGAGATTCACCTCGCTCGACGTTCGGTTCGCCGCAATAGTCCACGGTGCGGTCTGAAGCGGCGCCGAGTCCGACCCACGGTCCAGCTCGATGAATCGCTCACCGATCAGGCTGACCGGGCGAATCTGCGCGCTAGCGTCTACGTGCAACGGAAGTGCGCCATGCTGGACCTGCATCTCGACTTGCGCCTGCCCATGCATCAACCGCACGGACTCGATGAGGCCCACCTGCACGCCGTACTCCTTCACCAGGTTCCCCGGCCGTAGCGGGCTGGCATCCTGAAACATCGCGATCACGCGAACAGCGCCGTCGTCGCGGTTGCGGATCGTGAACCCGGTGGCCACCGCCACCAACAAGGCCACAATCAGTGTCGTCGCCCGCAGAAAGTTGCGCGGTCTCGTTTTCACCGCGGCCCATCTCCATTCGCGTCAACCCACGGCTGTCCAGCGCTGGTGCCAGGAGGCGGCCGCGAATCATCTCTGCCAAATAGCGGAATCGCATTCGGCTGGTTATTGACAGCTGTTTGACCGTAGCTCAGCAAGATGTGCCCAACGTGTTGCACACCATTGTATTGCGAATACATATTGCCCCAGTTGTCGATCACTCCCATGATTTCAGGTGTATAGGGTCGTAGGAATGCCACCGCAGGGCTGAGGGTGCGCACTGCCTGAGTTACGCCCGGTAAGGTCGACGTGGCGTTGTCCAATAAGCCAGGCGTGAACCGCAGCAGCGTGTCAGCCGCTGCCAGCGTAGGACGCAGTCGTGCCATCGTCGGGCGAAGATCGTGTAGCAGCGGGCTGAGATTCGCGGCCACTGCGGGGAGCCGGGCTGTGGCCGGACGCAGATCCTCGAGCATGGGTACCGTCGAGTCGGCGGCAGCCGGGACCCGGTCCAGGACCCCTTGAACCGCGTCTAGCGTAGACGGTAACTCGTTCAGCCCTGTGGTGAGTTGCTGTTGCTGAGCCCCGACCGCGTCCGCCATCCGTCCGAGATCGTTGATGGTGCCGGCAAGTTTGTCCTGACGACTAGCGAGGACGGCGGTGACTTGGTGGACGTTCGTAATCAGGGAGCGAATCGCTGGCCCGTCACGTCCAACAGCGCCGAGAACATCCCCGAGGGCCTCCACCGTCGGCCCCGCAGTATGCAGCAATTCGTTCACGTCCGGCTCGCTACCGACCAGGCTCTGATGTAGTTGACCGATCACGGAGGCAAGGTGGACCCGGGTGGGTTGATCGAGGGTTTCCAGAATGTCCTCGACGAGAACCTGGCTTGATCCGGCGGCAATCATGGTGCCGCTGGGCATCGCTGGGTTGTTTCCCGGACCGGGTTGTATCTGCACCGAACGCTCCCCCAGTAGTGAGCGCCATTCCACCGCCACGGTGGTGCCCGTGTGCAGCGGGGCATGGTCGGAAGAGAGCGACAGCGTGACCACTCCCTGGTTGCCCTGGGCCGCCACCGCAGTGATCTCGCCGACGTCGAGTCCACGCACTTGGACCGGGGTTCCCCTGACGATGCCCGCGGCTGAGGGCATCACAACCTTGATTTCGTAGCCCGCACCGAGATGGTCCGCGAGGGCCACACCACCCCCCACAGCGAGCACCACCACCAACAGGCCGGCCGCGGTAAGTAGCTTTCTAATCACGACTCAGTCCATTCCAAGAGGGCCAGCGGATTCCCCGGATAGGAACTGGCGCACGAACGGGTCTTCAGAGGCGAAAGCAGCTTCCGCGGGGCCGTAGTGAACCAGTCGCCCCTTCCATACCGCGGCGATGTAGTCACTGACCTTGCGGGCAGTAGGAATATTGTGTGTCACCAGAATGTAGGTCCCGCCGTGCTCAGCGTGCACCTGGAGGATCAGATCGTTCAGCAGGCTGGTACGGACCGGATCGAGCCCGGAGTCCGGCTCGTCGAACATGACGACGTCGGGGTCCATGACCAGCGCGCGAGCAAAGCCAGCCCGTTTTCGCATTCCTCCGGAGATTTCGTTCGGCAATTTTTTTAGCGATCTCTCAAGACCAACTTCTTGTAGCCGCTGCAGCACGCGGCTCGCAACCTCGTGTTCGTCTAGTTTCGTGTGTTTGCGCAGCGGATAGGCAACATTGTCGTAGATGTTCATTGACCCGAACAACGCGCCGTCCTGAAACAGGACACCGAACCGCCGCCGAATCTCGAAACGCTTAGCTTCGGGCAACGCGCAAATATTGCTGCCGAAAACAATAACCTCCCCATGATCGGGCTCGAGGAGACCGACGATATGTTTAAGCAACACGCTCTTGCCAGTACCGGACGGGCCGAGTACGGTTGTGATCGCGTTGTCCACAATTCCAAGACTGAGCCCTCTCAGTACCTGAAATGAACCGAACGATTTGTGCACATCACGTATCTCAATAGAGTGACTAACCGCACTGGCATCTTTTGGGCGGTCAGATGAGAATTCAGCAAAACCCACAGACTGTGCGGATTTCGGGTCCACCAGAACCTCCAGGATGCGAGTGCCGGTCGGGTGTTAGTTGGCGATGGGGGCGTTCGCGAAACCGCCCCAGAACAACATTTGGAAGATCAGGCCAACGAGGCTCACAAGTACCATATTGACTACCATCGACTTCGATGTGTTGATTTCAACTCCGACGGGTCCACCCTTTGCCGTATATCCGTAGTGACAGCCGACGAGCACAACGAGGAGTCCAAGCACTATTGTCCAGATCACCGAGAAGAGGAGATCAAGTGGACTTTGGAACGACCACAACACCTCGGAAAAGCCGCCGGGCGATACGGTGTGTAACACCTTGACGATCATGAACCATGATCCTAGATACAACAGCCCGAGCCCAACGATGTAGAGAAACGGCATAGCGATCATTGCCGCAAGCACCCGTGTTCCCACCAGGTAGGGCACCGGCTCGATCCCCATCAGTTCAAGCGCATCAATCTCCTCACTGATCCGCATCGAACCTATCTCCGCAACGAGCCCGCACCCGACCTTCGCGGACAAAATCCAACCCCACATTTCAGGACCAGCTGTGCGCAGGCCCCCCAATGCCGGATAAATTCCGACATATCCAGGGGCCCCGAATTGCCTGGTTATATAGTGACCTTGCACGGCAAAAACGGCACCCATTATCAGCTCCATGAGCCAGATGATCACTCCGCTGGAGATAATGATGATCCCGCACTGACGGAGCACCTCCGACGGGTAGGCCCTAACCGCTCTCGGGATGGAACGGCAGGACTGCACAAAGAACGTTCCCATGTGGATGGCGTTCTGAAGGAGTTCTTCGAACTGGCTCACCGCGCCACCGCTGCTAGGGTGTACATCTGCGGGCCCGGGCTGCGGTGTGACGGGAGCCCCATCACCAATGACGGTCATGACCTGCACCCCCTCATCTGACAGTCTGCAATTCAGGGAATAATCCGAGCGTAATCATGTTGAACGCAAGATCAATGATGAATACGAGAGCGAAAGCAAGAACTACAGCCTGATTTACCGCACGGCCAACACCGGTCGCGCCTGGCCTGGAATCGAGACCCTTATACGCGCCCACGGTACCGGTCATAAATCCGATCGTGAGACTCTTAAGGACAGCCACGACCATCTCGGTTGTCGTCAGGTTCTTGAATACGGTGTCCCAGTAGTCACCGGCGGGTACCCCTCCGTAGGTGATCGAGCTAAAAAGTCCGCAGAGGAGCCCGACCCCTAGGGAGAGGAGTAGGAGCAACGGTGTGAGGAACGTCGTCGAGATGACTCGTGGAAGCACCAGTTCCCGGACCGGGTCGATACCCAATACGCGGAGCGCGTCGAGCTCTTCACGTACCTTTCGGGCACCGAGATCGGAGCAGATCGCCGCTCCGACGATGCCGGCCACAACCATTGAGTTGACCCATGGGGTGAACTCACGAATGTTTTGGATGAAAAAATACTGACCGTAGCGGTTGTTCGCGCCGAGCAACGAGGTAACATTCAAGCCGAGGAAGCCGATCATTAATGAGAACGCCACGACGGCGAGGCTCATAGGAAACCATGACGTGCGCAGAACGCTATGCATCTCATCGCGCACGGCGGACCAATATCCGATCGGTCGGCGCACCGCGCTCCACAGGACTTGCCCAGCCAATTGGGTCAGGACACCGATATCGGCGACGGTGCTGGCTATCGGCACGCGCGCGGTCCAGGAGGCCTGGTTCTTTGGCAGTCCCCGCACGACCCCATGGTCACCGCTGCTGGCCGGCACGGCACCGGAGCGCTGGGCGTTATTCACGCCCTTCTCCAGAATTATCGAATTGCTTCATCGCAGTCCCTTTTCTGGTCCGGTGTGGCCCTGGCGGTTCACAGCCGGCGGGTCGAACTCACACACCAACGAGGTCCTGGCGGCCCCGTTCTACTAAGAACTCTTCATAGCCACGATAGAGCGGCTTGAAGGCAGGGAGCAGCTTCATGAGCATGTTCGTCGGGCCTTTTACCTTGACCTTCCGGCTCGTGAGCGCAACCGGCAGGGAAAGCCGACCGAGCCAGAATCGGTGTCCGTTGTCAGCGGACATGTGCAGGACCAAGTCCGGAACGTCAGCCTCAGGCACGTCGCTAGGGTCAGTCGAGACTGTCGGGACCGGGTGACGGCAGTCGATGCACATTACGATATCCGGCTCGGTGAACACGATCTGCACCAGCGCGTTAGTCGCGGCGAAAGCGCTCCCGATACTCGGATTGCCCATAGATCCGGCCAAGAATACACCGAGAGTTTCTCGGAAATCGTCAGCATCAGCGAAGTACACAGCGTTCGGGGTGCTCGGTGGTCGGCTGGTTCGAGTGGCCGGGTGTGTGGCGCCGAAGGTCAGCACACCGTCGCAGGCCTGGCAATGAACCCGTGCCCCGGCCCATCCGGTCCCCTCGGGCTGGCTGCCCTGGGGCGCACCGTGTGGA
>DATAZN010000646.1:0-3150 GCA_036272035.1 Mycobacterium sp. | reverse complement strand
CCGTCGGCACGATCGCTATGGTCCAGAACAATAATCCGCCGTGGAGCGGGCTCTCACTCCTCGACGTCGAGCCGGTCACATTCGCATCGGGAGCGAGCCTGACCTGCACCATCCGGTTCGTGCCCCAACAACCCACCCTCTGCCAGGGCTCCGGCAATCCGCAGTTGTTCAACTCGGCATTCATCGATACCAGGGTTGTCGATACGAACTCTCCAACGCAGCCGTCGGTGTTCGCCTCCGCCACCGCTGACCTTCCCCTCTGCCGAAGCATCATCATCAAGAAGACCGCGCCTGCTCCTCAGAGCTTCACCCCTGGCCAAATCATCATGTACACCGTGCGCGTAACCAACAACAATCCGAACGACCCGGTGACGGGCGTCCACGTGAGTGATCCTTTGCCCACGGGCTTTACCTATGTGAGCTCGTCGTGCACGGCCTGCAGCTCAGCCCCCACGTTCGCCGGTGGCATCGTACAGGCGTCCATTCCCACGATCAATGCCAACGGCTTCGTCGTCCTCACGATCACCGTCAAGGTGCCTTCGACCGGCGGCAGTTACAATAACATGGCGTTCGCCAGTTTCGATCACCAGGGGAACTTCTTCGAGCGTACTGGGTCTACTCTCTCGAGCCCAGCCAACATTCAGGTGCTGACGCCGAAGCTCACCAAGGCCTTCTCCCCGCCCGTCGGTGGGCCGTTCGGTCCGTCCACTCTGACGTTCACGCTCGCCAACGTACCCGGCAATCCTCTGGAGCAAGGCATCACCTTCACGGATACTCTGACTCCGGGCTTCCATATCGTGGGACCGGCGTCCACAAGCTGCATCGTAGGCTCAGTCACAGTTGCCGGCAATGCGATTACCTTCCAGGGCGAAATGCAGGCCGGCGAGGCCACCTGTACCGTCAGCGTTGCGGTCTCTGGTGCCGGCTGCAACGACCGCACAAACATATCCAACACGAACAACATCGACCCGTCGAATGCCAACGCCATGCTCAACGTGACCCAGTGCCCCACTGCAGGAAGTTTCGACCCGGAGATCCCGACGCTGTCCTGGTGGGGCTTGATCTCGTTGGCTCTGCTCCTAACAGGTGTGGGATTGATTCGAGTGTGGCGGGAGCAACGGCGGACATAGCAGCCCTTTCGTCCTCGCCTTAGTCAACAGACACGGGCGCCCCTCTCGGCCGCCCGTGCTATTGCCTTCTGTTGTAAGGGCCACTCAGACCAGCTTGTCGATCGTGATCGGCAGATCCCGTACCCGCTTGCCGGTGGCGTGGTAGACGGCGTTGGCGACCGCCGCGGCGGCACCGGTGATGCCGATCTCGCCGACGCCGCGGCAGCCGAGCGTGTTGATGATCGGATCGGGATGATTGAGCAGCTCGATCTCGATCGGGCCGACGTCGGCGTTGACGGGGACCAGATAGTCCGCGAAGTTGGAGGTGACCGGCAGGCCGGTGCGGCGGTCGTAGATCGTTTCCTCCATCAGCGCCATGCCGATGCCCATGGTCACCCCGCCCATCACCTGACTGCGGCTCAGCTTCACGTTCAGCACCCGCCCGACGTCGATCACCGACGTCCAGCGGCTGATCTGCACGCGCGGCAGGAGCGGATCGATCTTCACCTCGCAGAACTGCGCGCCCCAGGAATGGATCGAATATTTTTTCGTCTTCTCGTCCTCCGGTTTGACCTGCACCTCCGCCTCGATCGCCGGCATGTGCGAGCGCTTGATCAGCTCGGTGAAGGCGATGCCGCGCGACGGATTGGCCGCCACGACCAGGCGCCCGCCGGACATCGCCAGCTGATCGGCCGACATTCCGGCGAGCGGCGATTCGGGATCGGACGTCGCGATCGCCGCCAGCTTGATCTTGATCGCGCCACCCACCTGATAGACCGCCTCGCTGACGCTCGCCGCGCTGTTCGAGCCGCCGGAGCCCGGCGCGGCGGGAAACTCGGAATCGCCGAGCTCGAAGGTGACCTGCTCCACCGGCAGCCCGAGGGCGTCCGCGGCCACCTGCGTGAACACCGTGTAGGAACCGGTGCCGAGATCCTGCGTCGCCGCCTGCACGAGCGCCCGGCCGTCCGGCGTGAGCCGCGCCTTCGCCGACGCCGGCCGGCGGTTGCCGGGATAGAGCGCCGTCGCCATTCCCCAGCCGACCAGCAGATCGCCGTCCTTCATCGAGCCCGGTTTGGGATCGCGCTTCTTCCAGCCGAACATCTCGGCGCCACGCTCGTAGCACTCCTTGAGGTGCTTGCTCGACCAGGGTTTCTTCTCGCCCTCGTCCATCTCCGCGTAGTTGCGCAGCCGCAGCTCGAGAGGATCGATCCCCAATGCGTAGGAGAGCTCGTCCATCGCCGATTCGATCGCGAAGCTCCCCGGGCAGTCGCCGGGAGCGCGCATCGGCGCCGGCGGCCCGATGTTGATCTTCACCAGCCGGTGCGGAATGGCGACGTTCGCGCAGGAGTAGATCATCTTGCTGGTGGTCAGCCCGCACGGCTCCACGAACTCGGTGGTCGTCGACGTCGGCTGCAGCGTCTCGTGGCGGACGGCCGTCAGCTTGCCGTCCTGGTTGGCGGCGAGCGTCAGCGTCTGGCGGGTCGGCGGGCGGTGGCCGCAGGAGGTGAACATCTGCTGCCGTGTCAGGTTGAGCTGCACCGGCCGACCGATCACCTTCGCCGCCATCGCGGCGATCATCGTGTGCGGCCATTGGAAACCTTTACAGCCGAAACCGCCGCCGGTATAGGGGCAAAGCACGTGGACGTCCTCTTTCGGGATGCCGAAGACCTGCGCCAGGATCCCCCGCGTCCCCATCACCGCCTGCGTGGCATCGGAGACCATCAGCTTGTTCCCCTTCCAGACCGCGACCGTCGCCGAGGGCTCCATCGGATTCTGGGTCAGCACCGGCGTCGTATAGGTCTGCTCGATCTTCACCGCGCCCGGCGCCGCCAGCGCGGCCGCGACGTCGCCGCGCTCGTGCTGGAGCGGCTTGCCGAACGATCCCTTCGGGAAGTAGGCTTCGGCCTCGCCCTCCTCAGCCGTCAGCAGCGGCTTCTCTTCCTGGTAGCGCACCTTGACCAGCGAGGCCGCGTGGCGCGCGTGGTCGAGCGTATCCGCCACCACCAGGGCGACGTGCTGGCCGGCGTAATGGATCACGTTG
>DATAZN010000645.1:0-1686 GCA_036272035.1 Mycobacterium sp. | reverse complement strand
GCGCTTGTTCGGGCGAGATGCTGACGACCGGAAGGCTCAGGTGACGGCCGATAGCCTCGGCGATGTCGCGGAAGAGCACGCCTTCGTCAGCGACGCCGTGCAAACGTGTTCCCGCAGAGACGTTTTCGAGAGCGAGCCGGTACAAATGCGCCGCGTCGAGCGTGTGCGCGGCAGGCCACCGGTTACTCCCGTCGCCGATATAGGCGGAGACGCCGGCTTTGCGGGCGCTGCTGATCAGATGAGGTGTGAAACCGTGCTGATCCAGGTGGCTGTGCACCAGAGGCGACAGCCGGACGACCGAGGACCGAACGCCCTTGTCGGCCAGTGCAATCGTCGCGTTCTCAGAGTCGATCCGAGGCCCTGCCGGCAACGTGTCGTGCTCGGTTGCCGGTCGGCCCTCGACGAATGCCAGCATGAGAGTTCCTGAGGTGGTGACTAAGGGCCGGTCGGAGCCGACGAGCGCCTCACCGATGGCTTCGATCGCACTCAGGTCTTTCTCGGCTGAACCAACAAAGTCGGCGAAGTCGTGGTTGTAGGCGAGGTGGATGACGCCGTCAGCCGCGGCAGCCGCCGCGCGCAGACCGTCAAGATCGTCAATGTCGCCGCGGTGCGCCTCAGCGCCCATGGCAGCCAACGCGGCGGCCGACTTATCTGAACGGGCCAAACCGGTGACCTGATGCCCGGCCTGAAGAAGTTCGGGTACCAATGCCGATCCGATGTGTCCTGTCGCGCCGGTGACGAAAACTCGCATGATGTACTCCCTGAAATAGCGATGAGCGGTAACACCACTCTGCGACCGGTCTGGGCGGCCCGTCCAAGACTTGTTACGCATTACTCAATACAGATCAGGTATCACTACAGCTCATCAGGGCTATTCTGCTCTTTGGTCATCGCAGGGCCGATTACCATGCGGGTATGGACGATGCCCTGGGGCAGGTCGACCTCGATCTGCGCCTGTTGCGGTACTTCGTTGTGGTGGCCGACCACCGGCACTTCGGCCGCGCCGCCACGGCACTGCGGGTGGCGCAGCCGTCGCTGAGCCGTCAGATCCGCCGGCTGGAGCAACAACTGGGCGCCCGCCTGTTGGACCGCACCCCGCAAGGCACCCGGCTTACCGAAGCCGGCGAAGTCTTCCTGCCCGCGGCCAAAGCGCTGCTGCGTTCAGCGGCCCGCGCCGCGGCACAGACTCGCGCCGCCGCCCAGCCCAGCCGGATCACCATCGGCTACACGACCGGGTTGATCGTCACCCCCGCAGCGCGCGAGTTGCGCCGTCAGCACCCGGATTCCGACGTGCACACCGTGCACCTGGAGTGGAACGCAGCCCGCCAGTCGCTACTCGATCACCGGGTGGACGCCGTCGTGACGCGGCTACCGTTTCCGACCGACCAGCTGCACGTCACGATTCTTTACGACGAGCCCCGAGTGTTGGTGGTGCCACTGGATCACCGGCTGGCCGGCAAGGAGTCGATCACCCTGGACGACATCGCCGACGAACCAATGCCCCGGATCCGGGACTCGGACCCGGCATGGAGCGCGTTCTGGCGGGTCGATCCGCGTCCCGACGGACGTCGCGCACCCGACGGGCCGTTCATCGACGCACTCGAGGACAAGTTCGAAGTGATCGCGGCCGGGCAGGCGGTGGCGATCACGGCGGGCTCGCACGGCGTTGCCCTACGACCCGACCTC
>DATAZN010000644.1:0-33627 GCA_036272035.1 Mycobacterium sp. | reverse complement strand
CGTTGACTAAAGTGCGATGCGATCTCGAGTTCTGCACGCTGGCTGGCACCCTATTGTCCGATAGCGCCGCCGCAACTGGAAAAGATGGTCGCCCGAGGATGGGTAAACCGCGACAGCTAAAACTACTCGGCGATCAACTGGTCGCTGTCGACGAAAACCAGACCGCCCGCGTCGAGCGCCACCGCCCATCTCCGTGCGGGACCAACTATATAGTTCTCACCGATATCCACGGCGTGCCCCGCCAGATCGCCGAAATCCTCGACCACAGTCCCCCCGACCTCGCCGTCCGTCCCCGGAAATACACGCACCCGAACATTCACCGCCACGCGGCTGTCGCCGGTATCACCAGCTGTCCCGCTAGCGTCTTTCATCCGTCTTTTCATGCGTCGTCCCCCTAGGTTGTGCGCGTGAAAATAGTGACGCAATTAGAGCACGATCAGCTAACGCCGTCCGGGCTTATGGTCCATGACCACCAGCCCGCCCCGCCGGCTCCCCCTACCAGCCTCACGTCTCCGCCTACACGACAATTGAACTCGTATCGTGCCTGGTCGCACACTCGGCCTGTGCCTACGGATCACGGGTTCGTTTTCATCGGCTCCGTCTCCGCCACGGCGTTCCTATTGCGTGCTCTGAACCCTTAAGGTCGGTCCAATTCGTCCTGTTTGGCAGCACAAACGTCTCGCTTCTGAGTTCGCCTCAACCTGAAAACCGGAAGGTCGGCTGCGCGAAGGACTATCGGACGGCGTGTGCCAACTTTCCTTGCCCGAACATAGGAGCATCCGCTATCAAGCGGGTCGAGATTCTGCGACCCACCCCGCCGGGACCGACGCCGGTGCTGCCGACACAGCATGCGATTGACAACCCGGCTCACTTGATGGCGAAGTGGATGTGGCTGTCTAACCTGCTTCAATCCGGCATTCTCACGATCAACAAAATCCGCGATCTCGATCGGAGGCTAAGTGGACATCACCAAAATTGTTGACAAGTACTTCCGGCCTTTCGTTGCGTCGGCTGCGGCGATATTTCTGATCCCCTGGGTTCTGTACCTAGAACTGGTGCTGCCCACCCACTACGAGGCGTATCACTGGCGCGGAGCATGGGTCGGGTTCGACATAGGACTCGTGGTATTCCTTGCCGCCACAGCCATTCTGGGGTTTCTACGTTCCCACCTGCTCAGCATCGCGGCGTTCGCCACCGGCGTCTTGCTGCTGGTCGACGTGTGGTTCGACATCATGACCGCTTCCCCACACGACCGGCCGACCTCGATCATCACCGGCGTGTGCGGAAACATCCCGCTAGCGTTGATTTTGATGGGCATCGGGATTCAAATCGGCCGCCGCATTTACCAGCTCGCCGAAAAAGCAACAGACGATATCGAGCACGACCTATAAGCGTCGCGGGCCGAACTCGCCGCGGGCCAACCGTGACCAGCTACCACGTGGAGCTTTCCGACGGCCAGGAGTCGTCATCGCCGACGCGGCTCAACGAAGATCTGCCCAGCCGAGAGGAGCACCACCACCGTGAGCCCGCACTACGTCGCCCGCGCCGCGCGTGCGGGTCAGCGGTTCGGGCTCAACATGTCGTTGAATCGTGCGGTTCTGGCACCGTAAAGCCAAGTCCGCGCCGGAAACGCGACCGAACGCCTGACGACCAAACCCCCGTTGTGCCAAGAGTGTGCCATGACGGGCAAAAACAGCCCGACACTCGGTGGACACGGTGGACACGAACCAGCCGCTGAGCTGGGCATTTGCAGACACCATCGCACTGTGCGAAACACCGTAGACCGTCCGGCTCGGATTTACACACCAGCGGTCGGCGGTTCGATACCGTCCGCGCCCACCGATATTCACGCAGCCTGAACACCTTGCGGGTGAGTCGTCCGTGATCGATGCGTCTTAACTCACACTGGAGAACCGGTGGCGCCGCACTGACGTGGATGTGTGGTCACTGGCCGCGGCTGTCGACGGCATTCCCGAGCAGCGCGCGCAGCGTCCTGACGTTGCGGACCGCGTGCCCGGCGCCGTCATTGTTGAAGTAGGCCAGCACGTCCCGGCCCTGCTGATCCCAGTCTCGGATGCGGTCTGCCCACCAGTGCAGGTCATCGGCGGTGTAGGACCCCGCGTACAACGTCGAGGCATCAGGTCCGTGCAGGCGGACATACACGAGCTGTGCCGTGACCCTCAGCACGCAGGGCAAGCCAGCGCCGCTCATCACCACGTAGCTTGCGTGGCGTTGTTCCAACAGGTCGTACACCGCGGGTGCGTCCCAGGACGGGTTCCGGAATTCGACGGCCACCCGCAGGCCCGCGGGAAGGCAACGCAGGAAGTAGTCCAGCCGGGCGTCGTCGCGTTCGGCGTCAGGATGCAGCTGCACCAGGATGGCTCCGCGGTGATCCCGCAGCTCGTCCCATGCCCGGGCGATGCGCTCCACCCACTGTTCGGGGGACCGTAATCGCCGGCTATGCGTCAGTCCACGGGGCGCCTTCACCGACATCGTAAAGCCCGCCGGCAGCCGGTCACGCCATTGGCCGAAGCGAGCATCCCCGGGCCAGCGGTAGAAGCTCGCATTCAGCTCGACGGTGTCGAACTCCTCGGCGTAACGCTCCAGACGTGCCCCAGCGCTCACGCCAGGCTCGTAGAGCACACCCTTCCAATGGTCATACGACCATCCGGATGTGCCCACCTGAACCACCACAGGCGTCAGGTACCCGTCGACCGCAGAACCAACGCTCGAACGGCCGCCGTGATTTAGCCATCCCGGGCTGGGGTAGCCATTCGCCGTGGAGACGAGCGCCGCAGCATTCGTTCCGGACACGCGCAGCGTGACCAAGCTGGCGGCCGCGGCAAGGGAATGCCGAGGCTGTCAGCTATATGCAGACGCCGAGCAGACCGTGTTCGGCGAGGGGCCCCGCACCGCACGCATGATGCTGGTGGGGGAGCAGCCCGGCGACCAGGAGGACCGGACGGGCAAGCCGTTCGTCGGGCCCGCCGGCCGGATCCTCGACAAAGCGCTCGATGCGGCCGGGATCCGCCGACGCGAGCTGTACGTCACCAACGCGGTCAAGCATTTCAAGTTCACCGTCCGCGCCGAGCGGGGCAAGCGGCGTATCCATAAGACACCCAGCCGGACTGAGGCGGTGGCGTGTCGCCCGTGGGTGCTCGCCGAACTCCGCGCCGTCGAGCCCGACGTAGTCGTCCTTATGGGGGCTGTCGCAGCCAAATCGCTACTGGGCAATGACTTTCGGCTCACCGCCCACCGTGGCGAAGTGTTGCACCTGGCCACCAACGATGGCCTACGCAATCCAGAGCTGGTGGTCACCGTGCATCCGTCCTCGATCCTTCGTGGACCATCGGAACAGCGAGACGAAGCGCTCCGTGGCCTGGTCGATGACTTACGGTTCGCCGCAGACCTGCTCGACATCGCCAGAAAAAACCGCGGCGCGTAGCTCAGAGCGGTCGGCGGTTCGATACCGTCTACGCTCACCAATGGCGATCAGATATGAAGCCGCCTTCGGCTAGAACGGGCTGCTGTTCGACTGCCATTTGGCAGATTCAGGGCGCTCTCCGTAAGTCGATTCGAAAATGTCCGGCACACACGAGCTCCAGCGCGGCCAGACTCGCCGACGGGAGCGTTCGTCGGTGCTGGCTGACCAGCACGGCCTTGTCGACATTTGGGTGCGGCGTCTTCTCGCAGTCCCCTAGAGTCGAACGACGCATATTTGCGGCGCTGTCGAACCGTTTGAGGAGCCGCTCATGAGTTGGTGGCTTGTCAGCCACATCCCGTCGGGGCTACTGCTCGTCGGCCTCATCGTGATCATCGCAGGCGGAGCCGCATCTATTCAGTGGTACGTGCGCAGGCGCTTCCCAGTCCTCAAAGGTGACGAGCACAACGACGGAACCAAGTTCACGTATGGCTTCATCGGGTTCTTTTATGCATTCTTCATCGGATTCGTTGTCAACTCCATGTGGGGTCAGAACAACGCCGCAGACGGCAACGCACGCGCCGAAGGTGCAGCAGCGGTACAAATGGCAAGAGACGCAGTGGTGTTCGATGTACAGGACCGAGACCGCATTCGGCAGAGTCTGCTGAAATATGAACAGGCCGCCATTGCTGAGTGGTCACAAGCCGAGAATGGTCCTTCAACGGATGTCGACGCCGCGCTTGCTCGCCTAGACAAGGTCTACGACGGGATAGCCGCAAAGACCGACGCGCAGAAGACTCTCCTCTCGACGTCCTTTTCCAACCTCGACAAGATCAGCCAGGCACGCACCGTGCGACTACTGACCGCCCGCGAAGACGCCGGATTGCCGTGGTCACTCTGGGCGGTCATCTTCCTGACAAGCACCATGGTGCTTGGCATCGTGATCATCTACGGGGTCGAAAATCCCATCCTGCACTACCCGATGGTGGCGATCGTCGCCGTCATCGTCGCCACCAATCTCTCCCTTATCCTCCAGCTGGCACACCCCTACGCCGGTGAAGTTTCGACAACCTCGCATCCTCTGCAAGAGGTAGTCGCTGTGCTGTCAGGGGACTAGCACGACCTTGCCGACATTCTCACGCGCAGCGAGGATTCGGTGTGCTTCCGGCGCGTCGGCGAACGGCACCTCCGCATGGACGACCGGCGCGGCCGTGCCGTCCGACAATGCCGTCGACAGCGGTCCGATCCAGGGCTCGAGGGTGCCGCGGTCGTCCCACAGCCGCAACATGTTGAGGCCGATGACGGTTTTGGAGTCTTCCATCTGTTTGATCAGGCTGAACCCGCGCAACATTGCCAGCACCTGCGGGGCCGCGCGGCGCAGCGACCGCTTTTCGCCCTGCTGCATGGCCGAGAAGCCATAGGCGACAAGCCGTCCGCCCGGGCGCAGCAAGCCCATCGAGCGCCTCAGCGAGGTACCACCGAGGGCGTCGAGCACGATGTCGTAGGGGCCCAGGCCTTTCCACCACCCGTTGCGGCGATAGTCGATGGCCTGGTCGACACCGAGCGCAGCGAGCTGAGCGTGTTTGCCCGGTGACGCGGTGCCGTGCACCACCGCCCCCGCGGCCTTGGCCAGCTGCACCGCGGCGATGCCGACGCCCCCGGCCGCGGCATGCACCAGCACCTGCTCGCCTGCCTGAAGCGAGCCGTAGCCGTGCAGTGCCGCCCATGCCGTCGCGTAGTTGACCGGGACCGCGGCGCCCTGCTCGAAGCTCATCGAGTCCGGCAGCGGGACAGTGTCGTTGGCGTCGGCGTTGACGATCTCGGCGTAGCCGCCGAAACGGGTTCCGGCCAGCACCCGCTGGCCGACTCGCGCCGGGTCGACGCCGTCGCCGACGGACTCGATGGTCCCGGCCACCTCGTAGCCAACGACGCTGGGCACCTTGGGCGCATCGGGGTACAGCCCGACGCGAGCGAGATGGTCGGCGAAATTGACACCCGCTGCACGCACCGAGATACGCACCTGGCCGGCCGCCGGTGGCGGCGGGTCGGGACGATCCTGCACCTCGAGCACCGACGGGGGGCCGTGCTTGGTGATGACAACCGCGCGCATGGTTACACGTGACTTGCGACGAAAGCTGCGGCTTGGGCCGGCATCCCGGAGTGCGGGTAGGACAGATGCGGCGCCGACGACAGCTCGTCAGGGGTCGGCACAGTGAACAGTGCGCCGGGAGTGCAGACGGGGTCGCCGGGCGCACACAAGTCAATAGCCTTCGCGCCATACCAAGGACTGAGCGTGCTCACCGGCGCACCCAGATATCTGTCCGACGGATTCCCGAACAGGGCAAGCGCGGCAACGTGATCGGCCACGTCTTGCGGTAGCGACACCGGGACAAAGCCTGACACCGGCGCTTGGGCAATGGTGATCAGGTCGATCGCGACGGCGCCCTGGGAGTATCCGCCGAGCACCAGCTTGGTGTTGGGACAGCTGGCGGCCATCGACTCGACGTGAGCGTTCGCATCCACGGCACCGGCGTTCGCCGACGGGGCGAAATCCGCCGAGGCGGGGTAGTTGACCGGATAGACCGCGACGGACCGACCCCCGACCTGCGAGCGCAGCGCATCGATGAATTCCTGGCCTACCACCCCGACGCCGGGCGGCTCACCGGTGGCACGCGCGAATGTCACCTCGATGTCGGGGCAGGTAGCCGCGGACGCGGGGACGAAAAAGAGTGGCGCACTCAGCAGTGCCGACCAGGCTGTTACGACTGCGGCGCAAAAACAATGGGCGATCTTCCGGGCGCTCACCTGCCCATGCTGCCACATCTGCGACGCGGACGGGGCGTTCATGTCAGTCGGCTTGGTGGCGCAAAAAACTCGAGCGCGATGCCGTCCGGGTCGCGGAAACTCAAACCCGAGCCGTAGGGCGCGTCGACGATTCCGCCGTGCTGAATGCGGAGCTCATTGAGCCGGTCCATCCAGGTCTCCAGTGCGGCACGGTCCGCGCAGCCGAAGCCGACGTGATCCAGGCCCACCCGAAACTCGCTGAAGCGTTCGTCAGGTGCTGGATGCTCATGCTGATGAATTCCGAGCAGGGTGCCGCCATCGAGGATCCACACCAGATGCCGAAATCCGGCCGCGGTGTGTTCGTCGACCACGGGGTCCGCGCCGAGCAGCCGGCGGTACCAGGGTCCGCTGACGGCCATGTCGCGGACGGTCAGCGCGACGTGATTGAGTGCAGGAAATGCCATGACTCTGTTTCCTTTCTGGTGAGTGTGCGCCGGTGGGCGAGCGGGCAGGCGATCCAAGTGTGACCTAGATCGCATCGGCAGTCGGAGGGTGGCGAGCGCCACATTTACTTCGTCTGACTAATTAGCCATGCTTGGTACATGACTTCGCAGCTGACTCCCGAGCGCACAGACACCGACGTTCTGCCCAAGGACTTCGACGCCAACACCGGCCCCCTCTACCTGCAGCCGTGGTTCTGGCTGGCAGTTGTGGGCGTTATCGGCATGGTGGCGCTCACCCTCGTCATCTAGGCCTTACACGATCCGCCAGCCCATTCGGGCGCGAAACCGCAGGTCCCACAGGTAGAGCCGGTAGCCGAGAATCCACGCCTGACGTGGAATCAACCGGTCCGCAAGCCGCAGTGCGGCGAGCAACCACTCGAACCGGCGCTGCTGGGTTTCCGACCACTCCAAGCGCATCAACTCGCGGAACTCGGGTGGCAGGAAGCCCGTCGTCGCGAAAAGATTGAACGGCCCAGCCAGCGCCGGCAACGGCCCCGGCAGAAACGCCATTGCAGCCACCCCGTGCAAGTGTTCGCGGACCGCGGGATCGATGCGCAGGTCTTCCAATGACCGCTTCCAGTAATCGTCGAACGCGACGCGGTCCGGTGGCCACATCGCGTCGCGAACTTGAAGCGTGGTTCCCAGTCGTTTGCCGTCCTGATAGACCGCGTCCGCGGTCGCATCGTCGAGCGGGCCGTGCAAGAACTCGTGCTGATCGATGAAGTAGCGATACAGGCAGGCGGCCACCCACAGCTGCAGGCCCGGATCGAACGCCTTGTAGGACACCGGGCTCGACGGCGTCGACCGTACCTGCCTATGAGCGGTGTCCACGGCAGCACGGATCAGCGCGCGGTCCGAGTCGGTGCCGATGGTCGCGACGGCCAAATACGTTCCGGTGGTTCGCGCCCGTTTGAACGGATGCTTGTAGACCTTGCCGCTGTCGACCGGGCTTTCCAGCACGCCGTAGCCGACGCCAGGCAGCGACAGCTGCATGATCACGTTCGCGGCGGGCAGCAGCACAGCGGCGGGATTCAGCAGGTCAGCGACCCGGGTGGCGCGCCGCTTCCTGCTGTCTCCGGCGGGCTGCGCCCGCGACGAAGGCCCCATCCGCCGAGTAGACCATGTGTGAGACGCTGCCGGAGTGTTTGGCGCCACGCGGGTCGTCGGTGTGCTGGTCGGCTACCTGGCCGACCTCGTGTTCGCCGACCCGCGGGCGGGTCATCCGGTGGCTGGATTCGGCGCCGCGGCAACGACGGTCCAGCGGCTCACCTATCGCGACACCCGGCGCGGTGGCGCCGTGCACGTGGCGATTCTGGTCGGCGCGGTTAGCCTGTTCGGCGTAGCGCTGCAGGGTTACGCCCGCCGGTATGGCCCGCTCGGGTCGGTTGTTGTCACCGCGGCGGCCACCTGGGTCGCGCTCGGTGGAACGTCGCTGGCGCGCGTCGGATCGACGATGGGTGAGCTGCTGGCAAGCGACGACCTCGACGGCGCCCGACGGCTGCTGCCGTCGCTGTGCGGCCGCGACCCGGCGCTGCTCGATGCCGCGGGATTGACCCGCGCCACAGTCGAATCGATCGCCGAGAACACCTCCGACGCGCAGGTCGCGCCGCTGCTGTGGGCCGTGGCGTGCGGGGTGCCCGGCGTCCTCGGGTACCGCGCGATCAACACACTCGACGCGATGATCGGTCACCGCTCACCGCGCTATGCCCGATTCGGTTGGGCCGCAGCGAAGTTGGATGATGCGGCCAACTATGTCGCCGCGCGGGTGACCGCGGCGCTGACGGTGGTGAGCGCGCCGATCGTCGGCGGCTCGCCGTCGGGCGCGGCGGCCGCATGGCGTCGCGATGCCGGTCGTCATCCCAGCCCCAACGCCGGCGTGGTCGAAGCGGCATTCGCCGGGGCGCTGGGCGTGCAACTCGGCGGGCCCACCCCGTACCACTACGAGTTGCAGATCCGGCCGGCCCTCGGTGCAGGTCCACCGCCAACCGTCACGGATCTGCGCCGCGCCGTGCGGCTTTCGCGTGCGGTGCAAGCGGCTGCGGCGCTGGCGCTCGTCGGACTCAGCGCCGCCGTCCGTAGCGGTCGGTGAGCTTCTCCTCGACCGTCTTGGGCTTCTGGGCGGTCTTTGTCGATGACGCTTGAGCTTTGTCGGCGCGGCGCGCCCGCGTCTCGGCGTACACGAAGTAGCCCAGCAGAATCGGTGCGACGACGCCGAAGGTGATCCACTGGATGCCGTAGGACAAGAACGGACCCGCGTCCAGGTGGGGCAGGGCGATGACGCCCAGCGCGCCGGGCTGATCGCTGACTAATTGCAGGTACGACCCGGCCAACGGAACTCCGGTCAGCGTGGCGATCTGACTCGTATTGATCGAATAAACCTGTCGCACACCATCACTGACGAACGACTCCTTATCCTGCACCGGCCCCTCGGAGTCGCGCAGGCGTGCCGTGACGGTCACCGTTCCACGGGGCGGTTGCGCGATCGGCGGTACCCGCGAACCCGGTAGTGGCCGCACGTAGCCGCGGTCGACCAGGACGGTCGGGCCGCCGTCCACGACGAACGGGAGCAACACCTCCATCGCCGGGTCGCCCTCGGCCACCCGCAACCGGGCCACCAGTTGCTTGTCCGGCAGGAAGTGTCCGGTCGCCGTCACTCTGCGCCATTGGCCGTCGGGCGCCGATGAATCCTGATGCGGCAAAAGCATTTTCAACGCTACCGGGGCGGTCGTCAGCGACCGTTGGATCTGGTCGTTCTCCCGCGATGTTTTAGTGTTCTTTCCCAGCTGCCAGGGGGCGAGCACGCTGAAGCACAAGTAGGTGAACGCGATCACCACCACGGCCAGTGCAATCCAGCCCGGCCGCAGCAGGAAGGCCAGGCGGCGCATCAGCCGTGCCCGTCGCGTGCGAGCTGCTCGTCGACCCACATGTGCAGTCCGGGCAGCGAAGCCTCGATCGCGGCGAACGCGGCTTCGAAGTCGTCGTGGTCGCCGTAGTAGGGGTCGTCGACGTCGAGAACGAAAGCGCCAGAACGGGGGTCGAAGGATCGCAGCATCCGGATCCGACCGGCATCGACGCCCAGCTGCTGAAGAAGCGGTACGTGGTTGCGGGCCAGCGCAATCACCAGGTCGGCGTTGAGATGGTCGATGTCGACCTGAGTGGCAATGTGGTCGGTGGGGTAGCCGTGGCCACGCAGCACGCGGTTGGCCCGCTCGTCAGCAGACTTGCCGATGTGCCAGCCGGCGGTTCCGGCGCTGGTTACCCGCACAGAGTTGTCCAGGCCGCGTTCGGTGATCTGGTGGGCGAACATCTTTTCCGCCATCGGCGACCGGCAGATGTTGCCGGTGCACACGAAGGTGATGTGCAGCTTGGAATCAGACACCTAACGCCCTCCGCAGCTCGGCGATCGTCGCGACGTGCACGGCGCCACTGGTCCCGCCGGTGTCGGCGAAGTCGCCCTGACCGTAACCCCAGCCCACGACGACCGCGTCGATGCCGTGGGCGGCCGCGCCTTCGACGTCGTGGCGGCGGTCGCCGACCATGAGTACCCGGTCGGGCAGCGGCTGCAGTTGCGCCAAAGCATGCGCGAGCACGTCGGCCTTGGCGGCGCGCGTGCCGTCGACGCTGGCTCCGGCGACGACCTCGAAGTGCTCGTTGAGGCCGAAATGGGCCAATATGCGTTGCGCGGTCGGCTCCGCCTTTGAGGTGGCCACCGCCAGTCGGACACCGGCTGCCCGCAGGTCGGCCAGCAGCGGCCCGATCCCGTCGAAGAGGCTGTTGATCGCCCAACCGCGGGTGGTGTAGTCGGCGCGGTAGGCGGCGATCGCCGCCTCGGCGTGCTCGCCCAGCCCCATCGCCTCAAAGGTGTGGTGCATCGGCGGGCCGACGATCCGACTGGCGAGGTCGCCCTCGGGCACCGCGGCACCGATCTCGCCGAGCGCGTGCCGGAAGCTGGACACGATGCCGTCCGCGGAGTCGGTGAGCGTGCCGTCGAGGCCGAAGATCACCAGCTGGGGCTGAGCTGCCGAGACCGTGCCTGTCACGTACCTATTGTCCAGGATGGCCCGGCGTGCCGGTGATCGTGTCCCGATACCGGACGTCGACGCGCGGTCGTTACTGTCTCAGATGTGGCGAGTCTGGATTCGAGCGCATCGATCTCGCTCGCGCAGGCGCGCTATCACGGCGATCAAGCCGCCGAACCCGGCATGCTCGATTTCGCCGTCAGCATCCGGCACGCGCAGCCACCGGCCTGGCTGCTGGAGCGGCTGGCCGCACGGCTGCCCGACTTGGCGCGATACCCGAGCGTCGATGACGAACGCACGGCGACCCAGGCCGTCGCCGGCCGCCACCGCCGCGCCGACGACGAGGTCGCGCTGTTGGCCGGAGCCGCCGAGGGATTCGCACTGCTACCCAATCTGCGTCCGACACTGGCCGCGGTGATCGCACCGTCGTTCACCGAACCGGACGTCGCGCTGCGGGCCGCCGGCGTCCCGCTGCATCACGTCGTGCTCGATCCGCCGTTCGGTCTGGCGGGCGTGCAGGTACCCGAGGAGGCCGACCTGGTCGTGGTCGGCAATCCGACCAATCCGACCGCCGTTGTGCACGCGCGCGAACACATCCTGTCGTTGCGGCGGCCCGGCCGCATCGTCGTGGTGGACGAGGCGTTCGCCGATGCTGTTCCCGGCGAGCCGGAATCGCTGGCCGACCAGACGCTGCCCGACGTCCTGGTGCTGCGCAGCCTCACCAAGGCCTGGTCGTTGGCCGGCCTGCGGGTGGGCTACGCGCTGGGTGCCCCGAAGGTGCTGGCGCGGCTGACCGCTACCCGCCCGCACTGGCCGATGGGCACGCTGCAGTTGACCGCCGTTGCGGCATGCTGCGCGCCGGAGGCGGTGGCCGAAGCCGCGGCCGGTGCTCGGCGGTTGGTGGCGATGCGCGCCGAGATGGTGTCCGGCCTGCGCTCGGCGGGTATCGAGCCGGTCGACGGCCGCGCGCCATTCGTCTTGTTCACCGTCGGTGACGCCGAGTTGACGCGGAAGCATCTGCACGCCAGAGGAATTGCGGTGCGACGATGCGACACGTTCGTCGGCCTGGACGGTCGCTACCTGCGTGCCGCGGTGCGACCGGAGTGGCCGCGGCTCGTCGGGGCGATCGCTGACATCGCCGAGAGCGGGGTGCTGCGATGACGGTTCGGTTGGGTGTGGTCATCGACGCGCTGGACGAGGCGTACCCGCCCGGGCTTGCTCAGTCGTGGGATTCCGTCGGTCTGGTCTGCGGCGACCCCGACGACACGCTGAGTTCGGTGACGATCGCGGTCGACGCCACCGCCGCGGTGGTCGACGCGGTGCCCGACGGCGGCTTGCTGCTGGCCCACCATCCGTTGCTGTTGCGTGGGGTGGACACCGTGTCCGCCAGCACCGCCAAGGGTGCGTTGGTACACCGGATGATCCGCACCGGGCGTTCGCTGTTCACCGCGCACACCAACGCCGACTCGGCCTCACCCGGTGTATCCGACGCGCTGGCGCACGCGCTGGGGTTGACCGTCGAGGCGATTCTGGAGCCTGCGCCGGCGTCGCTGAATCTGGACAAGTGGGTGATTTTCGTCCCGCCCGAGAACGCGAGTGTGCTGCGAGCGGCGATCTTCGCGGCCGGGGCCGGCCAGATCGGCGACTATTCGCACTGCAGTTGGAGCGTCACCGGCACCGGCCAATTCCGACCGGAGGACGGCGCACAGCCGGCCATCGGCAGCGTCGGCGCCGTGGAACACGTGGTCGAGGACCGGGTTGAGGTTGTTGCGCCCGCGCGGGTACGGGGTCGGGTGCTCGCGGCGATGCGCGAGGCGCACCCGTATGAGGAGCCGGCGTTCGACATCGTCGCGCTGGCGCCGACGCCGGGCGACGTGGGGCTGGGTCGGATCGGCTCATTGACGCAACCAGAACCGTTGAGCGCGTTCGTCTCCCGAGTGCGGGCAGGGTTGCCGCAAACGTCATGGGGAGTGCGCGCCGCCGGCGACCCGGACCGGCTGGTTTCGCGGGTTGCCGTGTGCGGCGGTGCGGGTGACTCGCTGCTGGGCGCCGTGGCGGCCGCCGACGTTCAGGCCTACGTGACGGCCGATCTGCGTCACCACCCGGCCGACGAGCACCGCCGTGCTTCGGAGGTGGCGCTGGTCGATGTCGCGCATTGGGCCAGTGAATACCCATGGTGTGAGCAGGCTGCTGACGTGCTGCGGTCGACTTTTAGCACCGCATTGTCCGTGGATGTGTGTCCCATCCGCACCGATCCATGGAACGTCGAGAACGACGGCGGGGGAGAGTACACATGAAGGCCGAAGTCGCACAGCAGCGCTCGCTGCTCGAAGTTGCCGAGCTCGACGCAGAGTTGTCGAAGATGGACCACCGCGCCGGCCACCTGCCGATGCGCACCGACTGCGAGCGGATACAAGCCGAGCAGGTAGCCGCCAACGATCGGCTGGGAGCCCTGCAGATTGCGTCGGAGGACTTGAACATCCAGATCTCGCGTTTCGAGTCGGAGATCGACGCGGTGCGCCAGCGCGAGGAGCGGGACCGGTCGCTGCTGCAATCGGTAGCAGATGCCAAGCAATTGTCCGACTTGCAGCACGAATTGGGCACCCTGGAGCGCCGCCAATCCAGCCTGGAGGATTCGCTGTTGGAGGTGATGGAGCGTCGCGAACAGCTGCAGACACAGCAGGCCGCGGAGCAAGCCACTGTCGACGCACTGCAGAACGATCTGACCGCCGCTCAACAAGCCCTGGACACAACGCTGGCCGACATCGATCACCATCGGCGTGTTCACTCCTCGAGGCGCGATGAACTCACCGCTGGGCTGGTGCCGGATCTGGTGGCGCTCTACGAACGACAGCGGGCCGGCGGCGGGCCTGGGGCGGCCCTGCTGCAAGGCCGCCGATGCGGGGCGTGCCGGATCGAGATCGACCGCGGCGAGCTGGCCCGGATCTCCGCGGCAGCCGACGACGAAGTGCTGCGGTGTCCCGAATGCGGGGCAATCTTGTTGCGGCTCAAAGGCGCAAGCCAGTGAAAGTCCTAGTCGAGGCCGATGGCGGATCCCGCGGCAACCCCGGACCGGCCGGCTACGGTTCGGTGGTCTGGTCCGCGGACCGCTCGATCGTGCTGGCCGAGAGTAAGCAGTCCATCGGCCGGGCCACCAACAACGTCGCCGAATATCGCGGCCTGATAGCGGGTTTGGAGGAGGCCGCGAAGTTGCACGCCACCGAAGTCGCGGTGTCGATGGATTCCAAACTCGTCGTCGAGCAGATGTCTGGGCGATGGAAGGTCAAGCATCCCGACCTTGCGGAGCTTCACGAGCAGGCCAGCGCGCTGGCGCAGCGGTTCGATCGGGTCAGCTACACGTGGATTCCGCGAGCGGAGAACGCGCACGCCGACCGGTTGGCCAACGAGGCGATGGACGCGGCGGCCGAACAGGCCGGCGCGACACCGTCAGCCGCAGTCAGTGAGAACCCCTCACCGCCGGGATGGACCGGCGCGCGCGGTGCCGCCACCCGGTTGCTGTTGCTGCGCCACGGCCAGACCGAGCTGTCGGTGCACCGGCGCTACTCCGGGCGCGGCAACCCACCGTTGACCGAGCTGGGCCGGCAACAGGCCGACGCCGCCGCCCGTTACCTGGGGGCGCGTGGCGGCATCGCGGCGGTGATCAGCTCACCGTTGCAGCGCTGCCACGACACCGCGACGGCGGCTGCGAAAAGGTTGGGTTTGGACGTCACCGTCGACGACGACCTGATCGAAACCGATTTCGGCGGATGGGAGGGACTCACGTTCACCGAGGCCGCCGAGCACGATCCCGAACTGCATCGACGCTGGTTGCGCGACACCAGCACAGAGCCGCCGGGCGGAGAAAGCTTCGACGCCGTGAATGAGCGGGTCTCCCGGGTACGGGACCGGGTGGTCGCCGAGCACGGCGGCAGCACCGTGTTGGTGGTGTCGCACGTGACGCCGATCAAAATGCTGTTGCGCGAGGCGCTTGATGCCGGGCCGGGGATTCTCTACCGGCTGCACCTCGACCTGGCGTCGTTGAGCATCGCCGAGTTCTACCCCGACGGCGCATCGTCGGTGCGACTGGTCAATCAGACCGGGTATCTGGGTTAGAGATTGCGAGCATCCGGATAGTGAGCCCAACGTGGAGTGGTTAGCGTCGCACGCTCTGGCTATCGGATTCGCACTGCTCGCGGCGTTTTGGGCCGCGGTGGGCATAGTCGTCCGGCAGCGTGCCATCCAGGGGGCGGTAGACAACCCGGAGGACTCGGGCGCAATTGTGACGTCGTGGGTCTGTCAGCCGTCGTGGTGGGCGGGAACGTTGGGCGCAATCGGCGGATATGTGTTCCAGGCGCTTGCGTTGGCACACGGGTCCTTGTTGCTCGTGCAACCGCTGCTGGTGTCGTCGCTGCTGTTCGTGCTGCCGCTGGGTGCGCGGTTCTCCCATCAGCATGTGCGGGCACGTGATTGGGGTTGGGCGTTACTGTTGACCGCGGCGCTCACCGTATTTGTTGTGGTGGGCCAGCCGCGCGAGGGCCACTATCGTGCACCGGTGCCCGCGTGGAGCGTGGCGCTGGGCGTCTCAGTCCCAGTGGTGATCGTCTGCGTCCTGGCGGCCCGCCGGACGGCCGGTCGAACCCGGGCCATGCTGTTGGCCACCGCCGTCGCCGTGCTGCTCGGGATGATCGCGGTGTTGACCAAAGTCAGCACGCGCCACCTTGCCGCGCTCGGTTGGCATGGATTGTTGACGGTGCCGGCGCCGTATCTACTGGTGGCACTTGCGGTCACGGTTACCGTGTTGCAGCAGTCCGCATTTCATGCGGGCGCGCTGCAAGCGTCGGTGCCGGTCATGGTAGTCGGTGAGCCGGTGGTGGCGGTGCTGTTGGGTGTCGTCGTGCTCGGTGAGCATCTGGTGGTCCGAGGTGCCGGGGGTGTGATTCTGGCGCTGGCCGTCGGCGCGATGACGGCGGCGACGATCGCGCTGGGGCGCGATTCGGCCTCTGTCACAACACCGGTCGCGGATGCGCCGGCAACGGTGACGCGCGCGGCATCCGCCTGATCGCGACGGCGCCGCAGCCGACACGTCCACTCATCCGGAAGTTGGGCGGCTGAACCGCATTCCGCGGGTAGAGTCCCGAGCCGTAATTCTCCTTCTGTCAAGAAAGCGGCAAGGATGTTGACGAGCATTACGCACGGACGTACTGGCGTTGCTGTGCTGCGGTTGACCGGGGTGTCGGATGTTCGTAGCCGCTGCGTCCACCGCGCCCGCGAACAGTTCGGTCCGCATGGACACAGCGTGAATGCCGCGCTGATGTTCGTGCGCGACCACCTGGAGGCGTGGTCGCTGCGCGACAAGCTCGCGGTAGCCAGCACGGTGACCACTGTCTTCGCCGAGAACGCGCTGAGTTACACCCGCAGTGGCTTCGATATCCGCCTCGAGGGCACCACCGACGAGGTCGTCGTCGCGGTATCCGACGCCAGCCCGAGCTTGGCGGTCCGGCGTGAACGCTCGATCGGCAGCTGCCCGGGCGGCTTGGACATCGTGTCCGCGCTGTGCCATCGCTGGGGGAACACGCTGACGTCGACGGGCAAAACGGTCTGGGCACGCATCGGCGTCGACGACACGTTCGGCGGAATCACCGCGCTGCCGCGATAAGTCGGTTACGCCGCGTCGTGAAAGATCAATCCCAGCGCGTAACGCTCACCTGACCGCACCACGGACAGGCCGTGGCGCACGGCGGCGGCCGACCATCCGCGAGCAGATTGCACCGGCCGGTCGCGGGTGGTGAACAGGTAGCCGTGGCCCTGCGGCAATTGGGTTGCGGTACCACGAGACTGTGCCCGGGCCCGTTGTTCGACGAGCATGAATTCCCCGCCGGTGTATTCCGTGTCGGAGGCGCTCAGGTTGATCACCACCTGAAGCGGGAAAACCAAGTCTCCGTACAGATCTCGATGTAACGCATTCCAATCGTCGGTCCCGTATTTGAGTATCAGGGCTGTCGACCGTGTCTGACCGGCGGCATGGCAGATGTCCAGCCACTCGTCGAGGCTGTCCGGCCAGGGCGCCTCGCGGCTGAGCTTGGCCCACCAATCGCGGGCGATCGGCAACAGCCGCGGATATAGCGCCTGCTTGAGCTGCTCGATCGGCTCCGGGTAGGGGCAGCGCAGATACCGATACTGCCCAGAGCCGTAGCGGCGCGGCTTCATGTCGATGGTGGCGCGGAACAGTTCGTCCTTGGCATACAACTTGCGCAGTCGCCGGGCCTCGGTCGTCGTCAGCAGGCGTGGCAACAGCGCACCGCCGAAGTCGTTGACGTCGGCCGCGATTGCCTGCCAGTCGCCGGTGTCGACGCGTTTTGTCCAGTCGCTCGTCGGCATCCGCCGCGCCCTCCCTTCACTCCTGATCTGTAGACGATAAGGATGCCCGGAATGTGAGGCGTAGATACGCTGCTTGCACGTTTGCTGGCCTGCACATTCAGCAACGAGTACGGTGTTAGCGCGGACGAGTTGGCCGGGCGGCCGCGGCTCGTCCTCACGCAGCAGCGAGTCGAGGAAAGTCCGGACTTCACAGAGCAGGGTGATTGCTAACGGCAATCCGAGGCGACTCGCGGGAAAGTGCCACAGAAAACAAACCGCCACCTTCGCGGTGGTAAGGGTGAAACGGTGCGGTAAGAGCGCACCAGCATTCCGGGTGACCGGAGTGGCTAGGCAAACCCCACCCGAAGCAAGGTCAAGAAGACCGCACTACGGTGCGGTCGCGCAGGTGTTTGAGGGCTGCTCGCCCGAGCCTGCGGGTAGGCCGCTCGAGGCACCCGGCGACGGTGTGTCCAGATGGATGGTCGCCGCCGCGTTACCTGGTAACGCGGAACAGAATCCGGCTTACAGGCCAACTCGCCCGCCGCAGCCCGTCCGCAGTTGGTCCGCAGGAATCCAAGCACTGGATGGGCCGCCACCGTTGGCCCCCTACGGGCAGCTGAGGACACGCCAGGTGGAAATGCAGTACCGGACTACTGGTGTGCGTGGCTGCGGTGCCTAAGAAAATTCGCACGGGGAGCTGAGAGACAGGAAGACCCATGTTGCGTTCTCGTGGTCTCGGTCGGCTGGGCCTGCTGGCCGTGGGGTTGGGTATTGGGGCGGCGCTGGCCTCAACGCCGGGGGTCGCCTCGGGCGACTCGTCTACTGACTGGTTGTCGTCGATCGATCAACTGCTGGGTGGCTGGTCCGTCCCGGCGGCAGATCCGGCCCAGGCTTTGGATATGCAGATCTCAATCGGCGGGACGCTTTTGTACCCCTACCTGGACAACACCGCGATCGCCATGGCGGGCCCGGGGGACATTGCGATCGCCATCGGCGACAACAGCTACGCTTCCGCCCAGAACGGTGCGTTTGACTTCGCATTCGCCGACGGCACCAACAGCTTCGCCGAGGCCGAAATCGGCAATTTCGATGTCGCCGTTGCCGACGGGGCCGACAGCGTCGCCAAGGCCGGCTTCGACGCTGAACCGATATCGGGATTGTTTTCTCCGACTAGTTTCGATGCCGCCTTGGTCTTCGGCGCCGACAGCACCGCCTTCGCCGGTTTCGAGGGAATCAACAACACCGTTGGCTTTTTCGACCTCGCCGCCGCCTTCGGCGACAATCTGTTGGCGCAAGCTATCGTCGCCCCCTTCTTGGTCGACATCGTCCAGTAGGGGCCGAATTACCCGACTCATGCGACGTGCAGAGCCTCCCCGCGTTACTCTTTGCCGATGATCGCGGGCGATAAGGCGCCTGACTTCACCCTCTACGACCACACCGGTCGGCCTCGGAGACTGTCCACGCTCCTTTCCGACGGCCCGGTTGTGCTGTTCTTCTTCCCATTAGCGTCCTCACCGATCTGCACGGCCCAGGCTTGTCATTTTCGGAACCTGAGCGACGAATTCGCCAGGGTGGGCGCCCAGCGGGTGGGCATCAGCACCGACACCGTCGACAGGCAGGCCCACTTCGCCCAACAGCGCTCATTCGACTATCCGCTGCTCTCCGACGCGGATGGCGTGGTGTCCGAGCTGTTCGGGGTGCGCCGAGGCAGGCTCGCCAAGCTGCGTCGATCCGTCGGGGCGCGTGAGGCGACCCGGCGTGGCCGGCACACTCGGCGCCGTGGCCTGCTGGCCTGGCTGCTGCCGGTCAGACGGACCACATTCGTCATCGACACCGACCGCACCATCCTCAAGGTCGTCTCCAACGAGGTGCGCGCATCGGTGCACGCCGACCAGACCTTGTGGTACTTGGCGAACCACCATGTGCCGCAGAGTTCGCCAGATGTCCGGGAGGAGCACACCGACGCGCATCAGCAGTCGGAGGGAACGGGCGAGCCGATCGGCGACTGGTTTGCCGAACCGCAAACCGCGGGCGAGCCGAGCTTGGTCCGGCCCTACACGCTGACGGCAGGCCGTACCGACGCTGGTGTCGAACTGGCACTCGAGGCTCCGGTCGAAGCGCTCAACACCACAGCGAAGCCGCCGCGCTGGCGGAGAAATGATGTGCGGGGCCAGATCCTGACGTCGTGCGTGCACAACCCCTCGGTCGCAGAGATCGCCTCTCGTCTGTCCTTGCCACTCGGTGCGACGCGGTTTCTGGTCGACGACCTGGTGACACAGGGTTATTTGCGGGTGCACGCTCCCCTTGGTGACTCGATGACAATCGACGAACGGCGTGAACTGATAAGCAGGACCCTGCGTGGCCTACGAGCACTCTCGGCTCAGTCCGACAGCTTGCGCACTGCCTTGTAGAGCTTGCTGAGCTTCGGCTGGAGTTGGCGGCGGGAATCGAGCGCCAACTCGGCTTCCCGCTGGTAGAGCAGCCCGTAGGTGAACGTGTCCTCGCCCTCGGCGTGCGCGGCCTGCGCTTGTTGCACCAGGTGCTCGCGGCTGACCACGCTGTCCTGATGATCACCGAGCAGTGACTGCAGTTTCTTCGCCCGCTTGGACACCTTCTTCGCGCCGGTCGCATCCGCGGTGTATCGAAGTCGCTTGGAGCGCTTACGAATTCGGTGAATCGCATTGTCACGGTCCGCCCCGCCGGCAGCCCGTCGCGCGGCCTTTGCCGCCTTGTAGACCTTCTTGCCGGCGGCGGCGACGGTCACCGGCGCCGGCTCGCGACCGGCCGACGGCGCTTGGCCGACCAATGCATCCAGGTCGTCGAGCAGGCGGAAGTAGCGCGGTAAGCGCAAGGCGGACAACGCATGCCGGAGCCCACTTCGGTAGCGCTGTTCGGCGCCGTCGACAAGCCGCTCCCGAATTGGCCCACGAACCAACTCCGGCGGCACATCGTCCAGAGCGCTGCGGTAGCGATCGGCCAGGACTTCGGCGTCGCGGGCCACTCCCAACACATTGCCCAGCTCGCGCAGTTCGTCGACGATCGGGGCATCGTCGGCCAGCCCGAAAGAATCCGGAGCGGCCTGCAGCAGGCTGCGGATCTTGCGGGCGGTCACCCGCATCTGGTGCACCGCGTCGTCGGCCTCGGCCCGCACCGCGCGATCCCACACCAGCAGCTCGCCGATCTGTTCGGCCAGCGCCCGATGCATCGGTTCGGCCGGTACACCTTTCGGCGACGTGCCGAGCACTCGCGCCAGCTTGGAGCCGTGGCCGGCCGGACGCGCGCCGGCGGCGAGCAGCCGGTCGCACAACTCGTCCATCAGCCCTGAGTTCGCGTCGGGGTCGACGAGTTCGAGCTCCCATTCACGCCACCGTTGCTCGTTGGTGGTCCCGTCGGCGCCTTGGCCCGCCGTGACGTGATCGTCGCAGAACTCCGCGAGCACCGCGTCGTCGACACCGTGCAGCAGACGAACCTGCCGGGTGGTGCCGATCCGCGCCACCGGGCTCACTGGGCGGTCCCGCACGATGGCCAGCACCACATCCAGCAGTTCGGTAGGCACCGTGGTGCCGTCGGTGGTATCCAACGGCGCCCGCACTTCGGTGCGGGCATCGGGGCCCGCCGGCAGTTTCAGGTGCCAACCCGCGTCGAGGCCGCCGGTGCGACGGCGCAACGTGACGCGATTCAGCGCGAGATCGCGGGACGGTGTGTCGAAGTACACCGCGTCCAATGACTGCGTCTCGACGTGCTCTACCCGGCCGACCTCGGCGATGCCGTCGAATGACGGTGGTTGGGTGGACTCATCGGCGTCGAACTTGCGCTCAACTTCGAGATAGCGCGCGGTGCTCGGGCCGTTGGCGGACATGCTCGAGAGCGTGCCACATATGGGTCGCCGCTAAACCAGGGGCTTAGAAGCTGTGCTCGTCGTCGGGGAACGTGCCTGACGCGACCTCGTCCGCGTACTGCGTTGCCGCGCGGTGCAATTCGCCTCCGACGTCACCGAAGCGCTTGACGAACTTGGCTGTCTTGCCGCTGGTGAGACCGGCCATGTCCTGCCAGACCAGCACCTGGGCGTCGCAGTTGCGTCCTGCGCCGATCCCGACGGTCGGAATCGTCAGCTTGCCGGTGATCTGGGTGGCCAACTCGGCCGGCACCATTTCCATCACCACGGCGAATGCGCCGGCCTCGGCAACCGCGATCGCGTCGTGGATGGTCTGCTCGGCGGCATCCCCGCGGCCCTGCACCCGGAAACCGCCGAGGGTGTTGACGCTCTGCGGGGTGAAGCCGATGTGTGCCATCACCGGGATGCCGGCAGCGCTCAAGGCCGCGATCTGCGGGGCGACCCGCTCGCCACCCTCCAGCTTGACGGCATGCGCGCCAGCTTCCTTCATGAACCGGATCGCGGCGTCGAGCGCCGCGCCCGGTCCCGCTTCGTAGCTGCCGAACGGCAAGTCGGCGACCACTAGCGCGTGCGGTGCACCGCGCACGACGCCGCGCACTAGTGGAATCAACTCGTCGACCGACACGGGCACGGTGGTGTCGTAGCCGTAGACGACGTTGGCGGCCGAATCACCGACCAGCAGCACCGGCATGCCGGCGTCGTCGAAGATCCGGGCGGTGGAGTAGTCATAGGCCGTGAGCATCGCCCACTTGTGGCCTTCGGCCTTCATTTTCTGCAGGTGGTGGACGCGCGTCTTGGTCCGCGGCGCAGCTTGCGAGGAAGAGTGGGCACCGTAAACAGTCTGTTCAGACATCATTGTCCCTAGCTTTGGTCGGGTCGATCCTCGTGGCCCAATCGGGTCCCCGGGTTCGTCTGACTGACTAGTCTGCCATCTGCCGCCGCCCATGTGGATAGCGAGCCCAGTGGACTTCCTCACACCGTCACCATCGTGACGATTCGGGCGCCCCCCTGCGGCAGCGGACATACCATCGGCGCATGCAGCGACTCAGCGGACTCGACGCCAGCTTCCTCTACCTGGAAACCCCGGCACAGCCGTTGCATGTCTGCTCGATTCTGGAGCTCGATACGTCGACGATGCCGGGCGGCTACACCTTTGACCGGCTCCGCGACGAATTGGCCGTGCGAAGCAAGGCAATGCCGCAGTTCCGCGAGAAGCTCGCCGACACCCCGTTCAACCTCGATCATCCGGTGTGGGTGGACGACAACAACTTTGACGTGAATCGCCACCTGCACCGGATCGGCCTGCCCCCACCGGGAGGGCGCGCCGAGCTGGCCGAGATCTGCGGTCATATCGCGAGCTTGCCGCTGGACCGCACCCGGCCGTTGTGGGAGATGTGGGTGATCGAAGGCGTCGCGGGCACCAATGCGCAAGAGGGCGGTCGCCTGGCTGTGATGACGAAGGTGCATCACGCCGGTGTGGACGGCGTGACCGGGGCCAACCTGATGTCTCAGCTGTGCAGTACCGAGGCAGACGCCCCCGCGCCAGATCCGGTCGAGGGCGTCGGCGGCGGCAACGACTTCGAGATCGCACTGACGGGGGCGGTCAAATTCGCGGCCAGGCCGCTGCGCTTGGCCAATGCGCTCACCGACACCGCATCGTCAGTGGTCAAGACGGTGATGCGGGCACGCAGCGGCCAGACGATGGCGCCGCCGTTCGCGGCCCCGCGGACCGCATTCAACGCAAGCGTCACCCCGCACCGCAACATCGCTTACGCGCAGTTGGACCTCGAAGACATCAAGAAGGTCAAGGATTACTTCGACGTCAAGGTCAACGACGTGGTGATGGCCCTGGTGTCCGGCGTGCTGCGCCAATTCCTGCTCGACCGTGGCGAACTGCCGGAATCGTCGCTGGTGGCGATGGTGCCGGTGTCCGTGCACGGCAAGTCGGATCGGCCTGGGCGCAACCAGGTTTCGGGCATGTTCTCCAGCCTGCAGACCCACATCGCCGATCCGGTGGAGCGGATAAAAGCCATCGCTGAGGCGAATTCGGTTGCCAAACAACATAGTTCGGCGATCAAAGCCACGCTGCTGCAGGACTGGTCTCAGTTCGCCGCGCCCGCGGTGTTCGGTATGGCGATGCGCGCGTATGCCCGGACCAGTCTCACCAAGAGCAGGCCGGTGCACAACCTGGTGATATCCAACGTGCCGGGTCCGCAGGTGCCGCTGTACTTCCTGGGCAGTGAGGTGAAGGCCATGTATCCGCTCGGGCCGATCTTCCACGGCTCGGGCCTGAATATCACTGTGATGTCGCTGACCGGCAAACTCGACGTCGGGATCATCTCCTGCCCGGAGCTGTTGCCCGACCTGTGGGAGCTGGCCGACGACTTCGGGGTCGGAATGGGAGAACTGCTGCTCGCGACACGTTAGACGGCCCAGCAGCCGGGTCCCCGCGCTGACGCATGGCAGCATGTTGGGCATGGGGAGCCCTCGCCGCGGCAAGATCGCGCGCACTATGCTGATCTGGACCGTGATGGCGGTTACAGCGGTTACCGTGGCCAGCTGTACTCAGGTCGTCAAGGGTCGCGCGGTCCTTGCCGGCCCGAAGGTCGGCCAGCCGATCGAGTGGGGCCCGTGCCGCGTTGCGGGCGGCGGGGCGGTGAAGCTCCCGGGCGGTGCGCAATGCGGCAAGCTGGCCGTACCCGTCGACTACAAACACCCCGGCGGCGACGCCACCACGCTCGGACTGATCCGCTTCCCGGCCACCGGGGACAAAGTCGGCTCGCTGGTGATCAACCCCGGGGGCCCGGGGGAGTCCGGCATCGAGGCGGCACTGGGCGTCGTGCAGTCGTTGCCGCAGCAGGTCCGGGAACGCTTCGACCTGGTCGGGTTCGACCCACGGGGAGTGGCGGCGTCGCGACCGGCGATTTGGTGTAACTCCGACGCAGACAACGACAGGTTGCGCACCGAGACGCAAGCCGACTACAGCCCGGCAGGCGTCGCGCAGATCGAGGACGAGACCAAGGCGTACGTCGGCCGCTGTGTTGCCAAGATGGGCAAGAAATTCCTGGCGAACGTCGGAACCGACAGTGTCGCCCGCGATCTGGACACCATCCGCGAGGCGCTGGGCGACAGCAAGCTGACATTCCTGGGCTACTCCTACGGTACCCGGATCGGCGCCGCGTACGCGGAGGCCTTTCCGAAGAATGTCCGGGCGATGATCCTGGACGGTGCGATCGACCCCAATGCGGACCCGGTCGAGTCAGACCTGAGGCAGGCCAAGGGTTTTCAGGATGCCTTCGACAACTATGCGAAGGACTGCGCCAAGTCGCCCACCTGTCCGCTGGGCACCGACCCGGCCAAAGCCGTTGACGTGTACCACCATCTGGTCTATCCGCTCGTCGACAAGAAGAACCCGATGGTCGGCAGGCCGGCACGCACCAAAGACCGGCGCGGCCTGAGCTACAGCGACGCCATCATCGGCACGATCATGGCCCTGTATTCACCGACGTTCTGGCACCACCTGACAACCGGGTTGACCGAACTGTCGCGCCACCGTGGCGATGTGTTGCTCGAGTTGGCCGACCTCTATATGCGTCGCGACAAGCAGGGGCACTACAGCAACTCCACCGACGCCCGGGTCGCGGTCAACTGTGTGGACCAGCCGCCGGTGAAGGACCGCGCGAAGGTCATCGACGAGGACCGCCGCTCGCGTGAGGTCGCGCCGTTCATGAACTACGGGAAGTTCACCGGCGACGCCCCACTGGGCACGTGCGCGTTCTGGCCGGTGCCGCCGACCAGCAAGCCGCACGCCATCTCGGCGCAGGGGCTGGCGCCGACGCTGGTGGTGTCCACCACACACGACCCCGCGACGCCGTACAAAGCCGGTGTCGACCTTGCCAATGAGCTAGACGGCGGACTGCTCACGTTCGACGGCACACAGCACACCGTGGTGTTCCAGGGCAACAGCTGCATCGACGACTATGCGTCGGCGTACATCGTCAGCGGTACGGTGCCGTCCAAGGGGGCTAAGTGTTAGCGCCGCCGTGGGTCCGCTTCGCGAGCGAAACGTAGAGACCGCGCGGTAAATAACGAGATCAAGGTGTGACCAATGGGATCACGGCCTGTGGCCGACGCATGCCACGATTGACTGCCATGTGGCGCATGAGACGGCTGCGCTCTGCGCTGCTTTCATTTGGGTTGTCGATCGCGACCGCTGTTGCCTTGCCGCCGTTGACCGGCGCAACGCCGGGATACGACGCGGGCCCCACGCCGAGCTCGGGGGTGCCCCAGCCGTCGTCGGCGCCACCATTGAGCTGGGGGAGCTGCGGCCAGGTCATCAGCAGCCCCCGCGACGTTCCGAGCGCGCAATGCGGGACCGTGGCGGTTCCTGTCGACTACGCAAACCCGGGCGGCGCGCAGCTGCATCTCGCGGTGATCCGCATTCCGGCAACGGGCCCGCGGATCGGAGCGTTGCTGGTCAATCCGGGCGGTCCCGGGGCGTCGGCGGTCGACATGGTGGCCTCGATGGGCCCGGAGCTGGCGGACTCTGAGGTCAGTAAGCGATTCGATCTGGTCGGGTTCGATCCCCGGGGCGTCGGCCACTCCATGCCGGGGGTGCGCTGCCAAACTGACGCCGAGTTCGACGCCTACCGGCGCGAACCGATGGTCGACTACAGCCCGCAGGGTGTGGCGCACATCGAGCAGGTGTACCGGCAGATAGCCCAGCGCTGTCAGGCCCGGAATGGTTCGGCGTTCCTGGAGAACGTCGGGACCGCTTCGGCCGCACGGGACATGGATTCGGTGCGCCAAGCCCTGGGCGACGACCAGATCAACTACCTCGGCTACAGCTACGGCACCGAGTTGGGGACCGCGTACGTCGAGCGCTTCGGTGACCACGTCCGATCGATGGTGCTCGACGGCGCTATCGACCCGAGCATCGGCCCGATCGACGAGCTCATCAACCAGGAGGCGGGGTTCCAGACCGCGTTCAACGACTACGCCGCGGACTGCGCCCGCTCGTCGGACTGCCCACTGGGCACCGACCCAGCCCAATGGGTTGCCCGCTACCACCAGTTGATCGATCCACTGGTGACCAAACCCGCGGCGACCTCGGAGGGGCGCGGGCTCGGTTACGCCGACGCCACGACAGGCACCATCAACGCGCTGTACACCCCCCAGTTCTGGAAATTCCTCACCAGTGGCCTGCTCGGTCTGCGACGCGGCACCGATCCCGGTGATCTGCTGACGTTGGCCGACGAGTACTACGGCCGCGATGCGAAGGGGCACTACAACAGTTCGCAGGACGCGTTCAACGCGATCCGTTGCGTCGATGCGCCGGAGCCGACCGATCCGGCGGTGTGGGCCGACGCCGATCGGCGGATACGTCAGGTCGCGCCGTTCACGTCCTATGGGCAGTTCACCGGCCATGCGCCGCGGGACCTGTGCGCGTTGTGGCCGGTGCCCGCGACGTCATCGCCGCATCCCGCCGCACCGGTAGCCCCCGGCAAAGTCGTCGTCGTATCCACCACTCACGACCCGGCCACCCCATATCAAGCCGGGGTCGACCTGGCCCATCAACTCGGCGCTGACTTGATCACCTTCGAAGGCACCCAACACACGGTGACGTTCAACGGAAATGACTGCGTAGACGGCGCGGTGGTGCGCTACTTGGTCGACGGCACCGCGCCGGGAAACTTAAGGTGTTAAGCCGCGCCGGTAACACGAACTTAACGGTCGATGCATATTGTTCCCGGTATGGATCGACAAAAGGAATTCGTGCTCCGCACGTTGGAGGAGCGGGACATCCGATTCGTCCGGCTGTGGTTCACCGACGTGCTCGGTTTCCTCAAGTCGGTCGCGATCGCGCCGGCCGAGCTTGAGGGCGCATTCGAAGAAGGCATCGGCTTCGACGGGTCGTCTATCGAGGGTTTTGCCCGGGTTTCAGAGTCCGACACTGTGGCGCATCCCGACCCGTCGACCTTTCAGGTGCTGCCCTGGACGACTCGTAGCGGCCACCACCACTCGGCGCGAATGTTCTGCGACATCACAATGCCCGACGGCTCGCCGTCGTGGGCCGACCCGCGCCACGTCCTGCGCCGCCAGCTAGGCAAAGCCAACGACCTGGGCTTCTCCTGCTACGTGCATCCCGAGATCGAGTTCTTCCTACTGGAGCCCGGCCCCGAAGACGGATCTGTGCCGATTCCCGCCGACAATGCCGGCTACTTCGACCAAGCCGTGCACAGCGCCTCCAACTTTCGCCGGCACGCGATCGACTCCCTGGAATCCATGGGCATCTCGGTGGAATTCAGCCACCACGAAGGCGCGCCCGGCCAGCAGGAGATCGACCTTCGCTTCGCGGACGCGCTGTCGATGGCCGACAACGTGATGACATTCCGTTACGTCATCAAAGAGGTTGCGCTGAACGAGGGATCGCGGGCGACGTTCATGCCCAAGCCGTTCGGTGAGCACCCCGGTTCGGCGATGCACACCCACATGAGTCTGTTCGAGGGCGAGGTCAACGCGTTCCACAGCCCGGACGATCCGCTGCAGCTTTCCGATGTTGCGAAGTCGTTTATTGCCGGGATCCTCGAGCACGCCAGCGAGATCAGCGCCGTCACCAACCAATGGGTCAACTCTTATAAGCGGCTGGTGCTCGGCGGCGAGGCGCCCACCGCCGCGTCGTGGGGCGCGGCCAACCGGTCGGCCCTGGTCCGCATCCCGATGTACAGCCCGAACAAGACCTCGTCGCGACGCATCGAGGTACGCAGCCCCGACTCGGCCTGCAACCCGTACCTGGCGTTCGCCGTACTGCTGGCTGCCGGGCTGCGCGGCGTGGAGAAGGGGTACGTCCTGGGCCCGCAGGCCGAGGACAACGTCTGGGATCTCACCGCCACGGAACGGCGGGCGATGGGTTATCGCGAGCTGCCGTCCAGCCTCGACGAAGCGCTGCGAGCGATGGAGGGCTCTGAACTCGTCGCGGAAGCGCTGGGGGAGCACGTCTTCGACTTCTTCCTTCGAAACAAGCGCGCAGAGTGGGCGAACTACCGCCGTCACGTCACGCCCTATGAGCTGAAGACCTACCTTTCGCTTTAGCCGGTGTCGGTGGCCCGCCCAAACACAGGGTCGATTTGCGCTACCGTCGAGGGCGTGAATCAACCCGTAACCGAACGGTCGAAGGTGCCCAGTGTGGGCCGGCTCGGGTTGGTCGACGACCGTGCAAACGCGAATTTGGCTCAACTGGGTTGGAATACCGAAGAATGCGTCGACGTGCTCTGGTCGCTGTCGCGCGCACCCGACGCTGATGCCGCCCTGTGCGCGACGGTCCGGCTGGCCGAGGCACTCGGCGACGGCTGGGCAGCGCTCAACGCGGCACTGGCCACTGACCGCGGATTGCGCGGCCGGCTGTTCGGTGCGCTCGGGTCGTCGCTGGCGTTGGGGGATCACTTAGTCGCCAACCCGCAGTCATGGCATCTATTGCAGGGCGATGTGAAGCTGCCCTCTACCGAACAACTGCGCGCCGGGTTCGCCGAGTGCGTGGCTGAACCCCCGACCGCCGCAGGGTCGGTGGTCTGGCGGCTGCGCGCTCACTACCGCGATCGGCTGTTGGTGCTGGCCGCGCTGGATCTGGCGCCGACGGTCGAAAACGAGCCGGTTTTGTCGTTCCGGGCCGTCGGCGCCCACCTGGCTGACATGGCCGATGCCGCGTTGGCGGCAGCGCTGTCCGTCGCTGAGGTGACGGTGTGTGGAGACGCCACGCCGCCCCGGATTGCTGTCATCGCCATGGGGAAATGTGGTGCGCGCGAACTGAATTACGTCAGCGACGTCGACGTGATCTTCGTTGCCGAGCCCGCTGATCAGGTGTCCGCGCGGATAGCCGGCGAGATGATGCGGTTGGCCTCGGACGCCTTCTTCCAGGTTGACGCCGGCCTGCGACCGGAAGGCCGCCACGGCGAGCTGGTTCGCACCCTCGACTCGCATATCGCCTACTACCAGAAGTGGGCGAAGACCTGGGAGTTTCAGGCGTTGCTGAAGGCCCGGCCCGCCGTCGGCGACGCCGAACTGGGCAAGCAGTACATCGAAACGCTGATGCCGATGGTCTGGAATGCTTGCGAGCGCGAGGATTTCGTCAGCGAAGTCCAGGCCATGCGCCGACGGGTGGAGCAACTGCTGCCCGCCGACGTGCGCAGCCGCGAACTCAAACTCGGCAGCGGCGGGCTGCGCGACGTCGAATTCGCGGTGCAGCTCTTGCAGCTCGTGCACGGACGCACCGATGAGTCCCTGCATGTGGCGCCCACGGTCGATGCGCTGGCCGCACTGGGCGGCGGCGGCTACGTCGGGCGGGACGACACCGCGAATCTGACTGCTTCCTATGAGTTTCTTCGCCTGCTGGAGCACCGGCTGCAGTTGCAGCGACTCAAGCGCACGCACATGTTGCCCGAGTTCGACGACGACGAGGCGATGCGCTGGCTGGCTCGGGCGGCTCATATCCGGCCCGACGGCAGCCACGACGCGCTGGGCGTGCTGCGCGAGGAACTGAAACGCCACCACCTGCGGGTGTCGCGGCTGCACGCCAAATTGTTCTACCAGCCGCTGCTGGAATCGCTTGCGCCAGAAGGCCTGGAGTTCTCCCGTGGGATGACGCCGGCGGCAGCCGAACGTCAGCTGGCCGCACTCGGCTACGACGCTCCGCAAAGCGCGCTGAGCCACCTGTCCTCGTTGATCAACCAGAGCGGCCGCCGGGGCCGCGTGCAGGCGGTGCTGCTGCCCCGCCTACTCGATTGGCTCTCCGACACCCCCGATCCGGATGGAGGTCTGCTGGCCTACCGCCGGATTAGCGAGGTGATGGTCGCCCACCGTTGGTATCTGTCCACGCTGCGCGACAAGCCTTCGGTCGCCAAGCGACTGATGCATGTGCTCGGAACGTCGGCGTATGTGCCCGAACTCTTGATGCGCGCGCCGGAGGTCGTCCAGAACTACAGCGACGGGGCATCGGGCCCCAAGTTGCTCGAGGTCGACCCCGAGGCGGTGGCCGGTGCGCTGGTGGCCTCGGCGGGCCGGCAAAGCGATCCGGTTCGGGCCATCGCCATTGCGCGCTCGCTGCGCCGCCGTGAGCTGGCCCGCGTTGCCTCGGCCGATCTGCTGGGCATGCTCGACGTCACCGACGTGTGTGCCGCGCTCACCGCGGTGTGGGTCGCGGTTTTGCAGGCCGCCCTGGAGGCGGTGATTCGGGCCAACCTTCCGGAAAGCAGCGACGCGCCGGCGGCCATCGCCGTGATCGGGATGGGCCGGCTCGGCGGCCGCGAGCTCGGCTACGGATCCGACGCCGACGTGCTGTTCGTCTGCGAGCCGGCCGACGGGGTGCAGGACTCCGACGCGGTGCGCTGGGCGATCACCGTGGCTGAGCAGATTCGCGCGCTGTTAGGGACCCCCAGCGCGGACCCTCCGTTGGAGGTCGACGCCAATCTGCGGCCAGAGGGCCGCAGCGGTCCGCTGGTCCGCACGCTCGCGTCGTATGCCGCCTACTACGAGCAGTGGGCGCAGCCGTGGGAGATCCAGGCTTTGCTGCGGGCCGACGCGGTGGCCGGTGATGCGGATCTGGGTCGGCGGTTCTTGCACATGGCCGACAAGACGCGCTACCCCTCCGGCGGGGTGTCGGCGGAGGCGGTCCTCCAGATCCGGCGGATGAAGGCGCGCGTCGACTCGGAGCGGCTCCCGCGCGGCGCCGACCCGAAAACCCACACCAAGCTGGGGCGCGGGGGACTGGCCGACATCGAGTGGACCGTGCAGCTGCTCCAATTGCGCTACGCCAGCGAGATCGCTGCGCTGCACAACACCTCGACACTGGAGAGCCTGGACGTTGCCGCCGAGGCCGCGCTGATCACCACCGAAGACGCGGCCTTATTGCGAGACGCATGGCTGACCGCGACGCGAGCCCGCAACGCGCTGGTGCTGGTTCGCGGCAAGCCCACCGACCAGTTGCCCGGGCCCGGACGCCTGCTCAACACCGTCGCCGTCGCGGCCGGCTGGGCGAAGAACGGGGACGGCGGCGAGTTCCTGGATAACTACCTGCGGGTGACACGGCGCGCAAAAGCCGTCGTGCACAAGATCTTCGACGAATAAGCCAGCCCCGGCCGCGGTACGCCGAACGCCTCGGTGTTAGTAAGGAAGCAACGGTCGGCTGCTGACGCAGGCCCGCCACTAGCGTTAGGAGGCGGGGTTGGACGCGAAGATCCCCTACGAGGTGATGAGCACCGACGAACACGATCGGCTCGCGGCGCTCTACGGTCCGCTGACCGACGACGTGCGCGAACTGATCCGGCTGACTCTGCGCACCGACGCAGACCCCGACTCTGTCGATGCGGCTAGAACGGCGATCCGGGCGGCGAACGACGTGCTGCGGAGCAGGCAGCGTGACGAGCCACAGGTGGTGCGTCACGCGGTCGGGGGACGCCCGGTGGTGTGGGGCAACGCCGTGATCGGACTGCGCAACGCGATCGCCCCGCCGCTGACCATTCACCACGGCGATGACGGCACCCGGTGCTGGAGCGAGTTCACCCTCAACTCCGCTTACGAGGGCCCACCCGGGCTGGTGCACGGTGGGGTCTGCGCGCTGGTGCTCGATCACGTGCTGGGCGAGGCCGCCAGCGCGGGCCTGACCAAGCCGCTGTTCACCGGAACCCTCACGGTTCGGTTCGTGCGTGGTACCCCATTGGGCAGGCTTCGCGCCGACGCGGCCGTCGAGCGCACCGAAGGTGTCAAATCCTTTGTATCCGGCCATCTTTCCGACGGCGAAGGAATCACCGTCGAAGCCGAAGGAATCTTCATCAAGCCGGCGTGGGCGCGGGACGCCGAATGAAGTTCTACGTCAGCAGCGCATTTCTCGATACCCGCGAGATCGTCGAGATCGCCAAGGCCGCCGACGACCTCGGTTATGACGGCATCGGGATCCCCGACCACATCGTCAATCTGGAGACGTTGAAAACCCCGTACCCTTACACGAAGGACGGGCAGCGGCGCTGGCAAGCGTTCACCGAATGGCCTGACCCCTGGGTGCTGGTCGGTGCGCTCGCGCAGGTCACCACGCGGCTGCGGTTCGTCACCACCGTCTACATCCCGGCCATGCGGAATCCCTATTCGGCGGCCAAAGCCATTGGCACCGCGGCATATCTCGCCGACGGGCGCGTCGAGCTCGGCGTCGGCGTCGGCTGGTGTGAAGAAGAGTTCGACTTGATGGAGCAACGCTTCTCCGCCCGAGGCAGACGCACCGACGAGATGCTCGACCTGATGCGGGCGCTGTGGTCGCCGGACTGGACGGAATTTGATGGCGAGTTCTATCAAACCCCGAAGCTGGAGATGCAACCGACGCCGCCGCGGATACCGATCTACGTCGGTGGACTCAGTGACATCGCGTTGCGCCGTGCGGCGCGCTACGACGGTTGGATCGGCGACCTGATCAAGACCGATCACGCTATCGCGTCGGTGGCCCGGTTGCGTGAACTGCGAGCCGAAAATGGTTTAACGATGGACGATTTCACTGTCCTTACGCCGCTGACCGATGCATTCACGATCGCCCATTACCAGCGTGCCGAGGACGCCGGCATCACCGGAATCATCACGATGCCGTGGATGTTCTACTCCGGGGCGGTTGCCACGCTCGCCGAGAAGGTCGACGGGATGAAGCGATTCCGCAAGGATCTCGCTCTCGACGGGTGATCGGAGTCGGTGGACGAAAAAGCGTTCCCACACTTCCGCGAATGCCCTAACGTGACGAGGGTGGAGCTACCCGGAAATCCCGAGCTGGTGCCCGTGGAGGCACTGCGGTCAGGTGACCCGATTACCGACGTCCATGGCGGCGGCCAGCACTACATCGTCCTGGAGTCGAAATCTTTCGACGAGAGCTTCGTTGTCCTCGAGCTCGAGTCGAAAGCTCACGATCAACTTCGGGTGATCGAGATGTCGTTCCCGACCGGCTACTACATGGGCAGGTCGCCGCGGAACATCCTGTGACCTCGCGTCGGAGGTATTACCTCGGACCTGGTGACAGTCGGCGATCGTCGCTGCCTGCATGATGAGAGCCATGCCGGAAATCAGGCCGTATCGCGTCGACGTCCCCGCCGCCGTTCTCGACGACCTCAAGGATCGTTTGTCGCGAACTCGATGGCCGGAGTCGGAGACGGTCGACGACTGGAGCCAGGGCATCCCGCTGGCCTACACCCGCGAACTGGCCGACTATTGGGCCGACGGCTACGACTGGCGCTCACGGGAAGCCGCGCTGAACCGGTTCGATCACTACCTGACTGAGATCGACGGGCTGGACATCCATTTCATTCATCAACGTTCGCCGCACGACGACGCCCTGCCGCTGGTGATTACCCACGGCTGGCCGGGCTCGGTGGTCGAGTTCCACAAGGTGATCGAGCCGCTGGTCAACCCGCCGTCGGGTCGCGCCGAGGACGCCTTCCACGTGATTTGCCCATCGCTGCCGGGGTACGGATTCTCCGGCCGGCCGACTCACACCGGATGGGGGGTGGAGAAGATCGCCGAAGCGTGGGAGACGCTGGTCGGCCAGCTGGGTTACGACCGATACGGCGCGCAGGGCGGTGACTGGGGTGCGGCGGTGACGACGCAAATCGGGCGCAACGGCGGCCA
>DATAZN010000643.1:0-3610 GCA_036272035.1 Mycobacterium sp. | reverse complement strand
GAACAATCTGACCTAACAAAAAAACACCAAAAAACTGGCATCAAAAAACCACGCCCCAACACGGGAAGCTGAAACGCGGCCAAAAAAACAACAACAAAAACAAAACCACCAAACACACTATTGAGTTCTCAAACAACACCCGTTTTCGGGCAACCCTGCTACTGTACTCCATCGCAAAAGCGCCGTCAAACTGCACGTCCGATGCCCTAGAGCAGGCGTGCTCGTTATGTATCGACCTACTCTACGCGCTCTATCTCTGCGCCCAAACCGGCCAGGTTTTCCACGAACAAAGGGTAGCCCCGGTCGATGTGAAACACGTCGTGCACCTCGGTGTCACCGTCGGCCACCAGGCCGGCAAGCACCAGTCCGGCGCCCGCCCGGATGTCCGAAGACCACACGGGCGCACTCGACAGTTGAGGAAGACCCCTGACCACGGCATGGTGACCGTCGGTGCGCGCGTCGGCACCTAGGCGGATCATCTCCTCGACGAACCGGAATCGCGCTTCGAACACGTTCTCGGTGATCATCGAAGTGCCATCGGCGATTGACGCCAGCGCAATCGCCATCGGCTGCAAGTCTGTCGGGAAACCGGGGAACGGCAGCGTCGCGACGTTGACGGCCTTCGGTCGCTCGTACTGGGTGATCCGGAAGCTGTCGTCCGTCTGAGTAACCGTGGCGCCGGCGTCGTGCAGCTTGTGCAGCACAACCTGGAGATGCGCCGGGTCGACCCCGGTCACTGTGACATCGCCGCGGGTTATCGCCGCGGCAATGCCCCACGTGGCGGCCACAATTCGGTCGCCGATCACGCGATGCTCCGTCGGGTAGAGCCGCGGTACGCCGGTAATCGTCATCGTCGGCGAACCCGCGCCCTCCACCTGCGCGCCCATCTGGTTCAACATCGCGCACAGGTCAACCACGTCGGGCTCCCGGGCCGCATTGTGAATCGTCGTGACACCCTCGGCCAGCACCGCAGCCATCAAGATGTTCTCGGTTGCCCCGACCGAGGGAAACTCCAGCTGAATCTCCGCGCCGTGCAAGGAATCTGCCTGAGCAACAACGCAGCCGTGCTCGATATTGCAGACGGCTCCGAGTTGCCGCAGCCCGGCTTGGTGCATGTCCAGTGGACGCGAACCGATGGCGTCACCACCTGGCAGCGCGACTTTGGCGCGCTTGCACCGCCCGACCAGGGGACCGAGCACGCAGACCGAGGCCCTGAACTGCCGCACCGCAGCGAAGTCGGCGTCGTATTTCGGCTCGTCCGGCGAGGTGATGCGCACGGTTGCGCCGGCCAATTCGACAGTGGCGCCCAGGCCCCGCAACACTTCCGCCATCAACGGCACATCGAGGATGTCCGGACAGTTGGTGATCGTGCTGGTGCCTTCGGCCAGCAACGTCGCCGCCATCAACTTCAGAACGCTATTCTTGGCTCCCCCAACAGCGACTTCGCCCGCCAACCGACTTCCACCGGTCACCACGAAACGCTCCGCCACGCGGGCCAGTTTAGTGAAGCCGTTTCGCCCTGTCAGTCGGCTGCCTCAGTCGGAGCGGTACGTTTTTATTCATGGCAGTACATCTGACCCGCATCTACACCCGGACTGGCGACGACGGAACGACGGGGTTGAGCGATTTCTCACGGGTTTCCAAAAACGACCCGCGGCTGGTGGCATACGCCGACTGCGACGAGGCCAATGCGGCGATCGGCGCCGCGATCGCCCTGGGAAACCCGACGCAGCAGATAGCGGAAGTACTGAAACAGATCCAGAACGATCTGTTCGACGCCGGCGCGGATCTGTCAACCCCAGTGGTGGAGAACCCGAAGCATCCACCGCTGCGCATCACGCAGCCCTACATCGACCGGCTCGAAGCCTGGTGCGACGAATTCAATGAGAGCCTGCCGCCGCTCAAATCCTTTGTGCTGCCTGGCGGTTCAGCGCTCTCGGCGCTACTGCACGTGGCCCGCACGGTGGCGCGACGCGCTGAGCGTTCGGCGTGGGATGCAATCGAGGAACACCCTTCAGACGTCAGCCCGCTGCCCGCCAAGTATCTGAACCGCCTGTCGGACTTGCTGTTCATCTTGTGCCGGGTGGTCAATCCCGACGGCGACGTGCTGTGGCAACCCGGCGGCGGACGATCCGACCAGCCGAAGAAGTAAGCCTCTACTTCAGGTGGTGCGGCGACGTGCGCGCGGCGACGGACGTGACTCCAACCATGACTGGAATGCCGTCAACGCACCTCGGTCCAACGCGATTTCGTAGCCCGCCCTGCGCTCCTGCGTGGTATCGCGCAGCTCGAGCACGATGATCTCTTCGGTCATGATGTCGAACTCGTCACCCCGCGGTGGACGTCGAGAGACGACCTCCACACCTCGCCGATTGAGCTTGCGGTCCGGCCACAACCGAACGCTGGACAGTCGGTAAAACACGGCATCCGCACCGCGGTAACGAATTACGCCGTGACGCCAACCGTGGCCCCCGACCGCGGGTATGTCCCGCATGATCGCCGCCGTCCCACCTTGACGCAGCTTCAACAAGCGATAGCTCAGGGCGACAACCGCAAGTCCCAGCAGGACGACGAGCACGATCATCACGCTCATGAGCGCGCTCATTGCCGCGGTCCGCTAGTCGAGCGCGCCGACAGCGCGCAGTCTGCCACGTCCCCTCGCGGCAATGCGAGGGTCGTCTGACTCCGAATCCTGTTTGGCCGCAGCCTCGTCGATCTCCGATTCGAATTGAGCGAACTCGGCGAGGATGCTGACACTCTCCTCGGTGACCGACAGGAAGCCGCCTTCGATGGCGACCCGCAGGTCATCCTCGCCCTCACGCTCGACACGAACTATGGCGTCGTCGACGAGCTGCGCAACCAGCGGGATGTGACTGGGCAGAATCCCGATCTCCCCCACCGTGGTGCGCGTGAAGAGGAACGTCGCCTCGCCCGACCAGATTTTCCGGTCCACGGCGACGATCTCCACGTTCAGCACGGCCATCTCACACCTGTCCTTCCACGCTCAGTCTCCGCCGCCGACACATCACAGCTTGGCGCCGAAGCTTTCGGCCTTCTTTGCCAGGTCGTCCAGCCCACCGATAAGGAAGAAAGCCTGCTCGGGAATGTGGTCGAAATCGCCCTTGGCCAGCTTGTCGAACGCCTCGATGGTTTCCTTCAGCGGAACGGTGGATCCTGGCTGGCCGGTGAACTGCTCTGCCGCCATCATGTTCTGCGAGAGGAACCGCTCGATCCGGCGCGCCCGATTGACCTGCTGCTTGTCCTCTTCGGACAGCTCGTCGATACCCAGAATCGCGATGATGTCCTGAAGGTCCTTGTAACGCTGCAGAATTCGGATCACTTCCTGCGCAACCCGGTAGTGCTCGTCGCCGACGATCGCCGGGTCCAGGATGGTCGAGCTGGATGCCAACGGGTCCACCGCGGGGAAAATACCCTTGGAGAACACGTTTCGGGACAGCTCGGTGGTGGCGTCCAAGTGCGCGAACGTCGTCGCCGGCGCGGGGTCGGTGTAGTCGTCGGCGGGCACGTACACCGCTTGCATCGAGGTGATGGACTTGCCTCGGGTCGAGGTGATCCGCTCCTGCAGCTCACCCATCTCGTCGGCCAGGGT
>DATAZN010000642.1:0-11423 GCA_036272035.1 Mycobacterium sp. | reverse complement strand
GACGGCAACGTGACCATGGGCCTCGGCATGGAGCCCGAGGAGGCGATCTCGCTGCTGGCCCAGGCCGCCATGCGGCTCGCCGCCGAATACGGGATGCCCTCGTGCAACTGCCCGCCGGGCACCCACGACGACGACCTACAGGAGGTCCGCGAGTCTGTCGCTGGCTTCGACCGGGTGATCACCGACGTGATCGCACCCCGCAACGATGCCTCCGGGCTGGCAGCCTCGTTGCGCCGCGCCCGCGAGCTGGCCGAAGGAAAGGACCCGTCGTGATCGAGGGCCTGAACATTCCGAACTTCCGTAAGACGCTGGAGATCATGGCGGCGGACCCGAGGCTCGTGGACATGGACACCTGGTGGAAGACCACCGCGTGCGGCACCACCGCCTGCCTCGCCGGCCACGCGGCGGAGCTTGTTGGGGACCGGGTGGAAGGACTCGGCAACGTGGGCTTCATCGAGATCAACGGCCAGTTCGAGTCCGTCGAGTTCACCGCCGCGAACGTGCTCGGGCTCTCCAGCACGAGGCTGCGGAACGCCTTCTTCTATCGGCCCGCTGCCCTCAAGGGACGCGAGGCGGTGGCGGTGCTCTACCAGATGGCGGAGGTCGTCAGCGACGGCGACATCCGGATGCCCCCGGAGTTCGACGACGACTACCTGCGCGTCGCGGGGTGGCTGGACGAGGATCCGCCGTCCGACTACCGCGGCGACCCGGCGATGTACTACCTGTCGGAGGTGCCGGAGGTGGCACAGCCACCGCAAACCTAGCCATGGCCACGCACTGGACGCCCGCCAGTCGAGCTGACCTTGGTCTCACCGCCAGGGACCTCGCCGGACGCCAGCTCCGGATCACCAACCGGGGCTGGTATCTGCTCCACCGGTTCGTCAGCATGGCCGGCGGTCGCTCCGTCGATCTGATGGCTGGCCGTGACACCTACGTCCCCACCTCACTGACCAACCATTGGGGAGCGGTCATCATGGCCGCCGACCCCGCCGACTGGCTGCAGATCGGCCAGTGGAACGGAACCTCGGTGGTGGCGGCGGGGATCTGCCGCACCACCGAGGCCGAGCGCTACCGCGACACCCATGAACTCTCCAAGCTGGCCGATACGCCGCTCTACCCGTGGCTATCTGACATCGGCATGACCCTGGCCACCGCCCCCTCGGGCGTGGTCATCACCGGCAAACCAACGAAGGGCAACCCAATGGCGATCAACCTGTCCAAGGGCGGCAAGGTCAACCTCACCAAGGAGGCCGGCGGCACCCTCACCAAGGTCCGCGTCGGACTCGGCTGGGACGTGCGGCGCACCGACGGCGACCCCTACGACCTCGACGCCTCCGTCATCGGCATCGACGCCTCCGGCGGCTGCGTGGGCAAGCCCGTCATCGTGGACGGCGAGAGCGTCGGCCGTGAGTGGTTCGTCTACTACAACCACCCGGCGTCCCCGGGCGACGTGATCGTGCACCAGGGCGACAACCTCACCGGCGGTGGCGACGGCGACGACGAGCAGATCGTGATCGATCTGTCCCGCGTCCCGGCCGAGGTCGTCGAGCTGGTGGTGGCGGTGACCATCCATATGGCGAAGGCGAGGGGTGGTCAGAACTTCGGGCTGGTGGAGAACGCTTTCGTCCGCGTCCTCGACGAGTCCTCCAACACCGAGCTGGCTCGGTTCGACCTCACCGAGGACACCACGGAGGGCGTCAACTCGCTGGTGTTCGGCAAGCTCTACCGCCACGACGGGGCGTGGAACTTCCGCGCCATCGGTGACGGCTTCACCACCGAGCTGGACGGGCTCGTGACCGCATACCGCATCGGCTGACTCCAGCCGCTGCCCCAGCCATTCAGAGAGGCAAGACCATGCGTTTGTTCAACCGTAAGAACGACGACGACGTTCCTGGTCCCTCGCGGACCGTCAAGCTCACCAAGGACTCCGCCGGCAGCTCGGCGATCAACTTGTCGAAGGTCCGCGACGCCGGCCACATCGACCTGGCCAAGCGCGCCGACAAGGCCGGCATCGCGCTGTCCAAGCGTGGCCTGGCCGGCATCCGCGCGCAGGCCGTGCTGGTGCTGGATCACTCCGGCTCGATGCACGACGACTACGCCAACGGCAAGGTGCAGACCCTCGTCGAGCGCGTGCTCGGGTTCGCTCTGCAGATCGACGTCGATGGCGTCGTCCCGGTGATCCCGTTCGACTCCTTCGTCTACCCCACCGTCGAGGTGACCGTCGACAACTACAGCGGTGTCGTCAACGGCCAGATCTGGCAGCCGCGCCGGATGGGCAGCACCGGCCTGGCACAGGCCCTCATCGCGGTCCGGGAGCTGGCGAAGACCACTGACGAGCCGATCTTCTGCGTGGTCGTCACCGACGGCAACCCGGACTCCCAGTCCGCCACGACCAAGGTTGTGGTCGAGCTGGCTGGTTATCCGGTGTTCGTGAAGTTCCTGGCCATCCGTGACGTCCCCTACCTCAACGACCTCGACGACATGAGCCCCGATCTGCGGCTGGTCGACAACGTTGACGCGAAGTCCTTCGAGGACCCGGCGTCGGTGTCCGACCTGGAGTTCGCCGACGCCATGGCCGACGAGTGGGACTCCTGGGTCGCCGCCGCGACGAAGGCCGGGGTGTTGTCGTGATCGCCGAGACCCAGGCCCCGGCCCGGGTCAACCTGTGGGCCATCTACGGGCCCTCGGCGGTCATCACCCTGCTGGCCTGGGCCACCGTCGGATCGTTCGGCGGCTGGCTCCAGCTCCTGACGGTCATGATCCTGACCGCGCTCGAAGTAACGTTCAGCTTCGACAACGCCATCGTCAACTCGAAGCTGATCCAGCGCCTGTCCCCGGGCTGGCAGCGGGCCTTCATGACCGTCGGCATCGTGTTCGCGGTGTTCGTGGTCCGCTTCGCCCTGCCGATCTTCATCGTGCAGGTGGCGGCCGGGCTGGGCTTCACCGAGGTTGTCAGCCTCGCCGTGCACCAGCCGACCGTGTACGCGCAGCACCTGGCCGAGGCCGGCCCGATGATCGACGCGTTCGGTGGCACGTTCCTGCTCATGATCGGGGTGAGCTACTTCCTCGACACGGAGAAGGACGTGCACTGGATCGGCTGGCTGGAGTCGCGTCTCGCCCCGCTGGGCCGGTTCGACAACATCACCATCTTCGTGATGCTCTCCGTCGCGGTGGTCGCGTTCTTCACGGTCGAGCCGGCGCAGCGCACAGCGGTGTTCGCCGCCGCGATCATCGGGGTGCTGCTGCACGTCGGGCTGGACCTGTTCGGCGCGGTGTTCGACAGCGACGACGAGGACGGGCACGCGAAGCTGACCACCCTGGTCGGTGCCGCCGCGGCTGTCATGTTCGTGCGCCTGGAGGTGCTGGACGCCTCGTTCTCTTTCGACGGGGTGATCGGTGCGTTCGCCATCACCACCAGCGTGCTGGTGATCATGGCCGGGCTGGGAGCCGGGGCGATGTGGGTGCGGTCGATGACCGTGCACCTGGTCCGCACCGGCACGCTGGCCAAGTACGAGTTCCTGGAGCACGGCGCGCACTGGGCGATCCTGTTCCTGGGCGTGGTGATGATGCTGAAGCTCTACGGGGTGGATCTGCCGGAGTGGTTGACCGGCTCGCTGGGCATCGTGTTCATCGGCGCGGCGCTGGCCACCAGCGTCAGCCGCCAGCGAGCCCGTGATGAGTGAGCGGCTGTCCGTGGAGATCGGGACCGTAGAGGTGCTGCGGTCGCGGGTCTACAAGACCGATACCGGCGATATGTTCGTCGAGCCCGGCACCTATCCGGTGCTGCGCCACCCCGACAAGCACGTCTCGTTCCTGATGACCGGGCGCTCCAGCCACCGCACGCCGGGCTCCTTCGAGAGGCTGGAAGCGGGGCTGTTCGCGGTCACGAACCCGCTCGACCACCCGGCCGGTGAGCTGAAGGAGTTCCCGTACGGGTACTGGTCACCCCGGGACTTCGCCAACCTCCAGGAGTGGGAGGGCGCGATCGAGGGCCACCCCGGCCAGAGGCTGCGGATCACGCTGAAGGAGAGCGTTGATGCCTGAGCAGCCCGTGCCCGTAGGCGGCATCCACATTCGCGCCGAGCGGCCATCGGAGTTGGTGCGCGGCCGCTACTACCCGGAGATGCCGCCGGGGCTGCCAGGCGAGACCGACGCGCAGTACACCGACCGGCTCACCGGCGCCGACCGGACCGAACGGCGCCCCTACGACCACCGCCGCAACCGCCAGTGCTCGATCGGCTACCACGACGAGTGCTCGGACCCGGCTGGCGAGGAGTGCGAGTGCCCGTGTCATGCGGAGCAGATGGTGTTGCGCTACAGCGAAGTGCACACCAACGCCGAGTGGGAGCAGCAGGCCGCGGCGCTCGACGCGAGCCTGCATCGTGCGCTGCAAGAGAAAGACCAATGGCACGACGTCGCCAAGGTGGCCGAGGAGAGGCTGGAGCGCGAGCAGCCGATCATCGCGGCGGCGGTGAAGCTGGCGATCCGCTGGAGGGACTGGGACGGCACCGAGAACATGGTGCCCTGGATCAACGCACTTGCCGAGGCCGTCGATCGAGCGACGCTCGATGCGGTCGCTGAGGCGATCAAGAAGGGAGAGGTCTGATGACGGAGATCAACATCGGGGGCGGTGGCATGTATGACCTGGTGTTCCCGGACCCGAAGCGCCGCGAGCGCGCCGCGCTGCTGATCGGCTTTATCGACGCCCACTCCCACGTAGACGTCGGTCGCTTCCGCGACGTCTGGCTGGAGCCGGATAAGGACGGCGAGCCGGTGGTGTGCGTCTACACCCGCAACGGAGGCGGCAACCGCACCTGCGAGCACCTCGAAGTGACGCCGAAGGCGCACTGCCCGGCGTGCGCGATGGTGAAGGTGGTCAACCACCCGCTCTACCTGCGCGACGAGGACGACGGCTTCGACTGCACCTACGCCCGGATCTGGTTCAAGCTCCCGCCGTGGCTGCCCGAGGAGATGGTCGTGGCGATGAAGGAGAAGCTCATGCTGCCGGTCGCCGTCGACACCGACGAGCGCTGGCAGCGTGGCATCGAGAGCGTCGGACGCGGGCCGCTCACGCCCGCGCAGCGGGAGTTCGGAGACCAGCCGGTCTCCTCGCTCGACGCGATGCTGGATCCGCCGAAGAACTGAACGACGTCCAATTTGGCATGAAGGGGTGAACTAGATGGCGATCGCGCCACGCAACTGCACGCACGGATCCACGCACGAAGTGCCGATCATGGACGGGAAGGGCAACGTCGTGGCGCGGCACATCGTGTGCAATGACTGCAACATGATCATCGGCACCAAGTGAGAGAGGAGCCGGGACCTCGACTAGTCCGCAGCATGGACAACGAGGTTCGCGGCGAACACGCGGACTTGATATTCAACCTGGTGATCACCATCCCCCTCTGGGTACTGGGGGCGGGGCTCATCGCCCACGCGAAGAGCCCGCTGGGCTACACCTACGCCGCGCTCGCCTTACTGCCCGCCATCGCGCTCATCGTTCGATCCGTTATCCGACTCCGCAGCATGAAGGACCCTCGATAGTGAGTGAGAACGCGTTCGTACTCTTCCGCTACCGCGACGCGCAGGACCGGCGCTGCTCGGCGCCGCGCCGGATACGACTCATCCCGCGCAAGGGCGAGCTGGTGTACATCAACGACCTCGACGTCGAACACCCTCGTCGCGTCCTTGACGTGGCGTGGATGGCGGAGAACGACGAACGCCCCCAGGGCGTCACGGTGTATCTCGGCCCGCCCGTCGAGGACGGCCCGCCGGCATGACCCCCGAGGAGATCGTCGACCAGCGGTCCGAGGACAGCGACGTCGTCAGCATCATTCGCCACCTCGTCCAGGAGCACTACGGCAACCTCTACGACGGGACATTGCAGCGAATGATCTACAGCCTGCACGCCCTCTACACCTCCAACGCCACGTTGACTCAGACCAAGCAGCACCTCGCGTACATCGACAAGCAGCAGCGTCGGTCCGTGGCGCGAGTGGGGAAGGATGAGGAGCCCGATCTGCTGCTCGGAGACATGGACTTCCATATCGGAGACCGGGTCGCCACCCTCACCGGAGCGTGTCCGGGCACCGTCGTCGAGTCCGTGAACTGGTCACCGGAAGGCATGGTCCACGTCCACTGGGAGCACATGGAGGGCCACGAAGCCTGCTGGCAGACGAACTACACGCACATGCGACCCGGGCAGCTGCGCAAGATCAAGGACTGACCATGGCGCTGCGGGTGTGCGACGAGACCTTCTACTGGTTCCTGACGGTCAAGGTCCCGAACAAGATCGAGACCGACGAGGAGCGTGAGATCCGAGAAGCCCTCGGCCTGGCGATCCTCGAACAAGAACTCAACCTCTGGCCGTGCCGCCTCTGCGGCGCGATGGTGCTCGGGTCGCTGCGGCCCGTGCACCGTGAATTTCATGCGAGGGACCATGACTGAGAAGACCTACATCAACCCGGAGATGGACAGGACCGGCTGGGGATCCGGCCCGTGGGACGGTGAGCCCGACAAGGTCAGCTGGACCGACGCGGTGACCGGCATGCCGTGCTTGGCGGTGCGGGCCAACCCGTGGCAGGGCAGCTGGTGCGGCTACGTCGCGGTGGACCCCGGCCATCCGCTGCACGGCAAAGACTACGAAGAGGCGGACGTGTCCGTGCACGGTGGCGCGACTTTCGCGTCGAGCTGCAACGACGACGGACCGATCGAGCACGCGGTCTGCCACATACCGGAACCCGGACAGCCGGGCGACGTCTGGTGGTTCGGGTTCGATTGCGGCCACTTCGATGACGTCATGCCGGCCTATCGGAAGCACCACCCGGAAATGTGGGACCTCTACGCGCGCACCGGGGCGACCTACAAGACGCTGACCTACGTGCGCGCCGAGTGCGAGCGCCTGGCCATGCAGCTCCGCGAGGTCCGATGAACGTCGCGGAGCTGCAGGCGCTGCTGAACACCTATGACCCCGGTGCACAGGTGTTCGTCTACCACGGTGGCGGCTACGACCGGTATCTGGCGATCGAGAGCGTCGAGCCGATGCCCTACATCCACGATTCCTTCAACGGCGAGCAGAAGTACGGGTTCGTGCTGGCGTGCTTCGACGATGGACACGGCCTACCGTGACACGAAGCCGCTGTGCGGACTGCAACGGACTGCGGCACGTGCACACCTACCGGATGGCGGTGTTCTGCGGTGGGTTGTCGTTGGAGCAGGCGATACGCGACCCCGATCGCCTCGGGCACGGCTGCCAGGCCACACCGTGTCAGACCTGCGACGGTGAAGGCTGGGTGTCCGGATTCACGCCACCGTTGTGATCACCGTGCTGGCCCTCGTGGTGTTCTTCTACTGGGCGTGGCGCAACAAGTAAGGTGAGCCCGTGATGAGGTGGCGTCGCTGCCCGCCGGAAGAGAACTGCGACGGCTGCAAGCTGCGCCGCTACGCGCTGGAACGGAGAACCCGTGGCCCTCAACTGGGACTGGCGGTGTTCCTATCCCGGCTGCGGCGCACGCTCCGGCAACTTCCACAGCTATTCGCTCATGTGCAAGGCCTCGTGGGAGCACCGTCGCAACTACCACCCGAACTCGATCTGGTTCGGGTACCTGGTCTGCCAGCGGACGCCACAAGCCATCGGCTCGATCAAGATGCCGGCCGCACACCCCGCCCCCCGAGACCGTAGGAGACACCGTGTGGCTGTCCGACCTACCCCAGGATCACGTGCGCGTCGACGAGTACTCGGACGCGGTGTTCAACGGCAATCGAACAAGGGTCTACCGGTTCGCTGACGGTAGCTCGCGCACCTTCTATAACCGCGGCACCGCGAGCGGCTGGACCGAGATGACCAAGCCACGCGACAATCTCTCGCCGCTGTTCGTCGAGCCCTCACCCGATGTGGACACCGAGTCCCCCGAGTAGGCCTCCACCAGACTGCCGGCCACCCCCGCCCCGTTCCACAGGCTGTGGACGCGGCTGGGGGTAGCTCGGCTGTTGCGGGTACGGGTAGGGCTGCTGCGGGTACGACGGATAGCTCGGCTGGGCCGGATACGGGTAGCCTCCGCCGTAGCCTCCGGGGTATCCGCCCGGGTACTGGTATGGCGGCTGGCCCGGGTATCCCCCACCACCGCGACCCGGCCAGCCGGTGCCCCCTGAGCCGCCCGTAGGCGGCCACGAACCGCTGCCTCCACTAGGCGGAGGCCAGTTGCCCCCACCACCGCCTGAGGGCCAACCACCGCCGCCTCGTGGTGGCCCGTTGCCACGTGGGTAGCCACCCCCGTATCCCCCCGGGTACTGCTGCTGAGCCGGTGGGTAGTTCGGGTACTGCGGTTGCTGATAGGCGGGCTGTTGATACTGCGGAGCCGCCGGTGGTGGGTAGTACGGAGGGGGCGCCGGCTGCTGTCGTGGGGTGGGCGCCGCCGCTTGCACGGGAGCCGGCGGCCGGTGGCTATCGATGGAGCTATTGATCATGTCCTGGATCTGTTGAGGAGTCGGTGCCGGCGTCGCGGGCGTGGTGGTCGGAGCAGCCGCGGTGGCCTTGTTGCGCACCGCGCTATCGATCATGGACTGGATCTGCGGACCGGACAGCGTCGGTGGCGGGGCCACCGGGTCCGCCTTCACGTTCTGCGCCGCGTCGCACAACCCCGCCCCCTGCAGCCGCAGCGCGACGTCCCCACCCTGGGCACACAGCTGCAGAATGGGATCGGCTAGCCCCCGCCCCTGCGCCACAGCCGCGGAAGTCTGCGACGCCTGCCGGCTCGACGCCGACACCCCTACCCAGGTGATCATGCCGACCGCAATCACGCCAAGGGTGAGGAAGACCCCGAGTGAGGCGCCGGGCGTGCCCGGCCAGCGAAGCCAGGTGGGTCGCTGCATAAGGCCTCCCAGGGCGCTACTTCGACGGTGGTGCACTCGGCGTCGTCGTCGGAGTCGGCTTGGGCACGAGCGGAGTGGTGCACGCCAGGTGTTCGTACTGGCCGCGCATCTGCCCGAACACGTTCTCATAGGTGGCGCGGTCGAGTCCCGGCGCGCGGGTGGTCGGGTTGTAGGTGCCGAGCCAGCTCGCGTACAGCGGACACAAGATCTCGTTGCGTGTATCCGCCACCTGCGCCGCGGTCTGCTCCTGGCCGATATACACGATCGTGATGCAGGCAGTGAAGATCACGTCGATGATGACCGCGATCACGATGCCGGTGATGTTGCGACGGGCTCGATCGGCCCGAGCCTCCAGCCCCTCGATGGCGACGCGTAGCGCCCCCACTGCTTCGATCAGGGGGGTGACCAGCGCGGCGGCACCGCGCGCACCGGTCTCTCCCTGTCCGCCCCTCGGCCCTGTCGGGTCGGCGGGACCACCCGCATGTGCATCTTGGTTCACTCGTCGTCCTCCCCCACGTGGCCCTCCTCCAGCTCCCTGGCGAACTCGGCCACGAACAACTCCAGCTGCTCCACGGTAGCTACCAGCTGTGCCCGTATCTCCTCGGAGTCCAAGATGATTTTGTCTACGCTGTTGTTCCGTCGGTGGATTGGGCTCACGTGCGGCCCCGAGCGCTGGAGTGGCCACCGCCGCGGCTATCGCCGCGAGAGTCCCACAGGAAGTCCTGCAACACGTCGGTGACGCGGGTCAACACGGGAATGTACTTCCCGTGGATGTCGGCGTTGAGCTTGGCGATCTCAGCTTCGAGTCGATCGGCTCGATCTCGTTCGCGCTTCATGTTGTCCTGCGCTTGCTTGTAGAGGGTCCATGCCCAGAACATCGCCGCTGTCGCCAGGACGCCCACCGCACCGTACTGCACGAGAGGCTGAGAAAGATCGACACCGGTGCTGGTATCGGTCGCCGCCTGGCGAAACAAGTCGGAGAACAAGCTAGCTACCCCCGTTCACGAGCCTTGAAACTGGGCCGAGCAGGGCAGCTAGTTCGCACTCATCGCGCTCAGTGGAACACCCCGGCGCTGCCGGCCAGCATCGCCACCGACAGCAGGATGACCGCGACCGCGAGCAACGGCCAGTTGTTTGCGAACGGGACCAGACTGAAGATCGCCAGCAGTAGCGCAATGATGACCAAGATCAAAACAACCATCGAACTTCTCCTTTGAGCAGAAGAAACCCCCGCTCCAATCGGAGCGGGGGCGGGGAAGCATCTTCGTTTCAGCTAGTCGAGCAGCGCGTGGGAGCCGCGGCTCGACACCATCGCGGCCGGCACCGGAGCGGTGACCTGGGTGCGCTGCCACATCGCCACCAGCGCGACCACGAAGGTCATGATCGAGGCTTGCACCTGCGGGGAGAGCAGGAGTCCGAAGCTCAGCGCGACCGAGAGCGTCGCCTGCACGACGCCGGAGATCAGGGGCAGCGCCTTCTCCTCGGAGACCACGAGCGTGTTGATGAAGCCGATGATCAGGACTACCGCCCCGTTGATCAGGCCTTGCTGGTCGACCGAGACGCCCAGTCCGAGCCCGGACACGAGGCCGAGAATGGCCGCGATCAGGGCTCCGATCTTGACTGGTTCACGCCCGAGGTAGGCGAGGATGGTGTTCATTCAGGCTCCTTAGCTGGGGACTCTTTCGATTCTTGTAACGAGACAACAGCCGCCGCGATACGGTTGATGTCCGCACCGCTGAGCTGCGGCGGGGGTGTACTGGTGCGCTTCGACAGGGTCGAAGTTCGGTTCGCCAGCTCCGCGACCGCCGAGGCGAGCGCGTTGAGCTGGACGTTGGTGCGGCGCAGGTAGTCAGTCGCCGTGAGGTGCTCGTCGGTGCCGCCCGGCCAGGTGGGCCAGCCGGGCCAGTCCTCGCCTTGCGGTACAACGTCCGCGCTGCCGGTGATGAACTGGTAGGCGGCGGTGAGCTTGGCGTCCTGCTCGGGGGTCAAGCCAGCCATGGGGTCATCTCCCGTCAGTTGATCGAGCGGCCGCAGCGCGACATCGAGGTCGACCGCTCCGGCGACGCCGGCCACCTGGCCGCTCTGTGAGTACTGGTGCATCGCCAGGCGCGGGCTGGAGTAGCCGGGCTGCCCGGCCGGCACCCCGTAGTGGGCCAGCCAGAGCAGGACGTCGTCATCCATCCAGGTCTCGGTGATCTGGTGGGTGAAGAAGGAGACGCCGGAGTAGAGCATCACCCGCGTCACGCCGGTGAGGCGGCGAAGCTCGCTGAAGAAGGTGTTGGCCCAGACCCCGAGCGATCCACTGCCAGCCTCTAAGTCGAGGCATGGAGGCAGGTGTCCGACGATCGCTCCGAGGGTGTTGACCTGAGAGGCGAAGGCGTCGGCGTTGGCTTCGGCCGAGTAGCTGGTCTGCGCATAGTGGTAGGCGCCGGTGACCAGCCCGGCGGCGGTCGCCTCATTGAACTGAGCGGCGGCGGTCGAGTAGGACGAGGATGTTCCATCGCTGACCTTGACGTAGGTGAACGCCTTGCCGGCGGACTTGACCGCGGTCC
>DATAZN010000641.1:0-9006 GCA_036272035.1 Mycobacterium sp. | reverse complement strand
GGTGTCGCCGCGCCTCGGTGCGGTTGGCGGCGCACTGGGCACGCTGTTGTTCGTGATTACGCTGAGCTTCCTGTTCACCACGCCGGGTATCGGCGATACTGCGGCGGGCGGATTTCCCGCGCTGTCGCGGGTCGGGGAGTTCCTGATCAAAGACATCGTGCTGCTCGGCGCCCCGATCCTCGCGCTGAGCCAGTCGCTGACCGCCATACGTTCGCCGTCCGGCGCTGATCTCGTGTCGGCGCACACCACGTAGCGACCCCCACACGGCGCCTTCGAGTCGGCTCTGTTCGCCCGTGCCTGCGGTTGTGAACACGAGGCGAAGTGACGTGTGACTGCCGCGACGATCTCGTGGCTCGGGCGCTCCTGCAGCTCGACGTCGACGTCGGAGTGGGTGGCCAAAAAGTCGGCCAGCGCGGTCGGCACCAGTGTCTGGGTAGCCGATGTGTTCGCCAGAACCACCAATGTTGATTGCAGTCCGTCGGAGCATCGGTCCAGCAATTTGGCCCCGAGAGCCTTCTCCATTGCTGCGATCCTTGTACTGGCCGATGCCAACGACAGATGCGTGTGCTCGGCTCCTTAGGTGATGCTGCCCTGGTCGACTACCTGCAGGAACAGTTCCAAATCGTTGAGGTCGTAGGCCATAGCGTCACGGTACTCAAACCGGTACAAAAACATCAGCCTTCGGCTTAACCGAAGGTTGACTCGCGAAATGACGCATTGTGCGCGCGGCTGCCGACGTCCATGCTTCGGTTAATGCCGGATACCGGCCGGCAGGCACGACGGCTACCGGAAGGTACTGCTCGACAACGCATGCTGATCTCACCGAGATTTCCGATCAAAGGATCGTCGCGGACTGAGCCTCCCTGTTCGGCGACACCCACGCCCACGGCACCGAAGGCGTGCACTTCTTCACCCGAGCCAAAGCCACCACCGCCCGCTGGCTCGACCCCAGCGACGGCGTCATCGAACTCGGCGTCCCACAAAACAAGTAGCGAAACTTGGCGCACCGGCATCGTTGGTGCCCGGTCGGAAAGGAACCACCCATGCCCCTCGTCCACATCCACGTCACCGAGTCACGGCGAACACCAGCACAACTCACGCTCCTGGCTGATTCAATCCAACACGTCATGCGCGAGTACTTCGATGCTCCCGACCGCGACCGCTATCAGATCATCACCGAGCACAAACGTGGCCAGATCATCGCCGAAGACACCGGCCTTGGATTCGAGCGCACCGACGACATCGTCATCGTGCAGATCTTTCAGCAGGGCCGCACACTGCACCACAAACGGGCCGCATATAAGGCTCTGGCCGAGCGACTGCAGGGAGAAACAGGTCTGAAGCCATCCGATTTAATCGTGTCAGTTGTCGAAAACAGCCGTGAAGACTGGTCATTCGGCGACGGCATCGCACAATTCGTGGAAGGTCAGCTGACCTAGTCGTCGATGTCATCTTGTTCGAATGCCGTAACCGAGGGCCAGGTTGAGGCTGGTGCGCAATGTGCGCGCTGCCGCGTTGGGCACCAATCCCCCCGATCCAAGCCAACGGCCAAGCGGGAAGACGATGACACGGTTCAGTGCGCCCGCAGGTGTCTCACTTTGAGACGCTCATTCACCTCATGTTGAGGCGCTCACCATCCGGGCGCGGCGGCGTGATGAGTTGCAGAGGCCAATAAACGACACAGAGGGAGTGAGAAACGATGATGAGCACGGTGTTGGGAATGTTGGTGATGATGCCGGTGGTGTTCGGCGTCGGTGGGTACGCGTTGGTGTCTCGACGATGATGAGCACGCTAAATGGGCGCCGGCGGTGCGGGCCTGCGGTGATCGCGGAGAACGGTTCCGATTTATTTGGGTTGCCGCGTTTGCCGGGCGGTACGGGCCTGGGCGGTGCTGCGGGGAACGACGGGGATGGCGTGGGGCCGGCGCGCACTGGGGATGGGTCAACGTCCAGTGTTGGTGCCCGGGGGTTGGGTTGCACGGATTCGCGGAGTGCGGAGGTGAACGGCTGGGCTGGTCGTGGCGGCAACGGTGTCGGGGAAAGTGCTGAGCGAGCTGTTCTGGTGGCTACCAAACTGCATGTTCCGGCCGTCGGGGGCGAGCTTGTTTATCGGGGTGCGCTGCTCGAGGTGTTGTCGGCGGGGCGAGGCCGGAAGTTGACGTTGTTGAGTGCGCCCGCGGGGTGGGGTAAGACGACGTTGTTGGCGCAGTGGGCGTTGGGGGCGGGTGAGGACCAGCGGTTTGGCTGGGTGTCGCTGGATCGTTCCGACAATGACCCGGTGTGGTTTTGGATGTATGTGATCGCCGCGCTGCAAAAGGTCAGTGCGGGGGTGGGGACTCGCGCGGTCGAACTCCTGGCGATGGGTGCTGATGTGGTGCAGGTGGTGTTGCCGGCCCTGCTCAATGATCTGGACACGATCGCGAGCCCGATGGTGCTCATTGTTGATGACTACCACCTGGTGATGAATCGGGCGGTTCATGAGCAGGTGGCATTCGCGATCGACCGGATGCCGGCCACTGTTCAGTTGGTGTTGGCCACCCGATCGGATCCGATATTGCCGTTGGCGCGGCTGCGGGCCAGCGCCGATCTGGCCGAAATGCGAAGCGCCGATTTATGTTTCGGAGTTATTGAGGCGGGCCAGCTGCTGAACGATGTGCTCGGGCTGGAGTTGGCTGAGGCAGATATTCAACTGTTGCACCGCCGCACCGAAGGGTGGGCTGCCGGCCTGTATCTTGCCGCGCTCTCGCTTGCCGGGCGTGCTGATGGCGCCGCGTTCATCAAGACGTTCGCAGGCGATAACCGTCATATCGTCGACTTCCTGATGTGTGAGGTGCTCGAGGGTCAGCCACCGCAGATGCGCAGCTTTCTGGTGTGCACCTCGGTGCTGGCGCGGCTGAGCGCTGCGCTGTGCGATGCGATCCTGCAGACCTGCGGCTCGGCAGCGGTGTTGGAGAGGATCGAGCGCGAAAACCTGTTTGTGGTGCCACTGGACATGTCGCGTCGCTGGTATCGGTATCACCACCTGTTCGGGGAGCTGCTGCGCGCCGAGCTGCAACGCAGCGAACCCGATCTTGTCGCAAGTCTGCACCGACGAGCCGCGGCGTGGTTTGAGGCCGAGGGCCTTGTCGATGAGGCCCTGGGCCACCTGGTCGCTGCCGGCGACATCGCGGCAAGTGCGGATCTGATCGCCGCGGACTGGGTCAACGAATTCAACGGCGGCGGCCTGTCGACCGTGTCAGGCTGTCTTGATCTGCTTCCCGAGCAGGCTGTTCGACCGGATCGGCGGCTCAGCGCTGCCCGGGCATGGATCGCGCTCAATGTCGGCCGCTTCGATGACGCCCACCGCTGGATTGAGGCGCTGGAAGCCAGCTCCGCGGCCGACACCGTCGATCATGGGAGCCTCGACGCCCAACTGGTGGCCTTGCGTGAGGTACACGCATTCAAGACCGGTGACCTCCTCGCGGCGCTGGCCGCGGCTGGCCGCGCGATGACCCTGGACTTCGACGACGCACCGCAGGCCCGGTCGGCCGCCTACAGTGTTTATGGATCCGCGCTGTACTTCTCGGGCAGCATCGAGCAGGCCCACGCCGCCTTCGGGCGGGCGGTGTCGCTGGCCGAGAAGATCGGCGATCGGCGCCGCGGTATCTATGCGCTGGGCTATCTCGCGTTGATCGCCGCCGAATCCGGTCAGCTCGCCGACGCCGAGGAACTGATCCGCCGCGCGACCGCCAGCTGCAGGGACCTGGCCGACGGCGAGCACTTCGCTAATGCGATCGTCTCGCTCGCGGCGGCCACCGTCTTTGATATGCGCGGCGATGCGGCGGGGGCCGCCCACGCGGCTCAGCTGGCTGTCGGGTTGGCCCGCAAGGGCGCCGGAATCCTCGAAGTCGCCAAAGCGCTGACGCTCAGCGCCAACATCCTCGCCACCCTCGGCGATCAACAGACCGCGACGGCCAGCCGCAACGAGGCCGCCGCGCTGCTGCGCGGGCGTGCCGAGCCCGCGATAGCCCAAACACTGCTCACCGCGGCCCAGCCCAGCACCGCCGTCGCGGTCAGCGCGCGCAACCCGGCCTGCACACTTGGTGAGGAACTCACCGCCAAGGAGCTCGAAGTCCTTGGGCTGCTGGCCACCCGGTTATCGCGACGTGAGATCGGCCAGCGGCTCTACGTCTCACTCAACACGATAAAGACCCACCAACGCGCCCTCTACCGCAAGCTCGGCGTGGAAGACAGGAGCGCTGCGGTCAAGAGGGCACGAGAACTCGGCCGGTTGCAATCCGGCTGCCCGGACCTCCGCGGAGCCCTGGGGGCAATAACTGCTCCGTAACGCAACGGTTAATTCACCTCAGTCCGCCACCTCGCATGGCGTAGATGATTCCAAGCAGGAGATCGCGTGACTGCTGAGAACATCGGTGACGGTCGTCGGCGCCGGTGCGACGGGCGGATATCTCGCCGCGCAACTGGCCAAGGCAGGCGTGTCGGTCACGTTGGTCGCCCGAGCCGACAGCCTACGACAGATCCGCTCGAGCGGGATCACGCTCGAGCGCCCGGACGGTGAGCGGGAAACCATCCGGCCGCAGCGTCCTGGCCGCGAATGAGATCGAGCATCGGGCGGACCTCGTGCTGTTCTGCGTGAAGTCCTACGACACCGAGGCCGCCGCACATCTCCTCACGCCTCTTGCCGCAGACGACGGCCACGTCCTGTGCCTGCAGAACGGTGTCAAGAACGAGCAGATTCTCGCTGCCGCGATCGGTGATTCGCGGCTCTTGTCGGGTGTCCTCTACATCGGCTCCGAGCGGTTGAGTCCGGGAGTGATCCGCTGTTCGATGCCACCGTCGCTGATTGTCGGTCCTCATGCCGGCGCGGATCTCACATCGAGCACCATGGGTCAGGAGCTCATGTCCGGCGCCGGCATCAAATGCGCTGTCGAGCCGGAGGTGCGCTCGTCGAAGTGGCAGAAGTTCCTCTTCAACTGTGGGTTGAATCCGCTCACGGCGATCACGAAAAGGCGACTCGGCGAGCTGCTTTCCCTCCCGGCCACCGCAGAAGTGTTCACCATGTTGGTCGATGAAGCGGCGGCAGTGGCACTGTCGGCCGGTGCGCCGTTGGCCAAGGACCACCGGCAGCGCGTGGATCAAACCGCGATGCGGATGGACATCTCGTCGTCGATGGCCGAAGGCCTCGCCGCCGGGCGGAAGATCGAGCTCGACGCCTTCACCGGGTACGTGATCGAACTCGGCCTGGCCCACGGCGTCCCGACCCCGGCGACTCGGGCCGTCCACGGAATACTCGTCGCCCTCGACAACGCGACGGCGGCTCGGTGACGGGACGTAGGATCGCTCTGTATTACGGCCGCCCAGTACGCAGTTCCCCCTCGACACCGACGCGGCCGGCGAGGTGGCGCGCCGCATGCTCCGCAAAGCTGGGGCGGCAAGCGGCGCCGCTAAAGAGCAGCAAGTGCGGGGCTCTGTAGCTGCGGCCACACCCATTGCGTCTGACGTCGCTACGACTGAGCCGCACCCAGTCGATCTAGGGGCGTGCCGAAAATGGACACCAGAGTGAGACAAAATGAAGTGGACATCGAGTGAGACGGCGAACATCATCGCATGTCACACACCCGCAGCTCAGCACGGAGCGTTGATTCATCTGATGCAATATGCAGAGGTTCATTATGGATAATAGAGAGATTACCCATGAAATACGCGACTGAGGCGGCCGGGCGACTCTCCTTATCGCTCAACGGTTGGCCACGGATTTGGACACGAAACGCGGCGGAACCGATGCGTACGGGTGGGACGGGGCGAGACAGGTTGGACGGCTGAACGATACGACCTGCAGCTATGAGACAGCACGTGCTGGGGGAGACAGCGACCGGCTAGCTCATAACCCAGAGGTCGCAGGTTCGAATCCTGTCCCCGCTACCAGCGGAAATGACCCCAGAGGTGTGACCTCTGGGGTCATTTTCATGCCGGGTGGACACGTATTTGGACACATTAGCTAGACTCGCTAGTTAACTGGGTGTCGTCTCAATCTTCTGGATCCGACCATTTGCCGATGATGATTGCGGCTGCCTGCTCCGCAGCCTCTCGATCGTCGTTTGCCACGAAATGACGCGGCTGCCTGTCGACCCAGCGGCAAGGTCGTCACCGCATTCGCTGTGCAGGGTGATCTCGACCTCGCCGATGCGCACAGCAATAGCTTCGAACTCGAATGGCCCACTGGGGTGCTCACGCGACTCGGTCATCAGAAAAACCGCGTCGGTGGGCGGACATCAGGTCCATCAACCCATTAAAGCGCTACCGACGCCGGCTTCGGCCGAATCGGCGCAGACCAGCCGCTGGCCTATGGCATCAGAGGTGAAGGCCCGGGAGACCGGGAAGCCCCGGGAGACCCGGGCCGTGCGGGATACCCGGCAGCGGAATCCCCGGCCCCCGCGGCACAGGCATGGGACCCGGACCCAGCGGACCCGGGCCGAACCGTCCCGGACCGGGACCCAGCGGTCCGGGGCCGGGCATCGGAGGCGGCGGTCCCGGCTCTGGCATCGGAGCCGGGAACTGCAGCGCCGGTAGCGGCGCAACCGGCACGGGTATCACTGCCGGAACTGCCGGAGCTGCCGGAGCGGGCGCCGGAGCGGCCGGGGCCACCGCCGGCGCGGCCGGGGCAGGCCCCGGCTTGGCCGGAACTACGACACTTTTCCCGAGGCTGGCCCGGTGACTGACCGATGGACGGATATCGAGCGCCAGCGAGATCGCCAGCGCCGCGACACCGAAGACGAAGACCATCAATACCCCGAGGGCTACCAGGAATGGCCTGCGGCCCTGCTCGGTCTCCTCGGCGGCGCGGAAGTCCAGCATCGGGTCATCTCTGGCCAAGAAGTCGGCGTCCCCGACAGCCGTATAGAAGTTGGCTTCGTCGGCGCAGCGCTATACGCGAGTCGTTGGCTGTCCCTGTCGTCCTGGTCAACCGGCCCGTCGAGTGCGGCGACACCGGCAGCCAACGCCACGACCGGGTCCACCGCACCCGTGCCGGGATCTTGGGCATACGCCAGCGCGGCGGTTGACCAATCGAACAAGGGCGCGTGCGCCGACGCGAGCGCCGCACCGCGGGCCAGCGCCGATTCGGGCTCGGTGGGCGCGCTGACGGCAAGCGGAGTCGCGGCCTCGAGCTCCGCCTTGATCATCCCGACGTCAACACCACCGGAGCCCACCACGAACAGGCCCTGTGGACGTGGTTCCAACCTGTCCGCACCGGCCGCCATTGCGGTTAGCTCAGCCACGGCATCCGCGTCGTCGTCGGGCAAGGGCGCTCGGCGCACATCGGTGACCGAACCGTCAGCGGAGTCGACGACGGCCAGCGTCGCGCAGTCCGGCTCGATGAAAAGCAACCCGGTGTGGGCGTAGCCGATGGTGGTGCCAACGGCCTGAGTCAACGCGGCCGCAGCCAGAAAGGCCGAGACCAGCATGACGTTTTCTACCTTGTTGGCGGCCAACGCGTCTCGCAGCGCACCGGCCTCAACAGGATCCACTCAGGCCACGCCGGTCGATGTCAGCCGGTAATCCCTCTCTGCGACGCCTTCTCGGGTGCCGAGGATGGCTGCCATCACCTGATTGGCCGGGCCCAGGGTTGCAGGGTTCCCGGTCTCGGCTGCGGTGAGGATCCGGAAACCGTCCTCGTCGAGGGTGGCACCCTCGCCGTTCTCGCCTTCGACCAGCACCATTCGGACTGTCGACGGTGCCATCGACACCCCAAATTTGATGTCCACAACTCCTCCAAAGCAGTTGCGCAGTCATCCGCGGCAAAGACACGTTCTGCCGTGTCAAGTCCAGGCCAACGGCAACACCGCATCCCGAGCCCCCGGCGGGCCTGATGCTTTGAGCCTACTCGGCGGGGCAACCGGTGCCGACATCGTGCGGCACCCGGTCGGCGATGAAACACCAATCGCGTTGCGGCACTGGCAAATCAGACGTCCAGTTAAAAATCTCCTTCGGCGATTGCCGCCGCTCGCTCGACCCAGCCGCCAACGTCAGCGAAAAGACGCAACCGTCAACCGAATTTCGCGATTTACGCGTCTTCCCTGATCACGCATGAATACCGCGCGGTCGATGAAACTCAGAATCACAGGGTTAGCAACGGCCCTGCAGCTGTGCAGCGGTCTGGGGCTGGCCGACTTGGGACTGGTCGCAGCTACCGCGACGGCCGCGGCCGATTTTACACAATAGGGGCACCTGCCCGCGGCGACGAGGGGCCCCATCAGTGGTGCCCGGGGCAACCTTTGTCGGAGACCGACATCGTTTGGGACGTGAACGTCTGCCACACCTGGTACTGGGTCGACTACGGCTTCCACGCCAACCGTGGTCACTGACGGCGCGGCCGATGACGCCGAGGAGGTCGACGGTGTCGGTGAGGACGTTTCTGGCGGTGACGAGGAGAGTCCGCGATCGACTATTCATCCCCTACCAGGTGGCACTTGAGTATCAGCGCAACCGACTCAAGGCTGCATCCGACAACCAAAGACAAATGCCCCCGATTTTCACGGGTTCAGTGTGGCAGCGATCATGCGCGCACCCGGACACCGTCGAACACACAAGCTCGGCGTGGTAGCCCCGTGGCAAGGGCGAAGTGGCCGAGATGGTTGGTGGCAAACTGCATTTCGTATCCCGATGTGGTCCGCGCCAACTGGGGCAAGGCCATCACGCCAGCATTGTTGACCAGGATGTGCAACGGACCCGTCCAGGCGCGCACGAAGGCTGCCACCGAGGCAGGGTCGGCCAAGTCGAGTGCGGCCACGTTCACCGTTCCACCGCCGTCGGGTAGGGCTTCGGAGATTTGGTCGGCGACTTTGTTGGCGGCCTCGAGGTTGCGCACCGTCAAGGTCACGTGGGCGCCGATCGACGCCAGCGCGCGGGCGGTCTCGGTACCGATGCCTGAACTGGCGCCGGTAACGACTGCGCGCCGCCCGTGCAGATCTAGCTGCGTGACGATCTCGGCCGCGGGGACAGTCGCCTA
>DATAZN010000640.1:0-3439 GCA_036272035.1 Mycobacterium sp. | reverse complement strand
ATCGGCGAACCGCTACCCGCGGGAGCGGGAGTGTCGGAATGCGCGCCGCAGCCGTATTCGAAGTCGACGATGGATCCGTCGGCCGACATCTCGTTGCCGCACACCCCGAACATCGCCCCCAGCGAACCGGCGAGCGGCAGGAGGAACCCGCAATCGCGGCAGACGCGCTTGGTGGACTGTGCCATCTGCGCGCGGGGGCCGTGGTCGCCGTCGCGCCAGCGCTGCGCCGCCTCGGCCCGGCCCCAGGCACTCATCACCGTGCGTCGTCCCAGCCCGATCTCAGCGGCGGTCTCGTCGACCTGCAGGTCGCCGGAGGACATGTAACCGGGCACCAGCCGCAGGTCGTCCGCCAGCGGCGCCAACAGATCGCCGGGGCTCAGGTCGCCGGCCCGGACCCGCTGATCCCAGGGCACCCACTGCGGGGCCAGTAACGACTCGGGCCCGGGTACCAGTACCACCTCGCTGACCGTCGCGTGGTCGGCACCGGGGTAACTGGCCACTACGACCGCCCATTGCCAGCCCTGATAGCCGGGCAGCTGGGCGAGGAATCGGTGGGTGGCGCTAGCGGGATCTTCGTAGCCGACGCCGAGGTAGTCACCTACCGTCTCGCCGCTGTGCTCGACGATGGCCGTCCGCGCCAGCTCGACAGCACCAGTCAAGACCGTCGCCAATTCGGGCGACCACTCCGTCGTGGTCGCCGTAGCCGCCTGCGCGGTCGATCCGGTCGCGTCGTCCGTTGTTTCCATGGGCCTCTGATTCTGCCGCACAGTTGCAACGCATGGCCACACCGGTCGCCTGCGCACGACCACAGCCACCATGGGTGAGAATCGATGTATGTCTGGATGGCGCCGTGAGCACCCGGGTTCGGCTCCCCGCCGGCGTGGTCGGACCGGCCCGACGGCCGAGCATCCCGGCATGGCCAACTACCCCGCCGACGAGCCCAATCACCGCCGGTCGCAACGCCCGCCTGATGGCGCGGCTGGAGGTACCCCCTCTGCATCGTCGCAGCGCACGCCGATGCCCAGCTCCAATCGGTACCTGCCGCCGCTGAATCGCGAACCGGGCACCCAGCCTCGTAATGAGTCGCCCCGCGGCAGTTCCGGCAGTGGTGAGCGGGTCACCGTCACGCGTGCCGCCGCCCAGCGCAGCCGCGAGATGGGTTCGCGGATGTACTCGATGGTGCACCGGGCCGCTACCGCCGACGGCGCTGACAAATCCGGGCTGACGGCGCTGACCTGGCCGGTGGTGGCCAACTTCGCGACCGACGCCGCGATGGCCGTCGCGCTGGCCAACACGCTGTTCTTCGCCGCGGCCACCGGGGAAAGCAAAGGCAAGGTCGCGCTCTACCTGCTGATCACCATCGCGCCGTTCGCGGTGATCGCGCCCCTGATCGGTCCCGCACTCGACCGGTTGCAGCACGGCCGCCGCATCGCATTGGCAGCGTCGTTCGCGCTGCGCACCGTCCTGGCGGTGGTGCTGATCGACAGCTACGACGCCGCCACCGGCGGCTTCCCGTCCTGGGTGCTGTATCCCTGCGCGCTGGCCATGATGGTGCTGTCGAAATCGTTCAGCGTGCTGCGCAGCGCGGTGACTCCGCGGGTGATGCCGCCGTCAATCGACCTGGTCCGGGTGAATTCCCGGTTGACCATGTTCGGTCTGCTGGGCGGCACGATCGTGGGTGGCGGCATCGCCGGCGGAATCGAATACGGCTGCGACCGTTTGTTCCAGTTGCCCGGGGCGGTGTTCGTCGTCATCGCCGTCACCGTGGCCGGCGCGTGGCTGTCTATGCGGATTCCGCGCTGGGTCGAGGTGACCACGGGCGAAGTCCCCGCCACCTTGAGCTACCGCCAGGGCCCGCGCCGCCGCAACTGGCCCGACGAGGTACGGCGGGCAAGTGGTGCACTTCGACAACCGTTGGGCCGCAACATCATCACTGCGCTCTGGGGCAACTGCACGATCAAGGTGATGGTCGGGTTCCTGTTCCTGTATCCGGCGTTCGTCGCCAAGGCACATCAGGCCAATGGCTGGGTGCAGCTGGGCATGCTGGGCTTGATCGGTGCAGCGGCCGCCGTCGGCAACTTTGCCGGCAACTTCGCCAGCGCGCGGCTGCGGCTGGGCCGACCCGCCGTTCTGGTGGTGCGCTGCACGCTCGCGGTGACCGGTATCGCGCTGGCCGCGGCGGTGGCAGGCAACCTGCTGATGGCCGCGATCGCCACCCTGGTCACGTCGGGTTCGAGCGCGATCGCCAAGGCGGCCTTGGACGCGTCGTTGCAGGACGATCTGCCCGAGGAATCACGCGCGTCGGCGTTCGGGCGTTCGGAGTCGACGCTGCAACTGGCGTGGGTACTCGGCGGCGCTCTGGGTGTGCTGCTCTACACCGACCTGTGGATCGGCTTCAGCGTCGTCGCGTCGGTGCTGATCCTGGGCTTGGCGCAGACCGTGGTCAGCTTCCACGGCGATTCGCTGATCCCGGGCCTCGGCGGCAACCGGCCGGTGATGGTCGAGCAGGAAGGTGAGCGCAGTGAGCAGACCACCGCGGCGGCGCCGCGACAGTGAAGTCCACGGGTAGGCCCGCGGTCGCCGTGCTGCTCGCGATCGTGGTGCTGGCATCGATCGCCGCCGGCGTCGGCGCCTGGACACTCGTGCGTGAACACGGTCCGCAGCGCCCCGAGATCAGCACGTACTCACACGGCCATCTGACCCGGGTGGGCCCCTACCGCTACTGCAACGTGCTCAACCTGACCGACTGCGATATCCCGGAGACCGAGGGCGAGCTACCGGTGAATTCAGGGGACCCCGTGCAGCTTTCGGTGCCGCCGTCGATCGGGCGGGCGCCCTGGTGGTTATTGCGGGTGTACGAGGATTCCGCCATTCCCGCGACGACGTTCTACCGGCCGGGCAGCCGGCTCGCGGTCACCATTCCGACCGTCGACCCGCGCCACGGTCGACTGAGCGGAATCGCCGTGCAGTTGATGACGGTGGTCGTCGACCCGTCCGGTGAGGTGCAGGGCGTCCCCCACGCCGAATGGTCGGTCCGGACGGTGTGGAACTAGCGCCACCGAAGCGCAGTGACGTCGCAACGACGCTGAAACGATGTTTACCACCGCCCACGGCCGAGCGGTAAGTACTAGTCTTCGTTGAGTTACCGACGGGCCGAAGCTGCCGAACCATGACTTGCACCATGTTTTGGGAGAAGCGATTCCAACATCTGCGGCAACCCTGTGTCCCCAGCTAATCGAGGATCGGATGAGTGACAAGTCGAACGGGCCGGCCCGTCCACTGATCGGGTTCATCACCCGTGATGACGCGCCACAGATTACCCCGGCATCGGTTAGCCGGACGTGGATGTCAGAGACGCGTGAGGGGTGGCCTACTCGTTGTTTGCCGATGCTCATCGCTAACCAAAGCGGCTGGGAGCTGCGGAATCCATCCGCATTCA
>DATAZN010000639.1:0-1973 GCA_036272035.1 Mycobacterium sp. | reverse complement strand
GTCGGCGGCGCGGCTGCCGTATAAGTCAAGGACACATGCATGACCAACATTGCTGAAGGCAGGATCACCCAGATCATCGGCGCCGTCATCGACGTCGAATTTCCGCGCGAACAGATTCCGCACGTGTACGAGGCTTTACAGCTGGCCGATTCGGATCTGATCCTGGAAGTGCAGCAGCAGCTGGGTGATGGCGTCGTGCGCACCATCGCGATGGGTGCCTCCGAAGGCTTGAAGCGCGGACTGTCGGTGCGCTCGACGGGCAAGCCGATTTCGGTCCCGGTGGGCAAGGCGACGCTGGGCCGCATCATGGACGTTCTGGGTCGCCCGCAGGATAACCGCGGCGAAGTCGCGGCGCAGGAGACCCTGCCGATCCACCGCGCTCCGCCGGCGTTCGATGAGCAGGCGGGCGGTCAGGATCTGCTGGTCACCGGCATCAAGGTCATCGACCTGCTGGTGCCGTTCGCGAAGGGCGGCAAGGTCGGCCTGTTCGGCGGCGCCGGCGTGGGCAAGACCGTCAACATGCTCGAGCTGATCAACAACATCGCCAAGCAGTACAGCGGTCTGTCGGTATTCGCCGGTGTCGGTGAGCGTACCCGTGAGGGCAACGACTTCTATCATGAGATGATCGAGTCGGGCGTCATCGACAAGGACACGTTGTCGAACTCCAAGGTCGCGATGGTCTACGGTCAGATGAACGAGCCGCCGGGCAACCGCCTGCGTGTGGCGCTCACCGGGCTCACGATGGCCGAATACTTCCGTGACGAGGTGCGCGAGGACGGCGGCAAGGGCCGCGACGTGCTGTTCTTCGTGGACAACATCTACCGCTACACCCTGGCCGGCACCGAAGTGTCGGCGCTGCTGGGCCGCATGCCTTCGGCGGTTGGTTACCAGCCGACCCTCGCCGAGGAAATGGGTGTGCTGCAGGAGCGCATCACCTCCACCAAGACCGGTTCGATCACCTCGATTCAGGCCGTGTACGTGCCGGCGGACGATCTGACTGACCCGTCACCGGCCACGACCTTCGCCCACCTGGACGCGACCGTCGTGCTGTCGCGCCAGATCGCCTCCCTCGGCATCTATCCGGCCGTGGACCCGCTGGATTCGACCAGCCGCCAGATGGATCCTCTGGTCATCGGCGAGGAGCACTACAACACTGCGCGCGGTGTGCAGGCCGTGCTGCAGCGCTACAAGGAACTGCAGGACATCATCGCCATCCTCGGCATGGACGAGTTGTCGGCCGAAGACAAGCAGACTGTGTTCCGCGCCCGCAAGGTGCAACGCTTCCTGTCCCAGCCGTTCAACGTCGCGAAAGTGTTCACCGGCCAGGATGGCAAGATCGTGTCCCTGCAGGACACCATCCGCGGCTTCAAGGGCATTCTCAGCGGCGAGTACGACCACCTGCCCGAGCAGGCGTTCTACATGGTCGGTTCGATCGACGAGGCCGTGGAAAAGGCGAAGACCCTGCAGTAATGGCCACGACCCACACAATCAAGGTAGACATCGTCAGCGCGGAAGGGGAGATCTTCTCCGGCGATGCGACCGTGGTGTTTGCTCCGGGCTCCCAGGGAGACCTGGGCATATATCCCCGGCACGCCCCGTTGCTCACATTGATCAAGGCCGGCGAAGTGCGGGTCCAGACGCCGGACGGCGTTGAACATGTGTTCTACGTCGGCGGCGGCGCGCTGGAAGTCCAGCCCCATCTGGTGACGGTTCTGGCCGACACTGCGCTGCGGGCCAAGGACATCGACGAAGCGGCGGCACTGGCCGCCAAGCAGCGCGCCGAGGAAGCCCTCAAGGATCGCGCCGGCGCCATCGACCACGCCGAAGCGCTCGCCGAGCTGGCCCGTGTTGCCGCGCAGCTCAAAATCCTCGAGCGCCTGCGCAAGATCCGCGGTTAAGCCGCGCCCGTCAGGCCGCTACCGCGGTAAGCTGCCGCGATGGGCAAGCCCGTGAAGCTCGAGCACGCGCGCCGC
>DATAZN010000638.1:0-39788 GCA_036272035.1 Mycobacterium sp. | reverse complement strand
GCCGACCCGGCGTGCCACGTCGTCCATGGTGAACCGGCGCAGCCCGAAGTCCTCGGCCTGGTCGAACGCGGCGGTGAGGATCCGGGCCGCCGTCTCGTCGTCGGGCAGGTCGGTGTCGAGCGCGCGGCGCAGTAGGTCGTCTCCGTAGAAGGTGCGGCAGGTATCTCGTGTCGGCCAACCTCGAGCGATGGGGCTCTTCGTTTGGTGGGGCAAGCGAGGGGCCCCGAGCGGCGAACTCGTCGGCGGCGACCGGTGGGCTGCGCAGCTTGCGGCGCTGGCCTCTGGTCCGACGGTCGCCGTGCGGGTTGGCGTAGTGGCGGGTGTTCTTGGCCCGGCGGGTACAGAGCATGCGCATCCACCGGGGCAAGATCAGGGAGAAGCGCGGTGGCAGCGCTAGCGGAGCTACCCGTGGGCGTAGCGCGCGCTCGATCAGCTGAGGGCCGCGCGACCGACTGACGGCCATTCCCGGACTCTGCCGTCGACTAGTATAAGGGATCAGCGCGTCCACCAAGGCCAGATCGCCCGAGGTCGTGATCCCCCGTGAAACGCTCCGTAGGATCAACATCTCCGTTGGCGAGTGGCGTAGGCTGCGCAACGCTGTCAGAGTTCGAGGCACCGCCTCCGGAGCACTCCGTGGAGCTACTCCGTCGATGCTGACCGCCGTCGCAGAGGAGAAGAACGCTTCATGGCCAACTCTGGCAGCCGCCGTAAGCTCATCGAGCACGAGATGCGGGAGCAGGCTGCCGAATTATTTGCCAAAAGAGGGTTCAGCAATACCACTCTGCGCGAAGTTGCTGAGGTCATGGGCATCAGCCGCGCTGCGATATACCATTATATCGAAAGCAAAGAGGAGCTGCTCATCGAGTTGGTCAAGGGACTAGCTCAGGAGACGGCTGACAATCTTGAAGCCATCCATAGGGCTGATGGCTCTCCAAGTGACAAACTGTACCAGGCCATATCGACGACTGCGGCGACGGTAGCGTCTAATGCAGCTCGTTGGCGTTTGCTTGAGCTTAGTGAGGGTTCGCTGCCGCCAGACCTTGCCACAGAGCATCGTGCCAACCGTGACCGAGCGCTCAAGGCGATGACCGAGCTCATGCATGAGGCCGTGAACACGGGCGCCGCTCGGCCGGTTGATGAGGAAGTCGCTGCATTCGGGATCATGGGAGCTTGCAATTGGGTGGCGTGGTGGAGGAGCTCACGACCTGATCTGAGGTCCGGCGAACTCGGCGCGATATTGGCCAAGGCGATCACTACGGGACTACTGTATGCGGGAGAGGCGCCTAGAACGACTGATGACGCCATAACCGCCATACGCGAGAATCTGGAGTTCTTGCAGCGCCAGATCAAGGGATGACGGTTATGGCGACGGTCAGAAAGTCTAGATAGGGGCCTCAGCATCCGACAGGTCAAATCTGTATGTGCTGCAGGTCCGCGATCGCTTCAGGCGACAAGAAGGGAGTACCTTCAGTGAAGAACTCAGGTGGCATCTGGGTGCCCCCGATTGCTAGACCGTCTGTGGTGAACTCGGAAAGAGTCCAGGTCTTAGTTTCGATGTCCGGCTCGAAGTAGAGGAAGCCAGAGTTCCCGAAGAGTTCGATTCGGTTACCGCCGGGTTCAAACACGTACAGGAACGCCCCTTGCGTGATGCCATGGATGTCTGGGCCGGCCTCGATCCTGATGCCGTACTCGCGGAACATTTCGGCTGCGTCAACGTTGTGCTGAAAGGTTCCGTAGTAGAATGCGAGGTGGTGCAGGCGTCCTCGTGCTCCGTGGGCGTCACGCATGATGGCGATCTCGTGCCCTAAAGCGTTGCTGGACAACCACGCGCCCACTTCCTCGGCACCGTCGACGAGCCGCTCGCGCGTCGTGTAGCCCAGATGCCGTTCGAGGGATTCCCTGCTGGAAGACACATCCCTGGCGAGGAGGTTGACATGATCGAGGCGCTTGACCGGTATTCCTTGCAATGGCTTCTTCGAAGCCCTGGTTTTGATCGGTGAACGCAGCTCCGGTGGGGCAACGTATTTTTGCGCTTCCCACAGTAGAGCGAATTCGTGGCCGTCCGGGGTCAGATACTCGTAAGTCTTCCCGTAGCCAAACTCGTCCTCGTTCCAACGGCCCTCAACATGGGCGCTCTGGAGCGATTTAACTCGGCGCTCCAAGGCGTCAGCGGAACTTGCCCGCAACGCCATTTGCCGCAGCCCCGCTTCCGGTGATTCGGTGACTTTCAGGCTCCACTCATAGGGGTCTTCATAGCCGCGCAGGTAGACCGACTGGCCTTCACGGTAGGTCTCGTACATCCCGAGCAGTTTGGTGAAGAACCAGAGCGTCCCGTCGGGATTGGGTGTCAAGAGCTCGACGCGTGCCAAGTGTGCGATCTCGTGTCTCACGTCGTTCACGTTCTTTAGCTCCTATTAGTTTAGGGAGAAGTTTAGAGAAGTCCCTCGGCGAGGAAATCCGCAACGAGTCTGCTGAATCTCGCCCCGTGCTCAATCTGGACCCAGTGTCCGGACTGCCCGAAGACGTGCAGCTGTGAGCGTGTGATGCAGCGAACCAGGTGCTCGGAGGCTTCGAGTGGGATGACCTGGTCGTCACGGCCGTGGATGATTAGTGTCTCCTGTGAGATTTTGGATACCTGCTCCTCGGTGAGACTCAGCGTATCCAGGGCCCTTTGCCGAGGCGCCGGGAACATTGCCTGGTAGGCCTCGAGGACTCCTGGCCGGGTCGCGGCGTCTTGGCGAAGCTTGGCCAGATCGTCGGAAAGTAAACTCTTGTCGTAGGCGAAAAGGTCGAGCATTTCGCGCATGTCCGACGTGGAGGGATCGAATCCCCAGACGGCATCTAGGGCGTGCGTGATGGGGAATGTGATGCCCACGCTGCCCATCAGAACGAGCCGTTGCACGCGCCCGGGATGGGCGAGTGCAAGCCGGAGCGCGAGGCCCCCACCGAAGCTGTTGCCGACGACCGAGACACGGTCGATGCCCAGCGTGTCCAGTAGGCCGGTGAGGTGCTCGACCCAGGTGTCGGCGTTGTAGTGGATGCCGCTCGGGCGCTCTGTGTAGCCGAAGCCGACAATGTCTGGGGCGATGATCCGGAAGTGCTTGGATAGGACCGGGATGGTCAGTCGCCAGTTCGCCCAAGCGGACACTCCCGGGCCCGAACCGTGCACCAGGAGGACCGCTGGTCCATCACCTTCGTCGTGGTAGTTGGTGGCGATGCCGTTGACCTCGACGGTGTTCGCAACTTCGCTCACGGCGACGACACGCGACCGAGCGCCGCCTGATGCCGGCCTGTGGCCGGGGCAGCTTTCGCAACTCCCCGCCCTTGTCGCCCCCCGCTGTCGTGGCCGGGTTCCGTCCACGCGCACCGTGTCATTGCGGTCTCCCCTTACCAGTCGATGAACTCTCCGGCGACAGTTAACGGCGGGTGCTCATGGTCAGGTGTTGGTGTTCCGCACCGCGAAACAGGTCTGCGCCTTGGGCCACGGTTCGGGATGACCCTGTGTCGTCGGGCAGCCTCGAGTTCCTGAGTTCGCACATGGGCGGGGGTGATCGCGGGCGGGTACTGCTTGCCTTGAACGAGTGCGTATGGCCGCCCCAGGCGGCCTCCTTCGCCGTGAGGATGGACGATCACCCTGTCGGTGGCCGAGGCGGCTGAGATCCTCGAGTCGAAGACTTGACGTTCGAGTCTAGGTGCCCCTATCCTCACAACCTGTCCTGGCCGAGCACGGACGGTGATCCCGCCATTACGGTCAGTTATGGGTCTTGATGGGCAAATCATCAGCGTGCGTGACAAAGCCTCGGAGGTGGCATGAGCCCGAACATTCAAGCGGGCGATCTACGCGGAGTGTTCGCGATGACTCCCACACCGGCAGTGCCCGGCGCGGACAGGATTGACGCGCTCGACACCGTCGACCTAGCGGAGACCGACCGGATGATCCGGCGGCTGATTTCCGACGGAATCGACGGAATCATGACGAACGGAACGCTCGGCGAGATGGCCACGCTCACGTTCGAGGAATGGAAGGTCTTCGCGGCCACCGTTGCCGACGCCGTGCGCGAGTCTGCCCCAGACCTGCCGCTCTTCATCGGCGCGACGGCAGCGAACACCAGGGACACTGTGGCTCGTATGCGGGTTCTTAAAGATCTCGGTGTTCAGGGCGCTTTTCTCGGCCGGCCTATGTGGAGCGCGTTGGGCCCGGATGCGTTGTTTGAATTCTACAGCGGGATGGCCGAGATGTTCCCGGACACCGCGATCGTGCTGTACGACAACCCTGAGGCGTTCAAGGGGCCGATCCCGACGGCCGCGTATGCGAAGCTTGCGAAGCTTCCGCAGATGGTGGCGGCGAAGTACACCACGATCACGCCCAAATTCGGCGGTGACATGCGGGCGGTGGGAAACGGCATGCTTCTGATGCCGATTGAATCCGACTGGTTCATGGCGCACACTTTGTTCCCGGACCAGGCGCTGGCGTGTTGGAGCAGCAGCGCATTGTGCGGACCCGAGCCGGCGCTGCGACTGCGCGAGCTGATCACGTCGGGCGAGACTGAGCAGGCGAGGCTACTGACCCACCGTATCGAATGGTCGTACGATCCGCTGATCGCGCGGACCAATTTCCCTGAGTTCTCCAAGTACAACATCGCACTTGAAAAGATGCGGTTCGACGAAGCTGGATACATCAGCGCCGGGCCTGCCCGGCCGCCTTATCACGTGGCGCCCGCAGAGTATCTGGAAGGTGCACGGGAGAATGCCCGACGGTGGCGCCAGATCGTCGCGGAACTGGCCGGGGACCCCGCAGCACCGTTCGCGACGTGATCTTGTGTCATTAGCCGAGGCGAGGGGCGCTGGTTGCCTGCCTTAACAGGGGTGGCCGGACGACGAGGCGAGAAATCCCCGCTCAGGCCAACCCGAGGCATGCATTAACTCGGTGTCGCCGAACGATCCGCCATCGCTCACCCATGGCGAACGGTCATGCCATGCGAGTGAGTGGTGAAGACAAAGTCCATTCGCTAGTGGGTAGCTCCTGGCCTGAAAAGGGAGACGCCCACGCTCCTCTCAATGATGTGGGCGATGCCAAGGAGTGGCTGTGCGTACTATCGGTGAGTTATCAAAATGGAGCCGACCAATGCTTCGACTTGATCCGACGTCGGCGGTGAAGCCGATCGGCGGCTTTGTGGCGATGACCCTCGATGCAGCGGTCTGCTTGTTCACCCGTCCACTTCGCTGGCGGGAATTTCTCGAACAGTCCGCGTTCGTGGCAGCCGTATCCACACTGCCTTCGATCTTAATCATGATCCCCTTCGCAGGGTATGTCATCTTCATTCTGAACCAGCTTCTCGCGCAGATCGGTGCGATGGATCTGGCCGGTTCCGGTGCGGCCCTGGCGGTAACACGGGAGGTAGCGCCCTTGGCCTCCGTGCTCGTCGTCTCGGGAGCGGGCGCGACGGCGATCTGCGCCGATCTGGGCTCACGGACGATCCGTGAGGAGATCGATGCGATGCGTGTCCTAGGCATCGATCCAATCCACCGACTTGTCGTCCCGCGCGTCCTGGCATCAGGGATGGTGGGGCTGCTATTGAACAGCGTTGTCTCGACCGTGGGACTGGCGACCGGCTACGTGTTTTCGGTTCTGATCCAGGGTGGAAGTTCGGGACAGTACATCAGTTCTTTGACGCTTCTGACCGGCATACCTGAAATCGTGCTCGGTCTGTTCAAGTCCCTCGTCTACGGTCTAGCTGCCGGGCTCCTGGCCTGCTACAAGGGCTTAAGTGTCGGGGGTGGTCCAAAGGTCGTGGGAGAAGCAGTCAACCAGACAGTAATCCTCTCGTTGGTCGTGCTGTTTGTTTTCAATACCGTCGCCAGTGCGGCGTTCCAGCAACTCGGCATTGGAACGGGGTAGGCGCCATGGCTATATCCATTCCCGAGCGAGCTCGTGACCTCGCGGCGGTGCCCTTAGCCCGGGCCGACGAGCTGGGCGACCAGTTGGCGTTCTACGGTAAGGCTTACGGGTCGATCCCGAGGGCTTTGAGCCGTTACAAGCGCGAGGTCATGGCGCAAATGGGTGCCATCACCTTCGGTTCGGGCGCACTGGCGGCGGTGGGCGGGAGTGCCGCTGTGGTGGGATTTATCAACGCCATGACCGGCGCGGAGATCTCGACGCAGGGATACGCTTCCTTGCGGAATGTCGGCATCGAGGCGCTTACCGGACTGTTCGTGGCCTTCATCAGCATTCGGATGGTAGTACCAGTCGTCGCTGCGGTGGCGTTGGTGGCGACCGTCGGTGCGGGGATCACCGCCGAGCTGGGGGCGCGGCGGATCAGCGACGAGATCGACGCGCTCGAGGTGATGGCGGTGCAGCCGATCCCGTTCTTGGTGGGAACGCGGCTTATCGCCGGCCTCGCCTCCATCACACCGCTCTACGCCCTCGCTCTTTTGATGTCGTGGCTCGCTGCCAAGGTGGCCGCAATTTCGTTTTATGGTCTTTCGTCCGGCGCTTACGATCACTACTTCGCGACATTTGTCGCGCCCGGAGACGTCCTTGTTTCGTATATCGAGGTGGTAGTGATGTCGATTGTGGTCGTGTCGATTCACTGTTATTACGGATTTACCGCTAAGGGGGGCCCGGCCGGTGTCGGCGTTGCGGTGGGCCGGTCCGTCCGGCTGAGCCTGGTTCTCGTGCTTGTCACGTTGTTCGCCCTGACTCTCGTGCTGTACGGAAACAGCACCACACTACACATCTCGAGGTAGCGAAAATGATGGGTGTGCTCGCGCGCCGACGACTCCTGGCGACCAGCTTCGTCGTTTGCGTCGCGTTGCTCGGAGGTGGAGTCGTCGCGGCCTACCAGCAGGCGTTCACGTCGTACGTTCCTATCACAGTACTGGCCGACCGAACCGGCCTGCTGCTGGAGAAAGGCGCGGACGTCACGCGGTACGGGATCGTGGTGGGCAAAGTGCGAGACATCGAGCCGTCGGGTGATCGAGCGATTATGCACGTGGGAATCTATGCGGACCAGGCTCCGCTCGTCCCGCCCGGGGCCACGCCCGCCATCGTGGCTCCCACGATCTTCGGAGCGAAGTACATCGAGCTGGGGGGTGCACCGCCTCAGGACGCCTCGGCGCACATCCAGAAAGGGGAGGTCCTCAGCGCGGCCGATATCAGCACAGAGGCGAACGACGTGCTCGGAAACCTCAACACCCTGCTCACCGGCATTGATGTCGCAAAACTGAATTCCGCGCTGGGCGCCGTTTCGACCGCACTGCGGGGGCGCGGCAACCAAGTGGGCCAATTGCTGGTGGACACGAACTCATATGTGGCACGCTTGCAGAAGAGTGTGCCGGGACTCGGCGCGGACGCCGCCAGCGCCGACGAAGTAGCACAAACTTACGCGGCCGCCACGCCGGACCTGGTGCGGACGTTGAGCAACGTCGCCGTGACGAGCCGCACACTCGCGTCGGAGCATGACGCACTACCAGTGCTTCTGGCAAGCATCATCAATGCTTCCCGGGATACAAAAGATGTCCTCGATAAGAACGCCAACGGCCTCGAGCAGACGTTGCGTGTGCTGCGGCCGACAAGTTCGATGCTCGCGGACTACGCGCCGATGTTTCCATGTCTTCTGGCCAGCGTTAACCAGATGCGTATACATCTGGACAAAGTGCTGGGCTACCAGTATCCGAGTCTCCACATTTATACGCAGCTGATTCCCGGCGTAGCGCCATACAAGTACCCGCGAGATCTGCCCAGGATCGTTCCGCCGACGCCCCCTACCTGCTTCGGAGGCCCATTGAGGCCGTCTGATGGCCCCGTCCCGTACTACAAGATGGACGACGGGTCGCACACGTTCGTACCGAGCGACGTGCCGGGGATACGCGTCGTATCGCCGATCCCGAATCCGCCGCCGAAGGTGGGAGCCCAAGACGGGCCGAGGCCACCGCTCGGAAGCCGGCCGCCTTCGGAGATAAACGGCGGGGCCGATCGCGCTGATAGTTCGCCACGACCGGGACTTCCGATCCCGCTGCCTGGCGGATTGGTCGGAGGGGACGCTCACGGCGGCGGACCGGGCCCGAGGTGAACGGAATGAACCGAGTACTTGCGTGGGTGGTTGGGCTGGCTGTCTCGGGGACGGTGCTCACCGGCGCACTTGTCGCGATCTTCAGCGGCGGGCAGCCGAGCGGTGACGGCTATACAGCGCTCTTCGAGGATGCTTCCGACATCAAGGTCGACTCGGATGTACGTGTCGCGGGCGTCACAGTTGGTAGAGTAGAGAGAGTCGAGGTCCGCCGAGACAACACCGTTGCGGTCCAGTTCGAGATCGAATCCGGTCGCTCGCTTCCCAAATCAACCCACGCAGTCATCAAGTACAAGAACCTGCTCGGGGACCGATACCTGGCGCTGTCGGCCGGCGACTTGCCCTCAGCCGGTATCCACCCCGAGGATCTGCTGGCTGTTGGCGGAGTAATTCCCACGAGTCAGACCCGTCCCGCGCTCTCGCTGAACGAACTCTTCGACGGGTTCGCCCCATTATTTCAGGGCCTCCAACCACAGGAGGTGAACCAGCTCTCCAGTGCCATCGTGGCGATCTTCCAAGGAGAGGGCGGCGCGGTGAACGGACTACTCAGCGAGATCGGGGAGTTCACCGGCAAGCTGGCGGATCGGGACCAGGTCATCGGTGACCTCCTGACCAACCTCAACGGCGTGCTGGCCACTGTGGACGACCACAGTGGGCAACTGGACGCCACTGTGGGACAGCTGAGTGATCTGGTCGCCGGGCTCTCCCGCGATCGGGACCGGATCGGCTCGTCCATCACCAATATCGACGACATGGCGGCGTCCATGGCCGGCCTCTTGCATGAGGCGCGACCAGACATCAAAAGCACGGTGGGAGACATCGGGCGACTATCGTCGGTGTTGGACCGGGACAAAGCAACTCTCGACGACCAGCTCCAGCACCTGCCCGGATACCTGCAGAGCGTCGGACGCAAAGGCGGCTATGCGAGCGCTGTTCAGTTCTATTTGTGCGGGCTGCAGCTTCGTTTGAGTGTTGGTGGGGAGACGGTGATGAGCCCAATGATCCAGAACGAGGTTTCGCGATGCCGCTTCTGAAGCGCCGGTTCAGTGAGCGTAGTTCCCTTCGTATCGGAGCGGTAACGCTACTCGTCACTATTACGCTGCTGGTCGCCTCGTTGAATCTGGGGAAGATCGTCGACTTGTTCGCACAGGTCCACCTCGCAGCGGATTTCTCCCAGGCAGGGAATCTGGCGGCGGGTGACGACGTCCGGCTCAGCGGTGTAGCGATCGGTCGGGTGAAATCAGTCGAGCTGGAGGGCGAGCACGTCAGGGTGGAGTTTTCGGTCCGGGACCAGGGCACACTCGGTGGAGCGACCAGAGCCTCGATCCAGACAGCCACGGTGCTCGGGAAGCGGTTCCTGGCTCTCCTGCCCGCTGGCACCGGAAAGCTGACGGACGGCGACGTCATTCCGCTGTCGCGTACCGACTCGCCGTACGACCTGATCCAGATTCTGTCCACGCTCAGCACCAAGTCGGAAGCCCTTGACAAACCCAAGCTTGCGGAAGCCTTGGATACCATTTCACGCGAGTTCGCGAACTCGCCGGCGCCGTTGCGCTCGGCCCTGCAAGGTGTCGGCAGACTTTCTGCGACGCTAGGGTCGCGGGACGTCACCCTGAGGGATCTACTGGCGCACGCCCAGACATTCACCGATGTATTAGCGCGGCGAAGCAATGACATCGTGAGGATCGTCGCCGACGGCAATTTGCTGCTTGCTGAGATCAATGCGCGCCGAGACGCCATCGACGACCTCTTGGTAAGCGTCACTGATCTGCTGAACGTCCTTCACCAGATCGCGGGGGACAACGATCGCCAGCTCGGACCGGCGCTGGATCAGCTCAATTCGGTGCTCGACATGCTCAGAAAGAATAGTGCCCAGATCGCGGCGGTAATCCACGGAATGAACCTTTACACCGGCTCGCTCGGCGAGATTGCCAATAGCTCGCCGCTGTTCATGGCGTCGGTGCAGAACATCGCTCCGCCCACCAACCTCGTGCCGGGCCTGCCGCTGGGCGCCTACGACACACAGAAGCAGGGCGCCGGCCCCCCCGTTCCCAGCCTGCCGGGACCCCCCGTAGGAGGCGCGCCCTCCGAGCTACCGAAAGGACCGGTTCGATGAGGATGAGAACGGCGGTCGCCGCTGTCGTCGCGTTGATCGTGGCGGGGGTGGCGGCATACGTCGCGATCGACGGTCCATGGAGCAAAAAGTCGGCTACCGCCCGATTCTCGGCGGTGGTGCAGCTATATCCGGGCGACCAGGTTCGCGTGCTGGGTGTCCCAGTGGGGACGGTGCGGTCGGTGACGCCGGAGACGACAAGCACGCGGGTGGATTTCGTCTATGAAGCCGACGCACCCGTGCCGGCTGACGCGAGCGCGGTCATCATCGCACCGAGCCTGGTGGCGGGTCGCTTCCTCGAGCTGACCCCGGCCCGGGTGGCAGGACCGCGGCTGGCTGATGGTGCTCTCATCCCCGAGACACGTACCGCGGTGCCAGTTGAGTTCGACGAGCTGAAGAAGCAGCTCGATGAGCTCACCAGGGCCCTCGGGCCCGATGGAATCAACAGCGACGGCGCGCTAAACCGCGCGATCGGCACAGCTGCGGCCAATATGTCGGGGAACGGGCAGACTATGAACGAAGCCGTCGCCAACCTCGCTCGCGCGACCGGGGCGCTGTCCGAGGGACGGAACGACCTCTTCGGGACTGTTCGTAACCTGGCCACCGTGGTGGCGGCGCTGCGGCAGGCGGACAGCGAGGTGCCGCCGTTCACCAAACAGCTGGCATCCGTATCCCATGTACTGGGAAGCAGCAGCGGAGACACCCGCCGCATGCTGGACACGCTGGACTCGTCGGTGGAGCAAATCGGCAACTTCATCGGTGAGCACCACGAGCAGCTCGGTACCAGCCTGGACGGAGTTGCTGACGTTGTGCGGACCGTCGCCGACAACCGACAAGCTCTCGCCGACCTGATGCAAAAGCTTCCGCACGTCATCGCGGATTTCGCCAACATCTACGATCCGCTGACAGGTTCAATGACCGGCGCCCTGGCGGCAACGCAGTTCCAGGACTTTCCGTCCTCGCTGTGCTGGGCGTTCTTCGGACAGAATGACGCGTATAATCAATGCAGATCCATCATGGCGCCGGCAGCGACCACGCTCAACATGGACTACCCCCCGCTCGCGCTTAACGCGCTGGTCCGGAACGGGTCAAGAAACTGTATCCGCGCAACGGATGGTGCACCGCCCGACCCGAACCCAAAATTGTATAAGCGGCTGGACCCTGCCGACAACAAGCCAAATCTCGGCTTCGGAACGCAACCTCTAGGGGCGCGCTGCGGCGGCGACGCACACGGGCAGGGAGCGGTGCGCGGTCCGTTTGCGCCGGGAGCGGGGCCACGATGACGCTGCCGGAAACCCGTCTCGTGATCGCTCTGTGTGGGGTCATCGCATGCCTGACCGCCTGCGGTGGGAACCCCGTGGACCACGTGCCGCTTCCGGGGCGTCCCGGTGTCGGACCGGGCAGCTACTCCATCGTGGTTGAGATGGCCGACGTGACCAATCTGGTTCGCAACGCCGAGGTCAAGGTCGATGACCTGACCGTCGGCACGGTCACCAACATCGCGGTCAAGGACTGGCACGCCGAACTGACCGTCGGTCTGCGTCAGGATGTCCGGCTGCCGGCGAACGCCGTCGCCAAGATCGGGCAGAAGAGCTTGCTGGGCGCCGAATATTTGGAACTCGCAAGCCCGACATCGGAGCCGCCCCATGGGCAGCTGAACCCTCGAGAAGTGATTCCGCTAGCCCGGACCGATCGCTACCCGGATACGGAGGAGGTGCTTGCCTCCCTTTCCATAGTGCTGAACGGTGGCGGTCTCGAAAAGGTGAAGACGATCACGACGGAGCTGAACGCCGCGCTGGGCGGGCGCGAGGATCAGGTTAGGCAGCTCCTTGAGAATCTCAACCGGTTTTCAACCTCGCTCAACGACCAACGCGGCGCGATCGTGAAGGCGATCGATTCGATTGATGGCCTGAGCAGCCGGCTCAACGCCCACCGCGACTCGCTGGCCGAATCCATTGATGCGCTGCCAGCCGGGCTGAAAGTATTGAACGACCAGCGCGCCCAGCTCGTGAACGCTCTCTCCGCATTGTCGGATCTGGGGGACATCTCCAAGCGCGTGGTCGATCGCAGCGGAAAAGACCTGTTAGCCAACTTGCATGATCTCGAGCCGGTGCTGGGTCGGCTCGCGGACACCGCCGACAACATCGCCGGAGCGTTGCAGGTACTGCCGACGTTCCCGTGGGCGCACCTGGCGTACCCGGGGGCGATGCGCGGTGACTACATCAACATCCACATGACACTCGATCTCAGCCCGAAAATCCTGGCACAGAACTTCAGCTACGGGTTCTCGATACCGAAGGTGCCCTTCTTGAATGGCCTGCCGCCCCTCGGCCCAGGCCAGGGCGGGGGTGATCTGCTGCTGCTACCCCTCGGAAAGGCGCCCGCGGCGCCGGTCCCGCCCATTGATCTATCGGGGTTGACTTCGGGTGGAGCATTCGACCGCCCTGACCTCGGCCGGCATAGACCCCAACAGCCACCCGCGACCGGCCGATCGGAGCCGTCGCAGCCAACCCCGCGCCCGTCGCCTTCCGGCCTGCCGGGCGGGACCCTAGGAGCGGGACAGTGATCAGCCGACTGCAACGAGCACAGTTCGTGGCCTTCATCATTGTCACGGTTGTGGCGGTCGTGGCCGCGCTTCTGTTTTCTGGCATACCGAGCTCCCTCGGCCTGGGACGGTACCCGCTACACGTGGAGATGAACACGAGCGGGAACCTCTACCCCAGAGCGGTTGTCAGCCTGCGCGGGTCTCCAATCGGCGAGGTCAGCGATCTAAAGCTGACGCGCGCGGGGGTCGTGGCCGACCTCCTAATCGACAAAGACGTCAAAATTGCGTCCGAGGTGGACGTCTATGTCCGAAGTTTATCGGCCATCGGCGAGCAGTACCTGGATTTCGTACCGAGGGATCAAGCGGTCGGCAGCCTAAGACCCGGATCGACGATCTCGAGGGCGAACGTGCACATGCCGGTAGAGATCGGGCAGGTTCTCCGCAACGCAAACAGACTGGTTGCGACACTGCCGCGAGATGATCTGAATAAGGTCACCGACGAGTTAAGCGCGGCCTTCACCGGGTCCAGTGATGATTGGAAGGCCCTGCTTGACTCGACAACCGCGCTGGTGGGTTCGGCGAACGCGAACCTGGAGCCGACCCAAGCGCTGATCTCTGATCTACATCCGGTACTGGGAACCCAAGCGCGGCTCGGCCCCGATATACGGGGCGTCTTCACTGACCTCAACAAGTTCTCCGGGGCGCTCCGGGACTCCGACACCGCCGTGCGCGGTGCGATCGAGAAGACTCCGGTGCTGACCGACAGCGTCGACGACTTGGTCCTCCAGTTGCGAGACCCGCTGCCACGGCTTCTGTCGGACACGACCAAGGTCGGCGAAGTGGCCGAGGTCTACCTGCCGAACATTCGCGCGAGCATCATCGCCCTGCCCACACTGGTGAACTACATCGAGAGCTCGCTCTACAACAGTCCCGTTCCCGGTACCCTCAAGATCTTTATCCGGGCGATGCTCAACGATCCACCGCCCTGCACGCAGGGCTTCCAAGGCGCGCATCAACGTAACCCTGACGATCTCGCTCCGATGCCGCCGTTCGTGGGCGTTGGCTGCAGGGTCGCGCGCGACTCGCCGATCGCGGTCCGCGGCACCCACAATGCGCCCTGCCCGAACCACCCGGGATCCGGCTCGATGGACGCGGCCGGCTGTGGACTGAACTTCCAGCCCCCGGACGAGGCAAAGAAGGCCCAGGACAGCGCGATCGCGACGATGATGGACGTCGCCCGGAAGAGCCCACGGAACTTGCCGCAGCCGACCGGCGCCCCACCTGCGGATTCGGACGTCACGCTTAACCGGCCGGGGATGGCGGTTCCAGTCCCCCATTACGATCCGCAATCCGGGTTGTTCATCGGTCCCGGAGCCCAGCCCTACATCCTGGGCCAGTACTCGCGTGACAACGCCCAGCCGGGCAGTCCGGGCGCCTCGGACTGGCGGGGGTTGCTGACGGGGCCGCTCGGGGAATCGAAATGACCGCGCCGCCGGATATCCCTGGCAGGCGTTCCATCCGACCGCGGTGGGCTTGGACCAAGGCCCTGCCCCGGGCGCCAATGACGGTGCTCGTGATGATCCTCCTGGTGGTCGCCGCCGGCGACGGGTGGCTGGGATTCAAGATCCTCGAGTTCCGCGATGACGCGGCGCGGAACGACCAGGTTCTGTACGTTGCGCGGCAGGAAGTCACGAACTTTTTCACGATCAACTCGAGCGACGCCGGCTCCTCGATTGACCAGATCGCGCGGTTGGCTACGGGCGAATTTCTGCAACAGCTGAGTGCGCAGCGTGATGCGTACTCCCAAGCCATTCGGCAGGGCGTGATCAGCTCCACGGTGGTGATCAGCGATGCCGGGATCCGTCAGGTCGGAGCTGACAACGCGAGCATTCTGGTGAGCGCGGTGGGAACGGTGCGGAGCGCAGCCTCCCCCCAGCCGGCCCAACGCCGACACCATCTCTTGGTGGAACTTGTGCGGTGTCCACACGGTTGGCTGGTCTCGCGGTTGGGGTTTCTGCCATGAGCGCGGTCGCGGCGAGCTCCCGAAAGGAGCTCGGTGGCCGATTCTCCCAGCTCGCCTGGTGGTCCTCCGGGCTCCGACGCGGCGTCCTGCGCCTCGTGATCGCGGGGCTGGCGGTGGCATCCGCAGCGCTCGTTGTTGTCTACGTGCACGAGCATGGACTTGCCGACGACCGAGCTGAAGCCCAAGCGGCCGCCGTCCAGCTGACCCCGCGCATGCTGACGTTCGACTATCGGACGATTGGTCCCGACGCAGCGAAGGCGAAGAACGTCACAACCGGAAAATTCGCCGCGGCGGTTTCCTCCTTCGTTGACGAACACTTCGCGGCCGGAGCGGTTAAACAAGAATTGGTGACCACGGCAACCGTTCGGGACAGTGCTGTTGTAAGCAGCGACACGAATCGTGTCGTCGTCATGCTGCTGGTCGATCAAATCTCGACCAGCAAAGCACTTACGGCACCACGCATCGATAACGTGTGCATTCGTGTGACGATGGCCAAGAACGATGGCCGTTGGCTTCTGTCGGATCTTGAGAAGCTGTGAGCGCGCCAGTCCATCTTCAATACCGGCTGGCGCGTGGCAAACCAAAACAAGTAGTTCGAGATGCTGAGGAGTTGCGGTGAGTTCCGGTGTGGAGGTGCGTGTCGAGGGTTTGTCGAAGTCATTCGGCAAGGCCAACATCTGGTCTGACGTGACGCTGACACTGCCCCCGGGCGAGGTGAGCGTGCTGCTCGGCCCATCGGGTACCGGCAAGTCGGTGTTCCTGAAGACCCTGATCGGCCTACTCAAGCCGGAGAAAGGCAGGATCATCATCCACGACACCGACCTCGTGAAATGCAACGAGTCCCGGCTGTACGAGATCCGGAAGCTGTTCGGAGTGCTGTTCCAGGACGGCGCGCTGTTCGGGTCGATGAACCTGTTTGACAACATCGCGTTCCCGCTGCGCGAGCACACCAAGAAGAAGGAGGGCGAAATCCGGGACATCGTCATGGAGAAGATGGACATGGTTGGTCTCGCGGGTGACGAGAACAAGCTGCCAGGTGAGATCTCCGGCGGTATGCGCAAGCGGGCCGGCCTGGCCCGGGCTCTGGTGCTGAACCCGGAGATCATTCTTTTCGACGAGCCCGACTCTGGACTTGACCCGGTCCGTACCGCGTACCTGAACCAGCTCATCATCGACCTGAACGCGCAGACCGACTCCACGTTCTTGATCGTCACTCACGACATCAACACCGCCCAGACCGTCCCGGACAACATCGGGCTCCTCTACAAGAAGAAACTGGCCATGTTCGGCCCGCGCGAGGTACTGCTGACCTCAGAGGAGCCGGTCGTGTCGCAGTTCCTCAACGGTCGCCGTCAGGGGCCGATCGGGATGTCCGAGGAAAAAGACTCCACGCAGGCCGAGCGCGAGATGGCCGAGGTCGACGGCGAGATATCGGGCCTGCCCCCCCTCAAGCCGCAGATCGAAGTTTCACCAGGGGTTCCGGAGCGAAAGGCAGTAGCTCGCCGACTGGCCCGATTGGACGGCATGAGGCACGAGTTGCCGGCCAGCGCACGTCGGGCGCTCCAGCCCGTCGGCGGCTCCGCGCGGTGAGCGGATCTTGGGCGGCCACCGCCGAGGATCGGTCAGGACGGGTCCGCCTGATGCGGCGCTGTCCTGCTTCAAATCGGGCGAGGACTTGCCAATGGACCGGCCCGACCGTGGCTGCCGGCGCTCCGCTGCCGAGCGAACGGGCGCAACGACACGCCCGATCCATCCGAACGACCATGACAGCCGACAAGACAGATGAAGGAGACGGACTTGATGAAGGTACGTGCCGCTGTGATCCGCCAGGCGCCCGGCAAGTACGAGGTCATGGATCTGGAGCTCGACGACCCGCGCCAGGGCGAGCTGCGGGTCAAGATGGTGGCGGCCGGACTGTGCCACTCTGACGATCACGTCGCGACGGGTGACATGGTCGTTGCCGCGCTTCCGTTCGCCGGCGGACACGAGGGTGCCGGCGTCGTGGACGCCGTGGGCCCGAACACCCCGGGCTTCGCCGCGGGGGACAAGGTTGTCTTTTCCTTCCTGCCTACCTGCGGGAGGTGCCGCTGGTGCGCGACCGGGCACCAGAACCTGTGCGATCTGGGAGCCGGGCTGCTATTGGGCTCGCGGTGGACTGATCCGACGAGCTTCCGCCTCCACATGGAGGACGGATCACCGGTTGGCCAGATGTGTGGCATCTCCACCTTCTCCGAATACACGACCGTGGCGATCGACTCCGCCGTGAAGGTTCCAGACGACACCCCGCTCGATGTCGCGTGTCTGTTGGGATGCAGCGTCGCCACCGGCTGGGGCGCCGCCGTCTACACCGGACAGGTGAACCCGGGCGACACAGTCATCGTTCAAGGCGTCGGCGGCATCGGAGCGAACGCCGTACAGGGCGCGGTCCACGCTGGCGCGTCGAACGTGATCGCGGTCGATCCGGTTCCGATGAAGCGGGAGACCGCGCAGGCGCTGGGTGCGACCCACGCCGTCGACACCATGGATGAGGCGTCGGAGCTGGCCAGGAGCTTCACGAAGGGACAGGGCGCTGACGTCAGCATCGTCACCGTAGGGGTGGTTACCGGCCAGAACGTGGCCGACGCATTCGGTTCGGTACGCAAGCAAGGAACGGTTGTGGTCACCGCGCTCGGAGACATCACCGCAGTCGGCGTACCAATCTCCCTGTCCGAGCTCACCCTGTTCGAGAAGAAATTGAAGGGCTCTCTGTTCGGGTCGTGCAACCCGTCGGCCGACATTCCGAAGCTACTCGAACTCTATCGTGCCGGCCACCTCAAGTTGGATGATCTGGTCACAACTCGTTACGAACTGGACGATGTCGCGCGCGGTTATGAGGATATGCACACTGGTCGCAACATTCGGGGGATTATCCTCTTCTGAGCCCCACCCTTTCGGCGTTCATCAAGTTGACGTGGCGCGGGCCAACAAGGCGTTTGCGCGACCGGTCGGGGTGTCGACGACAATGGCGTTTCGTTCCGTGAAACGACTTTCGGTGCGGCCGGCGTCGTTGGCTAACGTGTAGACATGACAATTCCCCGCACTCGCATAGCCATCATCGGCGCCGGAATCGGCGGTCTCACCCTCGGCCTGCTTCTCCGGCAGCGCGGGCTCGTAGCCGCGATCTATGATCAGGCGGACGAGCTTGGCGAGGTCGGGGCCGCGGTGGCGTTGGCGGCGAACGGCACGCGGGTGCTTCGCCGCCTCGGGCTGGGTGAGCAGCTGGCGACATACTCAGTCGAGCCGACCAAGGTGCTCTACCGGCACTGGTCGACTGGCCACACCATCGTTGAGCATGAGATGGGTGCGCGGTACAACGAGCGCTACGGGGCAGAGTTCTTCGGTATTCACCGCATCCACTTGCAGCAGGTCCTCGCCACCGCCTGGGGAGACGCGAACCTGCACCTGAACTCCCGTCTCCTGGAGTTGCGGGAGCGCCCTGACGGGTCGACCCGGTTGCTGTTTGCAAATGGTAACTCCGTCGATGCCGAACTCGTTATCGGAGCGGACGGCGTCCATTCCGTAGTTCGAAAGTGGGTACTCGGCGACAGCTGTGAGGCCATGTACTCGGAGACCTCCGGCTTCCGGGGCCTCGTGCCTGTCGACGCATTGCCCGCAATGTCGGACCCGATGGCGTTCCAGCTGTGGCTGGGGCCCGGCGGGCACTTCCTGCACTACCCGATCAGCGGCGACACGCTGAACTTCCTGGCGGTCGCACCGGGTCCGGTGCCCTGGAGCAATCCCACATGGCGGGCGGACGAGGCGGCCGGCACCGCACTGGAAGTCTTCAAAGCCTGGCACCCGGCAGTCCGGGAGATGATCGCCGCAGTGGAGCAGAGCCCACGCTGGGCGCTGTTCTCGCTGCCGCCGCTGCAGCGTTGGAGCCGAGGCAACGTGGTTCTGCTCGGCGACGCCGCGCATGCCATGCTTCCGCACGAGGGACAGGGCGCAAATCAAGCGATCGAGGATGCCGCCGCACTGTCGGCGTTCGTCGCCGCGACGGACCGATCAGGGGTCGCGCAGGCGCTCGGGCGCTACGAGAGGCTGCGCCGGCCCCGCACGCGATTCATCCAGCACTCTTCCTGGGTAAACTCCGACGTCTTCCACATCCCCGACGGTGTCCAGGCCGACCAGCGCAACACCCGACTACAGTCGCTTCCTTCGCACCTCGATTGGATTCACGGGTACGACGTCGGTCGTGTGATTAGCCCCGATGCGGTGTTGCCCTACTCCTCGCCGCTACACAGTAACGCGGATTTCTCCCGGCGCGACGCCGTGGCGACCTGACGTGAGCGTGGAGGAACTTTCGGCGACTGGCCGCACCCGGGCCAAACGCGGGGCCTTTTGCTTCGGTCCGGGCGACAGCGCGGACAGGGGCAACGGTCGGTCGCGACGGCGGGCGAGCAACCACTGGCGAGATGCCGGCCGTGATCGGACGGGCCGGCGTTTTGGAGGCGCAACCATGGAGTCGGTGCCGGGTGACGCTCATGTTGCGTGACTCGGGGTCGTCCGCTCCGGACGGTGCGCGCGGCGCCGCGTCGCGGCTCTCTCCGCAAGACGCCCGCGCTAAGGCGACCGCTCTCTACCGGGCACGTCAACAGCGGATGCCCATCGCTCCCTTCACCGACGCCGAGCCGAATCTGACTTTGTCCGACGGCTATGCGATCCAGAGCGAACTGGTGCCGATGCTGCTCGCGGATGGTGACGAGATAATTGGGTACAAGGTGGGGCTTACGTCGGCGGCCATGCAGCGGTTGCTCGGCGTTGACTCGCCAGACTTCGGGCCTGTGCTTGCGTCGACTTGCTTGCCCGACGGCGGGATCATCGCGCTGGATCGGTTCATCTCGCCCAGGCTGGAGGCGGAGATCTCCTTCGTGCTTGGCTCGAAGCTCCGGGGCCCCGGAGTCACTGCGGCCGATGCGGCGCGCGCCGTCGCGGGTGCGGCCGCCTCGCTGGAGATCGTCGACTCGCGTATCGAGGGTTGGCGTATCAAGCTCGCGGATACGGTGGCGGATCTTGCATCGAACGGGGCGATCGTGATCAGCGACCGGATTGTTCAGCTGGACGATATCGATTCCCGGCTGATCGGGATGGTGCTCAAACGCGACGACGAGGTGCTGGCCACCGGGGCCGGGGCCGCGGCACTTGGAGACCCGATGGTGGTGGTCGCATTGCTGGCCAACATGCTCGGCGATCACGGCCTCGGGCTGGAACCAGGTCAAATCGTGATGACTGGAGCCCTGCACGCGGCGGTTCCACTCGCCGCGGGCGATCGGTTCGTCGCGGAGTTTGACCGGCTGGGCGAGGTGTCGCTCACTGTTGTGGCGACAGACAGTGGCCCATGACAGGAGCGGGTGGTGCGCGCTCACGCTCATGCCCCCACAGCTACGGGCGCCAGCGACCGGCGGTCAGAAGGTCGACTGGGCGACACCCTGATGGGAGAGGCGCCGTGCGGCCTCGACGGCAAGCGACGCCATCCGCTCCCGGCCTGCTCGAACCCGTTCCGTGAGATCGATGAGTGACACAGCCGCGTACGGCTGCCCCGCGAGATCAAAGATCGGAGCGCCTACAGACGATAGGCCGATCGTGACCTCGTCGAAGTTCGTCGCGTAGCCCAGGCGCTTAATCGTGGCGAGTTGCCTGTCAAAGTCCTGCGCGGTTGCGGTCGTGAACGGCGTGAGTCGGGGGAATCCAGCTCGTCGCCGGGCCGCAGCGAGCAGCGGATCAAATGCCGCGAGAACCTTGCCCGCACTCGTTGCGTGTGATGGGGTGCGACGACCGAACGGCATGAGCAGGTCCAGGCCCCGAGAGCTTTGCAGTCGCTCAAGGAAGATGACGTCCGGGCCGTCGGGAATCGAGAGTTGGGTGGTCGTGCCGGTGCGCTGCCGGAGTTGCTCAAGCAGCGGCAGCGCGACTTGCCTCAGTCGGACCTGTATGATCGCGATCTGACCTAGCTCGAACAGGTGTAAACCGAGTCGATATTCGTTGGTCTCATATCTCTTTTCTACGTATCCCCGACAACACAAGGTCGTCAGTATTCGGTATGCCGTGCTTTTGGCCACGCCTACCCTTCGCGCAACCTCAGTGACGCCCATTTCTCCGTCGGTCGCCAGGCATTCGAGCACCTTCATAGCGGTCAGGACGGACCTGACCGCGAGAGCCGGCTCGACTAACTGGTCGTCATCGGCCATGGGGGCCAGCTTTCTGTCGCAGTGAGGGAACCTTTTCGTCGGTGTGGCGTCGTCGCGTGGACTTCCCGGCATCGCGAGGCAGCGCGGAATGGATCGTGCTCCGGCCAATGGCCGGCCGAGGTGCACCTCACTAACCCGAGCTCGACGGCACCGGATTGCCCGGACGCGACCTGCCGTGGCGCCGCCGACGAGGGCGAACCTCTCGACGACGGGAGCGGCGAGGAGCATACAACACCGCTGCTCGGAGGATGAGCCCCCACCGACATCTGGACCGAAAAACTGACGCGTCGAACTATTGACCGTCGAGTCTTGCCGCTAGTAGTGTGTGCTCGCGACCTTCTGTCAGGTATCCACAAGTATCCAGCCCGGGGAGGATCACTCTGGGGCCGTAGCCGTCTCTCTCTGGTATGACGCTGGCTGGAGCGGGCGCCGGTCGCCTTTGACATGACGGAAAGGACCGTGTGCTAGGCCGCAACCGCGCGATACCCGGCGTCGGCGCTCGCCTGTATCCACGGGATTCCAGCGAGTGGGCCGTCGGGTGGCAGTTCTGGGGTGGTGGCCTGATTGCGAACGGCCGGCATCCCGGTCATAAGTTGATGCGTCGCTTAAATAGTGAATCAGCGCATTGCCGGGCGGCCGCTGACGACTACCGCTGACCTCGATGTCGGCCCGCCGCTGGGCATTGGGACTGAGTCGACAGTGTCCGTGGACCGAAGGAGAACGGGTGAAGAGCCTCATCGATAGTTTGGCGTACGTGGGTGCAACGACCTCGGATATTGATCGGTGGTCACGGTACGGCGACCAGGTCCTGGGGCTAGAGCGGTCCTCCGACTCCGACGAGAGCCTGCTTTATTTGCGTGCTGACCAGCGCCATCACAGGTTGAGCATCCACCGTGGGGATCGCGACGACATCTCGCACGTCGGCTGGCAGGTCGGTTCTGGGGATCGGATGCAGGCCGTCGCGGAGACACTGACAAAACACGGTGTCGAAGTCCGTTCGGGGACGCCTGAGGAGAAGTCTGATCGGCGAGTGCGGGATCTGATCCATTTCATGTGTCCGCATTCAGAGGTCCGCATGGAAGTGTGCTGGGGTCACCAAGAGATTTTCCTGCCCCGGTTCCGGCCTCCGCGGGACCTCACAGGTTTCGAGATGGGCGACGGCGGGATGGGCCATGTGGTCCTCTATGCGCCCGATGTAGTGGCGGCGTCGGAGTTCTATCGTGATGTCTTGGGTTTCGGTATCACTGATCTCACCGTCCCGCCTGGCGGGAGCGCGCCGATCGGCGCTTTCCTGCACTGCAACTCCCGACATCATTCACTTGCATTCTTCGGCATCCCGGACGCGCCGCGCCGCCTGCAGCACGTCATGTTTCAGACATCGTCCCTGGATGACGTCGGGACAACTTATGACCTTTGCCGTGAGCACAATATGACAACCACTTCAATTGGTCGGCACTACAATGATCGGGCTGTTTCCTTCTACTTTCAGAATCCTTCGGGCTGGCATTTCGAGTTTGCCTGGGACCCGCGTGAAATCGATCCCTCGGTGTGGCGGACAGAGTATTATGTGCCTGGGGGGCCGGGCGTCGCCTGGGGTCATGAAGGCTTGTTCCAAATGGTGTGAGGCAGTACGTGAGACGGAGCGTGAGAGTACGGGACCACGCCGGCGCCGTTCTCTCACGTCCCCACGCCTCATGTGAAGCGGATACCACCGTGTAGGCGGCGACGTGACGGCAGTGGTGACGTCGTCATGTTCCCGGTATCTGCACCGGCGGAGTGGCCATCGGGCGCGCGGGTATGCGACAACACACCATAGGATGCGGCCGAGAGCGATTCGGTGCGCCGTCGATGCTGCTGGCTCTTTCTCGCCCGCGATTGCTTCACACCTGAGCCTGAATGCACCGCGCCGGTCTCGTGGTTCCGTGGTTGATCCACTGGGTAGTGGCGGTGGTGTTTGGGCGTGGGTGGTTGGCCGGTGTGTCCGGCTTTCCCACTGGTGGTCGCCGGTGGGGACCCTTCTTTGGGCGGGGTGGTCAGGCCGCGGCGGGGAGTGGGTCGTGCAAGGCGCGGCGGAACAGTTCGGCGAGCCCGGCCTCCCGCGGCCAGGCCTTGGGGTAGGTCCAGTTGGTGAGCCGCGCGTGCGATCCGGCTCGGGGTGTGGATCAGCGGGGCGCGTAGCGTTGCGGTGTGGTCTTTGGCTTGGGAATGTCGAGGCGAGCGCGCCGGCGGCGAGCGCGACCTTGTGTGAGATCGCGGCGCAGACCGCCCAGGCGGCGTTCACGGTGAACGCGCCCGAGGGCAGGTGCGCCAACGCGGAGTCTTTCAGGTCAGCGAGGGCCTGCTCGATGGTCGCGTTGTCGCGGTGGTGGCTTCCCGCGGCGAACATCGGTTGCGGGCTACAGGTGAATATGGCGTGATAGCGGTAGACGGCGAAGAGCTGCGACTGCCCGGCCGGCACCCTCGTGGGGTCGCAGCCGTACTCGGCGCACGATCAGTCGGGCGGTGACGTGCTCGGCTTTGCGGCGCACGGTGAACGCGGTGAAGTCGATCTCGGCGTCGGATACCCAGCGCTGCACCTGGTCATCCCCGATAGCATTCGGGTAGCGGATTGGCGCCACGCCTGGTCCGCGATGGTGCTGATCGCCCTGGTCACCGACGCGCTATGGCGGGTGGTGACGGAGAACCGGGCACCCGCCAGGCGCGCTGCGGCGATGATGTCGTAGCCGTAGAACGCAGAGTCGGAGCGCACGATGACCAGCTCGCGTCCGGCCAGAGCGCAGGGAACGTGGCCAGCGTCGAGGGCGCTCGCGTGTCGGTGAAATAACCGGCCCATTCCGCCATTCCGCCATTCCGCCATGGCGTAACAGGCCCATGTCGCTGATCGAGTCCGCGTCAGCGACCATGCCCGGGACGAGCGCGAGGATCTTCGCCGTGGCGTTCGCGCCGCCCTTCGCCGCGATCCGCGGCCGCTCGGAAAGCAGCGTCGCCAGCCCACTGGGTGACCGGTGCGAGCACTGGGCCCAGTCCCGCGCACAACACGACGTTAGGATCGCCGCACCGCGCCGCACCGACATTGCGCGGTGCCCATGGGATAGTCACATCCAGCAGATGCCCTTCTGCGCGGGACCGATGCGACCGTCGCAAGCCACATCTCCCAGCTCAGTGAGCCGGACCCCGAGCCCTCCTGTGGAACGCGTGCGGATCACCGTCAGGCAGGCTCCACGCCAACCGCAGGAGATGTTCGCGGTCCGAGCTCGATCAGACTGCGCCGCACGACCGCAACGCATTGCGCCAGTCCATTCGCTCAGTGTTACCTGGTTTCGAGTACCTTCTCGTAGTTACCCGGCGAGGTGACTGCCAGGTAGGAGCACCTCTCGTTCCGGACATTCCGAATTCCGTGCATCACTCCGGCGGGGACCATGACCGCTTGGCCGGCCCGAACCGTGAGCGCTGGCCCGCTGGCGAGGTGGTATTCGGCTTCTCCGGTGAGGACGACGTGGACATGGTCGATGGCCGGGTGCATGTGACGCTCGTTCTCCTGCCCCGGCTCGAGATTCCACACGACAATCCCGATCTTCTCATCGTCGGTGGCACCACACACGAGCGTTACGGTTGGGTCGTCGCCGTCGAAGACCTGAAAACGGTTCAGATCGATGAACATGGACTCCGGAGACCGGGGGTCGATCGATATCTCGAGATCCGTGATCAGCTTCTGTTTCGGCGCGCTCTCGTGGTTGGGCGTCGTCGCGTGCGTGGTCATGCAGATCTGGCCTCCAAACTCCGGAATTCACACGTCACCTGGCACAGAGGAATTGGTGGCCAGGCAACCGGCTGAGCGTGACGCAGGGATCTCCAGAGGGGCCTGCCGAGGTGGGCCGGGCCTCGCTCCGTCCGATTCCGCAGCGTCCAGGCTAGGACCGCTAGACTTGTGTGTCAATAGATCGACGCGCCAGTTGAGCGGCAAGCGGAGAGCGTCTAGCTTGGCGGACTACGTGCGCGGCCCTTCTGTTGGCTCAGGCGGTAATCAAGGGCTCCCGCCTGCGAGTGCCCCATTGGCACCGCGCGTGCGTCGGGGCTCGCCGAGCGCCTGGTGTCGCCCTTGCGCGACCGGGCGTCGCCGCGGCGACAGGTCTGCCAGTGGGGCTGTCGCTGTTCGGATGGCGGGTGCCCCACCGTCATCCACATGGCGCAGCCAAGCTCGTCCGTTCGAGTGCGCCCCTCCCTTGACAGGAAACCCATAGGTCGATATTTTGACGCGCGGGTCTACACGGATCGACACTCGGAGGAATTGATGGCCAATACGATCACATCCGACATCGTCGCCTGGCCGGACGAGGACAACCGCATCCCTCGGGAGATTTATCTGAGTCAGGAACTCTTCGACGAAGAGATGCGGGCCGTGTTCGGGGGACCGTATTGGACGCTCTTGGGTCACGCCGCCGAGATCCCCGAGCCTGGCGATTATAAGACCACGCAGCTTGGGAACGTTCCGATCATCTTGATCCGCGATATGGGTGGGAGTCTCCATGCTCTCGTCAATTCTTGCGCGCACCGTGGGACCGCGTTGGTGCGTGACAGCTACGGCAACCTTGCCGATAGCAAATGCCTGACCTGCATCTACCACAACTGGCGTTACGACCTGAACGGGAAGCTGCTTTCGGCATCTCTCGCAGAGGACTTCCCAGTCGACTTCACAAAGGACCAATACGGACTGCCTGTAGCGAGGGTGGAGACGTACGCGGGCGCGATCTTCGTGTCGTTGTCCGACGAGGCTCCGCCGATCCTCGACTATCTGGGCGGAATCACCGAGGGTCTCGATACCGCGCTCGGCGACGGTGACCTGGTCTACCTCGGCTCACAGAAGGTGATGTTCGAGTGTAACTGGAAGATCGCCGCCGAGAACCTCTACGACGGATACCACGCGATTGCCCTGCATGCGGCGATCAGGCTGCTCAAGCTCGGGGGTGCGTCCGGCGAAGCGCACATGCCCGACTTCGAGAAGTACGGACACATCTGGACCGAGTATACGGCTACCTCTCCTGAATCGGTGGACTACCTGAAGGATCCATCGTTGCTGGACCTGAAAACAAAGAAGGAGGCAACAAACAGCATCATTAACATCTTCCCGGTGGGGATTGTGTCCGATCAGCTTGACACACTCGCGCTCCGGTTCGCGCTCCCTAAGGGGGTAGCCGAGACCGAGATGCACTTCGCCCTCTTCGCGCGGCGCGGCGAGGACTCGGAGCTCGTGCACCACCGCGTCCGGCAGGGTTCCAACCTCTTCGGTCCAGAAGGATTTATCTCCCTCGAGGACCAGACCGCGCTGGCGCGGGTTCAGGACGGAGCGCGGGGCCGAGGCGACAACGTCGCGTTGAAGGGAGCATGGAAGCGGTTTCCGCCGTACCGGATCCTCGACGAGGCCGGACTCCGGCACTTCTATGCCACCTACCGCAGGGCGATGGGGCTGTAGGAACCGCCGAAATCGGCCATTAGCGACATTCGACCAATCTTGGGAATGGTTATGCGAATGCTGGAGCAGGAGTCGGAAAGTACGTTGGCGGATGAGAGCGGGGAGCGGCAGGTGCGTGGCCTGCTTCGACAGTATATCGAGATAGTCGATAATGCTCGTCTCCACGACTGGGTCGAGCTCTTCACGGCCGGTGGCTCGTACTTCGTCACCACCCGTGAAAACGATGAGCGCGGGCTGCCGATTGCGTTTGTCTATGACGACACCAAGGACAGGATCCGGGACCGCGTTGCCTATGTCGAAGAGGTCTGGCACGGCCACTACAACGACTACCGACAACGACACATCTTGTCAGACCCCTCGATCGAATGGGTAGCGGGTGGGTCTGTGCACCTCACCGTCGGCTTCGCCATCTACATCGCCGAGCACGGCCGGAGCGGCTCTCGATTGCTGTTGACCGGCGCATATCACGACACCCTGGTTGTCGAGGATGGGCACCTGAAGTTCGACACCAAGAAAGTGATCGTCGACAGCGACGTCTTGCCACGCTACTTCGTTTATCCACTCTAGATACGTGTATCCAGGTGAGGCGACCCGAGGTGGGCCAATGAGTTTCAACGCCGTGGTTAAGCGTGATTCGACCGCCGGTGGCTTGGAGTTGGGCGAGTATGATTTGCCTAGCGAACTAGGGCCACGAGAGGTATTGGTAGAAGTGGCGGCGGCAGGCATATGCGGCACGGACCTGACGATCTTCAACTGGCCGCCGTGGTTGTCGGACAGGATGGGCTCCCGGCTTCCCGTTGTGATCGGTCACGAATTCAGTGGGCACGTCCGAAAAGTGGGCTCGCAGGTCGCCGATCTAGAGCTAGGCCAGCTCGTGGCTGTTGAAAGTCACTCCTGCTGCGGACAATGTAGAACCTGCTTAATCGGTCGCGGCAACGTATGCGAGCAACTGGAGTACGTCGGGCTCGACATCAATGGAGGATTTGCGGAGTACGTGGTCCTGCCAGCTCAGGTGATCAAGCCCGTTCCTAATGAGATCGGACCGGACAGCGCCGCGTTGCTCGAGCCCTTCGGGCTCGCGGTCCGGTCAGTGCTTGCCGACGGCGGAGTCAAAGGTAAGTCGGTACTGGTGACCGGGTTGGGTCCACTCGGTCTGATGACCTGCGCGGCCGCCAATGCGTGCGGGGCCGAGCATGTGATCGGAATCGAATCGGCAGAGTACCGACTCGAGCTCGCGCGTAACTACCTTGGGAACCGCGCCAGCGTTGTCGTGCTCGCCACGGAGGACGCTCAGGACGGACGGCGCGTACGCGAGCTGGCCGGCCCCGGCGGCGTCGACGTGTGGCTCGACTACTCGGGCGCGGAATCGGCGCTGGAGCTCGGGGTCCGGGCGCTGGCCGTCGGCGGGGAGGCTCGCCTGGTCGGCGCCCCGCAGGGCCCCGTCCGACTGGACCTGTCCACGGCGCTGCTCAAAGAGATCAACTTTAGGCTCTTTCATGGCCGGGACCTCGATAGCTCGTGGCCTGCGGCGATATCGCTGCTCGCCGAGAAGCGAGTGGATCTGGCGCCCTTGATTACGCATCGTGTTCCCCTGCGTGACTACTCCCGAGCCTTCGATCTGCTGCGCAACCGACAAGCCTGCAAAGTCCTGATTGACGTGAAATCGTAACGAGTGGAGCCTCGTGGGAAGCCGGCGCCCGACACGTGTCACAGCGACGCCGCGTGTGAGGCATGGCATCACCCTATCCGATATCCAGTACAAATCCCATTATTCGCCTCCGGCGTCGGTATCGACGCACCAATTCTAGAGGAAGACATCCATGGCCAGCCCAGTTACCGCGAGCTCGGTGCACGTTCCGAAGTTCGGAACGGACCTGCACTCGGACGAAATGTTACGCGACCCGTACCCGACCTATCGGCGTTTCCGAGACGCGGGCAGTGTGATCTGGCTCGAACACCACAACATGTACGCGGTTCCAAGGCACGCCGAAGTCGCCGAGGTGCTCACCCGCTGGAAGACTTTCGTATCAGGTCAGGGCATTGGCATGAACGACTTCGTACGTCAGGCTGCCCGCACGACCTTGCAAACCGATCCGCCCGAGCACGACAAGTACCGCAAGCTTGAAGGCAAGCCGCTTCTTCCCGGCGCGGTGAAGACCCTTGAGCCCGAATTGCGTGAACTCGCCAGACGGACCGTTGAGACGCTGAGAGAGCTTGAACGCTTCGACGGAGTAACGCAGCTCGCCCACGTCCTGCCGCTTGAGATTGTCGCTCATCGGGTCGGGCTTCCTGATGACGGTCGCGAGCGCATGCTCGAGTGGGCGGCCGCCGGATTCAACTGCATGGGGATGATGGATAACGAGCGTACCCAGGAGGGGATGCGGATCATGCAGGAGGCGGCCGCATATCTGCAGGCGGCGGTCCCTGACGGACTGACGCCCGGCGGGTGGGCGGATGATTTAATGCAGGCGGAGAAGCGCGGTGAACTCGACCGCCAGACGTGCATCATGCTGCTGTCCGACTACATCTACCCCAGTCTTGACACGACCATCCATGCCATCAGCGCCGGGCTAAAGCTGTTCGGGGAGAACCCGGATCAGTGGGAGCTACTTCGTCAGGACCGGTCGCTCCTGCCCCGGGCAGTGAGTGAGATCGGTCGTCTGGCGAGTCCCATTCTGTGGTTTAGCCGGGTGGCTGTCGAGGACTACGACCTCGGGGGCACTCTGCTTCCCGAGGGCTCTCGAGTGGTGGTGCTGTACGGGTCGGCGAATCGGGACGAGAGGAAGTTCCCGGATCCCGAGCGGTTCGACATCTCTCGCCCGCCCGTCGACCAGCTCGCCTGGGGTCGTGGAAGGCACACCTGTATGGGAATGCACCTTGCCCGCCTGGAGATGGAGGTGATGTTCGACGAGATGGCAAATGTCGTCGAGCGTATCGAGGTGGGTAAGAGCGAGCTCGCGATGAACAACGTGCTCTACGGCTACAAGCACCTCGAGGTGGCGTTCAAGTAATGCGCTTCCGCCGGAAGACGCGCAGTTTCAACTATGCGTCGGCAGAGCGCACGGACAAAGTTGAGGGCGCCCGCGGTGGATGACAAAGTTGAAGGTGGTTCGATGAGTGAGCTGACGAGCCTCATTGTTCGTAAAGTCACGCACGAGGCCGATAACGTCCTGGGTTTGACCCTCGGCCACCCGGACGAGGACATCCTCCCGACCTGGGCGCCGGGTGCTCACCTAGACCTGCTGTTGAAGCAGGGACTCGTTCGGCAGTACTCGCTGTGTGGGGACGTGACGGACAGGCACAGCTATCGCATCGCGGTACTTCTCGAGCGCGCTGGACGAGGCGGATCAGAGTATGTGCACAGATTCCTGAACGAAGGCGACGAGGTCGCAGTCCGCGGCCCACGGAACCATTTCCGCCTCGTCGAGTCCGATCGGTACCTCTTCATCGCCGGTGGCATAGGAATTACTCCGATTCTTCCGATGGTGAAGCAGGTAGCCCAGGCCGGCGCTGAATTCTCCGTGCTCTACGGGGGCCGCCGGCGGGCGACGATGGCGTTTCGAGATCAACTAGACGAGTACGGCTCGCGGGTCCGGATCGTCCCGGAGGATCGCGAGGGCCCGCTGAACCTGGCCGAGGCATTGGGCGCGCTGGCCCCGGGGGCCCAGGTCTATTGCTGCGGACCGGAGGGCCTCATCGCCGCCGTGGAACAGCTCTGTGCGCATTCCTTCCCCCATGCGCTGCACGTGGAGAGGTTTGCGGCATGTGGTCCCGGGGTGCCCCGCGTGGCGCACCCTCGTGTGAACAGCGTCACGCTTGCCCGGTCGGGCGTGGAGCTGTCGGTGCCCCCGGACCGGTCCATTCTGGACGTCGTACTGGAGTCTGGTGTGGACATTCCGTACGACTGCGTCGAGGGAATCTGCGGAAGCTGCGAGGTCAAGGTTCTCGAAGGCGATATCGAGCACATGGACCAAGTACTCACCAAGCAAGAGAAGGAGTCGAACACAGTGATGATGATCTGCTGCTCGCGCAGCCGCGGTCCACGAATCGTGCTTGACCTGTGACGTGAGCTGCCGACGTGCGTGTTATCGCTGGCATCGGTGAAACCCCCCGGCGCGTAGCCGGGCAGGTTGGAGGAATGGCCGAGGATCCGTGAATCGATACTTGCGCTGCCACGACTCGATGCAGACAGACCGGCCGTCCGGGGCGCGTGACGCCGTAACGCGGATCTTCACCCCCCATCGGCTGGAGGTTCTCGATCGGAGCTGCAGACTGGACGCGCGGCTCGACGCGGTGACCCTCGGGTCAGTGACGGCTGGTCAGCTCCGCTACGGAGCCGAGGTTCGGCTCGTCAACGAGGACGGGCTCGACTCCTACCACATCAACGTCCCGCTGGCGGGGCAGACCGAGTCGTGGACAGGTGTGGACCGAATCCTGAGCGACCCCGGGCGCGCGGCGGTGTTCCTCCCGCGCCGGCCAGGGCGGATCAGGTGGTCCGCCAACTGCGCCCAGCTGTGTGTCAAGTACGGCCGTGATGACCTCGAGTCGGAGCTCGAGGCGATGCTCGGGCGTCCAGCATCCAGGCCCGTCGAGTTCGCCACCAGCATGGATCTTGGAACGTCGGCCAGTCGCAGCTGGCTGTGCGCTGTCGGACTGTTGCGACGCGAATGCCGGCGGCCCGACGGTCTTGTCGCGCACCCGCTCTCAGCTCGCCAGCTGGAGCTCTTGTTGATCCACAGCTTCCTGATGGCGCAACCGCACAACTACACGCGCACCGTGACAGAGCCGCGTCCGGTTCCGCACCCCCGAACGGTTCGCGTTGCGGTCGAACTGATGGAGGCCCACCCGGAGGAGCCGCTGACCGCCCCGGAGCTCGCCAAGCGGGTCGGTGTGGGAGTGCGTGCGCTGCAGGACGGCTTCCGTAGACACGTGGGCATGCCGCCGATGGCCTACTTGCGCGAGGTCAGGCTGGCCAGGGTGCGCGAGGAGCTCCTTAGCGGTGCCCATCGGCCGGTCGCTGTGGCCGAGGTCGCCTTCCACTGGGGCTTTACCCACCTGGGCCGTTTCGGCGTCGGCTATCGGTCAAAGTTTGGCGAGACTCCGGCGCAAACTCTCCGCCGAGTACACGGACCGCTGGCGCCGACGGCATCGGGCGGTTGAGTGGCGCTGGGCGATGGCTGTTATCGACTCGGTTACGTGGCCGCGCTAAAACTGTACGCGGACTCGTACTTCGGATATTAGGGGCACTTGCCCTGCGCATATCGGATAACTGGCAGCATCTAGGTCATAGTCGCGCGATAATCCTTGACCTCAAGTGAGGTCGCTACTACGATTTTAAGGACAGCGGAAAGCTTCTCTGCGAGACAGAGATTAACCGGAGTTCGTGAAATGAACGTCCCCTCGCTTCGTGAGTTCGACGCCGAGCTCGAAGCCGCGCATATGAGAGGGCAATGCCTGTGCGGCGAAATGCTCGAGTGGGTCGTCGGCGGTACCCAGCCCGCCGAGTCTCCCTTGATTTTGAAGTGGGCGGACGTTCACGCGAAGGTGGTCAAGTTCTGTTCTGGAGGAGATTTCTACTGCTCAGCGCAATTTTTTTTGTTCATCAATCTAGGAACTCGTGGCACTACGCACACCATCAACTGGGAATGCGGATGCTCAAGCCCGGCGAGATCACCTGGGCGCACCGGCACACCATGTCTGCCCTTCGTTTCGCGTCCAGGGCGGTGCGGGTCTTGTCACCGTCGTCGACGGCGGGTCTTGCCAAATGAACGACTACGACCCGGTTCTCACCCGCCGGTGGGCGTGGCACGAGCACACCAACGACACGTTGGTCTGGCAAGACGTCTACCTCGAAGGCGCCTGGGAGGCGGGCCGCCGGTGCCTGCGCTTCAGGAGCAGTACGTCGTCGCCGACGAGCACGCCGCCGCTTCCATGACCTCCTGAGTCCGGGCATGTCCAAATCCGCTGTTCGTCCAAACTCAGGGAGGCAGCTCATGAGCTCGCTGCGGAATCGTGTCGTTGCGGTAACCGGGGGTGCGGCCGGGATCGGGCTTGCCGTCGTCGAGCGGTTCTTGGCCGAGGGCGCTCGCGTCGCGGTCATGGACCGGTCCGAGGGGAACATCGCCCAGCTACGGAAGAAGCATCCCGAGGTGTGCGCCTTGGTCGGGGACGTGACTGAGTACGAGGACAACCGGCGCCTGGTCGCGCGGGCCTCGGACGACTTCGGTGGACTCGACGTGTTCATCGGTAACGCTGGCATCTTCGACTACTTCACTCCCCTGGTCGGGTTCGAGCCTGAGGCACTCGGCCGGGCGTTCGACGAGATCTTCGCGGTGAATGTGAAGGCGTACCTGCTCGGAGCGCACGCGGCCGTGCCGGAGCTGCTCAAGAGCGACGCGCCGACCATCATCTTCACCGCTTCGAGCGCCAGCTTCTACACCGCGGGTGGCGGCCCGCTGTACACGGCGTCCAAACACGCGGTGGTGGGCGTGGTGCGCCAACTCGCGTACGAGCTCGCACCGAAGATCCGAGTCAATGGGGTCGCGCCGGGTGGCACCGTCACCGGGCTCCGTGGGATTGAGCAGCTGGGTCAGGGGGACAAGGAACTGGAGACGGTCCCGGACATCTGGCAGTTGATGCGGTCGACCAACCCACTGCTCACCGCTCAGCGGCCGGAAGACCACTGCGGGCTGTATGCGCTGCTCGCATCGTCCGGGGACTGCAGGGCGGTTACCGGAGTGGTGATCAACAGTGACGGCGGAATGGGCGTGCGAGGGCTGACCACACCGGCGGGCGGAACGGGGCTGACCGCGTGACGTCGCGGTCGGACGAAGAGCCGGTGAGCTGGCCCGAAGAAACACGTATCGAAGACCCGCGCACCACCACCCACAGCGCTCCAGCTAGACCGCAGGCCATCTCAATGTCCGAGGACGCTGGGCGGCAGACCACCGTGGCCAATGAGTTCACGGTGGTCACGGTGCACAAGGTGCTGACGCGCAACGGTGAACGGTTGGAGATCGCCAGTCCCCGGCTCGGCTTCCGCATACAGCTGGACGCGATGCAGCTGGAAAGTCTGTCCTGGCAGCCCAAAGAGGTCTTTTCCGAGTTTCTACACAACCCGTACGGACCGGGTCATCACTGACCGCTGTCCGTGCCGACAGGGCAGGAGTGCACATGATCGAGGCGAAGCTCATCATAAACGGGCGGGAGGAGACGTCGGATCAGTCGTTGACCATCGTTAGCCCGGCCGACACCCGAGTGGTGATCGGCACGATCCCCGACGCGACCGACGCCCAGGTCGACGAGGCGGTGCGCTCCGCAGCCGCCGCGTTCCCGGAATGGTCTGCTCGGCCGCTGAGAGATCGTGAGCAACTGCTGCAGGCGGCCGCCCAGGAAATCTACGGCATGATCGAGGAGTTCGCGCCGATCCTGAGCCGGGAGAACGGCAAGACCCTCGAGGAGTCGCGCATTGACCTCGAGTTCGCCTCGGGTATCTGCGAGTACACCGCGAGCATCGCTGAGCAGGCGCTGCGGGAAACTCGCATCCGCGACACCGGCGGCACCACGCTCATCCGTCGCCGTCCGATGGGGCCGGTCGCGGCGATCACTCCGTGGAACTTCCCGGTAGTGCTCTCGTTCATGAAGTTGGCCCCAGCGCTGGTGGCCGGAAACACCGTCGTGCTCAAGCCGTCGGAGAACTCGCCCCTAGTGCTGTCTGAGGTGATCCGCGTCCTGCAACGGCACTTCCCGCCGGGTGTGCTAAATCTCGTCAGCGGCGGAGACACGGTCGGCGTGGCCCTCGTCGCGCACCCGGCGATCCGGAAGATCGCATTCACCGGGGGAACCGAAACCGGGCGAAAGGTCATGGCTGCCGCCGCTCGTGACATCAAGCGGGTGACCCTGGAACTCGGAGGCAACGACCCAGCCATTGTGCTGGACGACGTCGACCTGTCCGAACAGACCGTGCGACGCATGGTCAAAGGCGCGTTCAGCGCCGCCGGTCAAGTGTGCTTCGGGGTCAAGCGCATCTACGTGCCCAACGGTCTGCACGACCGGTTCGTCGAGGCTTTCCGCGCGGCAGTGGACGAGATCGTCGTCGGTCCCGGCGATGACCCGCGCAGCACCATGGGGCCGTTGAACAACGCCGAGCAGGTGCGCATCGTGGAGAAGATGCTGGCCGATGCCGCCGCCAGCGACGCGGTCGTGACGACCTTAGGAAGCCGATTGGACAGTGCCGCCTGGGAGTACGGGCATTTCATGCAGCCCAGCATCGTCACCGGTGCCGCTCCCGGGCTTGCCGTGGTCGATCAGGAGCAGTTCGGTCCGACCGTGCCGATCGTGCGGTACGACGATCTCGACGACGTCATCAACCTGGTCAACAGCTCGCAGTACGGCTTGGGCACCTCCTTCTGGACCGAGGATGAGGAACGCGCGTTCGAGCTGGCACGGCGGATGGACACCGGCTCGGTGTTCGTCAACAGTCACAGTTTCACCTCGTTGGACCCGAGAGCGCCCTTCGGCGGGGTCAAGAGCAGTGGCCTGGGCAGGGAATTCTCTCCGCAGAGCCTGGACGCTTACACCGAGCCGCAAACGATCAGCCGTCGGTTCGGTCCACCCGGTCCGTCGGTCGGGTAGGTCAGGGCATCGGAAAGCGAGGAGGGATGGCAACCCACATGCAGGTTGAAGTCGATCCCCGGCGGTGCTGCGGATACCAGCTGTGCGTCGAGGTCGCACCGGACCTGTTCGAGATCAACTCGGCAGGCAAGGCGCGGGTGCTGGTCGACGCAGTTCCAGTGGAGCGGCACGACGCGGTCCGTGGCGCGGCCCGTGAGTGCCCACAGGACGCGATACGGGTCCGCGAGCCGTGACTAGGTCTGAGCGTCCGCTCGCGCCGGACCGGCCATGGTGACTCCGAGGACGGTCGTCCTGGTCGGTGGCAGGATGGCCGCAGTGCTCGCCGCAGAGACCCTACGCGGCGAGGGAGTGGAGGCCGACGCGAGATGCGTAACCTCAGCCCCGGACGTGTACGGCGCCGGGGACGTCGCGCGACGGCCCGGGCCGGTGCTCGGTGGGGATGCCCGCCGGCTTCGACGAGGTTCGCTGGTTCTGGGTCCGATCAGTTCGCCGCCAACCTCCAGGTCGCCCGATTCCCGAGCGCGCGGCCGAGTCGTCGTTCGTGGCGGGCTGGACGATGCGCGGCTCACGGCGTACTACGTCGCCGGCGCGGCGCTAGTTGTACTCGGCCATCAGGTTGGTGACAGTCGGCGTGCTCGGAGTGAATGCCGCTGGTGGATACCGACCGGCTGACGGCGGGTGTCCCGCTACGAGACGTCGTCACCGCACCTGGAAGCGAGCTGACATCTCCTAGAGAATGCACCGAGGAACCAAGATCGATGGTCCTCGAAACAGGCGATCTCGTGGAGTTGGGCGTCAAGGTAAGTCGGCAAGTCTGGTGCTGGGACTGATCACCCCCGCACACAGCGGCCATCTGCAGTCAAGACCGTGGGGCGGACGTCGGGTGCAGCCAATGCCGCATGGTGATCTTAGGGTCGAGGTCGAGGTCGAGGTCGAGGTCGAGGTCGAGGTCGAGGTCGAGGTCGAGGTCGAGGTCGAGGCGTGAGAAGTCGTTGACGCCAAACCACGATCGCAACCGCATGAAAGGGGGGCGTGAGAACGCTCGGCGCAATTTGGCCAGAGGATCTCGTTTATGGGAGATCGCTCCTCGTTTATCGGATTTCTCGGCATTGCGGCTATGCTTTAGGTGGTTGAGATTGGTAATATCGTATCCGTGCTGAGTTGTTCTCTCCAGACGAAAGAGATTGGGACGGTGCAGTGACCGTAGAATCAGTCTCCGGCAGAATTTGTTCTTGGATGCGGCGCTCCACGGCGGCTCGGACCTCACCCATGCGGGGGTGGAGCTCGTTCCTGACTTTTCCCTCAAATCACATTGAAACCCAGGAGCGATGAACATGAACACCGTCGCGCGGCCAGGCGGCGATCCACGAGGCTGGGCGGCCGAGCACTTGTGCAACTTTTACATGTGTCCGTTGACCCCGATGACTCGAGATTTTGAGCTCGACGAGCCGGGACTGCGGCACAACATTGACGCGTTTATCGAGATGGGATGCACCGGTCTGGTCGTCGGAGGGTTCTTCGCCGAGGGCTGGAACATGACCCTCGAGGAGTGGAGGCGCTACCACGAAGTGGTGGCGGACGCGACAGCCGGAAGACTGCCACTATTCACGATCATCTTGGACTCCTCGGCCTATCAGGCCGTGGAGAAGCTGCGATTCGTGCAATCGCTGGGCTACGTCGGGGCCGAAGTCATGAATCCGTCAGTTCAGCTGAAAACCGACGACGATGTCGTAGCTTATTTTAACATGATTGCGCCGGCCACTGAATTGGCCTTGGTGCTTTACCGCACGCCGGTCTCCGGCTACGTCTACAGTCACGCGGCGGTGGCCCGCATTGCCGAGCACGATAACGTCGTCGGGGTCAAGAACGGCACGTTGAGTTGGACGGACAGTATCGCATTGCGCCGGGCCGTGGGCGACCGACTAGTGGTGAGTGAGCCAAATGAGCGTTACTGGGTCTACGACGTGGCCCAATTCGGTGGACGTGTGCTGTATGGAGAACTTTCGTTGTTGTTGTACGGCAAGTTGCGGGACTCGATGCGCGAGTACACCCGGTTTGCCCGAGATGGAGATTTGGAGAAGGCGCTGCCGTTGTCCGATCGGTTGACTGCGGCGCGCGCAGTATACGACGACGTACTAATCGGAAGGATCGCCGCGACGGGCTCGTACGTGGCGGCAATGCCCTATCTGAAGGCATGGTTCGAGCTACTTGGTTTGCGGGCCGGCCCGATGCGCCCTCCGGTGCGGGCGACGATTCCGCACGCTGAGCGGGACCGGTTGGCCGAGCGGCTGGACGCGGCGGGCGTGCTCTGATGCGAGTCGTCGTGCTCGGCGCGGGCGGCCTCGGCTCGGTGCTGGGTGGCTATCTGGCCGAGGCGGGCGCCGAAGTCACTCTCGTCGCCCGTCTCGAGCACGTGAACGCGGTCAATGACCGGGGGCTACGAATTGTAGGTCGCAGAGGAGAGATCGTGGTCACCGAGCGGCTGACCGCCGTGACCAGTGCGGAGGAGGTTCGGGGCCCGGTCGACTACTTGATCCTGGCGGTGAAGGCCAAAGACACCGAGCAGGCGCTGGCGGGGGCCGGGGCGCTGCGCGGCGCGGTGAGGACGGCGCTGTCGGTACAGAACACGGTGAGCAAGGATCAGCAATTGATCGACTGGCTGGGCAAAGATCGCGTGCTCGGGGCGTCCACGATCGAGGGGGGCACGCTCATCGAGCCCGGCCTCGTGCATAACCACCTCTCGACCCCGGTGACCGCTTACTTCGGGGAGCTGAACGGACGGACCTCACCACGCTTGCTCCAGATCACTAAGGCCTTCTCCGCGGCGGCGATGCCGGCCCGGGCGGTCGGACATATCGCGCAAGTGGAGTGGGAGAAGCTCGCCCAGATCGCGCTCGTCGCCTCTTGGTCAGTGACCTCGTTGGGTGCGGTACCGAGCAGTTCGTTCTTCGAAGCGATGACGGTGCCTGCCGGCGCGGAGTACTTCGTTGCGCTGGCCAAGGATCTGCTCGCGGTCTACCGGGGGATGGGCTACACGCCGCAAAACTTCTATGGACCGGTGTCGCGGTTGAAGGAACTCGACGAGCTCGCGCCTCAGGATGCGGTGGAATTCGTTATCAAGGACGGCTTAACGCTGCGCGAGCGCGGTATGACTGGTCGCCCGTCGATGTATGGGGACGTGTTGCGCGGGCGCAAGACCGAGGTGGAATCAATGCTCGGGGCATACGTAGGGGCGGCGCATGAACTCGACATTGAGATACCGACGCTGCTTACCGCCTACCGCATCATCAAGACCTTGGACCATTTTCTGGATTAACGCCTCGCCGAGACAGGACCGTTCGACACGGCAAATATCGCACGCTCGATGCTGCTGGGGCGCGAGCCGTCCAAAAACCGACCCGCAAGCGCCGGGGCCGAGCCGACTGAATGCAATGACTAGATTGGACCGCCACGATGTCGACTAAGCTCGACGCCAGAACTCGCAGGCTCGTCACCCGCGCGCGGGAAACCATCGAGAAGGGGGTGTTGCCTGCCGCGCTCGTGGCCGATCCCCGTCTGCACGACCTGGAGGCCGAGCGCGTCTTCGCCCGGTCCTGGACCTTCCTCGCGCACGAGACTGAGGTGCCCAGCCCCGGCGACTACGTCGTGCGCTACCTCGGTCGCAGTTCCGTGATCGTCGTTCGGGCCGAGGACGGCAGGGTGCGGGCCATGGGCAACTCCTGCCGTCACCGCGGCACCCAACTCTGCCGTACCGACATGGGCAACACCTCCCACTTCCGATGTCCTTACCACGGCTGGACTTACAAGAACACCGGTGAACTGGCCGGAGTGCCCGCACAGGAACGGGTGTACGGCGCGGCCATGGATAAGACACGCTGGAGCCTGACCCAGGTTCCCAAGCTGGACAGTTACAACGGCCTAATCTTCGGCTGCGTGGACGAGTCAGCCCCGCCACTCGAGGACTACCTCGGCGAAATGCGCTGGTACATCGACCTCTTCACCCAACGCAGCGCGGCCGGGCTGGAAGTACGCGGCGAACCACAGCGCTGGGTGGTCGACGCCAACTGGAAGCTAGGGTCAGATAACTTCGTTGGCGACGCCTACCACACCCTTATGACCCACCGCTCGATGTCCGAGCTAGGAGTGCTGCCTGGGGATCCCGAGATCGCCTCAGCCCCGGCCCACGTCAGCCTGCCCAACGGGCACGGTTTGGGCGTGCTGGGAGTTCCGCCTGGATTTGAGATGCCACCGTTCATGGGCTATCCCGCCCAGATGGTCGCGGGAATGGCCGAGGGCTACGCCGACGAGGCGAAACTAGCGGTACTTAAGCAAACCATCTTCATCCACGGCACCATCTTCCCGAACCTATCGTTTCTCAACGTCTTGATGGGCCGAGACGGCCACCAGCGACCGGAGCCAATGCTGACGTTGCGCTTGTGGCGCCCGCTGGCCCACGACGCGATGGAAGTCTGGTCGTGGTTCCTGGTCGAAAAGGACGCACCCGAGGAATTCAAGCAGGCCTCCTACGACACCTATGTCCGGACATTCGGAGTGTCCGGTGTGCTGGAGCAGGATGACGCCGAGATCTGGCGACTGATCACCCGAGGCACTCAAGGTGAGTTGTGCGGCGGGCAGGACCTGAACTTCGAGATGGGCCTGGGCGTCATCGGCGAGCAGCCCAACTGGCCCGGACCAGGCCGCGCACTA